>NZ_BAAGZP010000038.1:0-4364 GCF_054778355.1 Saccharopolyspora tripterygii | reverse complement strand
GGCCTACACCGCGGTGCGCGTCCTCGGCGCCGCCTACCTGATCTGGCTCGGCGCCTCGGCGCTGTGGAAGACGTTGCCCCGCAACAGGAAAGCTGAGACGCCAACCAAAGACGCACCAGCCGGGCGTTCCGCGTTCCGAGCCGGGTTGATGACGAATCTACTCAACCCGAAGGTCGGCGTCTTCTACATGAGCCTGCTGCCGCAGTTCCTGCCCACCGGCCCGGACGCGTCGGCCTGGGGCGCCCTGCTCGTCGCCATCCACCTCGCGGCAGGCCTCGTCTGGCTCCCCGCCCTGGTCTGGACGGCAGGACGAGCCAGGGCCTTCTTCCAGCGGGAACGCGTCCGCCGCTGGATGGACCGCCTCACCGCCACCGTCCTGCTCGGCCTCGGCGCGAAGCTGGCGGCCGAGGTCTGAGGGGTTCGGGCTGCGCCAAGCCTGCCGTCGAGAAGCGCGCTGCTCCCTTCAGCGACGGTTCCCCGAAGTCCTCCGACGAGGAGGTGCACACGGGAAAGTGGGACGAGAAGCCGACTCTACCTACTCGGGTAGACGGTGATGCCGTCCCTCACCAAGTTGACGTTCATCCCATGGGTGATCGCACTCTTGACCGCTTCCGGTCCCGTCCCGTGCTTCGTCAGAAGGTCCTGGTACTCGCTTCTGAATTCCGATACCGCAACATACGCACGGACGTCATCTTGGGACCAGTTCTTCGGGAACATGGTGCTCTGATCCTTCTGATTCGGAACCCCGTCACGCCTGTAGGGCCCGAGTTCGTGCACCTTGTTCTCTCGCCCGACCACGTTCCCCTGCGGATGAATTTCCTGAGGAAGCCCTGGACGGCCGTTCAACCGTTGTTGTGGTGAATAGGCGTGCAGACCGGTCGGCGTCCTGCCATCGGTGGTGCTCTCGCCGTTGAAGATGTGGTGATCCGTTCTTCGGTGCTTCTCCCTGAAACGCGCGGCGATCTCCGGAATCGCGTTGCGCGCCCTGGCATGGTCGCCCTGCGTCCTCCGCTTCTGCTCCTCCGTGCACTTCGTCGGGGCCAGGCCGAGCGGGTCGAGCAAGGTGGTCGGATTGGAGACGTAGGCGTGGTGGTTGAGCCCACCGGAAAGCCCGATCGGATCGGGACTTGCGAAACGCCCGATCACGGGGTCGTAATAGCGGAAGAAGTTGTAGTGGAGCCCGGTCTCTGGATCGAAGTACTGACCGGGAAACCGCAGCGGCATGCCCACCGAGTTGCGAGCATCGTCGTCAGCGCGTCCCCACAGACTGGCGCGGCTGAACCATGCGATCGCCCCGTCATCGTCGACCAGTTCGGCGGGGGCGCCGACGAGATCGGTCACGATCGCGTAGAACTGCCCATCAACCCACTCCCGGGATGCCTGCGAAATCCGTTCGCTCTGAATCAGCGGCCGGTAACTGCCGGGCTCGTAATCCCAGACGGTGACGCGGGTTCCGCGGGTATCGAATTGAGCTTGCTCGACGAGAACGTCATCATCCCAGGTGAAGTCCATCCGCGCCATGACGTTTCCAAGCGCGGCGAGGTGTTCCTTGGAGATCCGTCGCCCGAGTGCGTCGTAGCGGTACCGCCACTGCGTCCCATCGGGCATTCCGACTGCGACGAGTCGGTCATCAGCATCCCAGGAGTAGCGCCACGTCTCGACGCCCTGCGTCAGTCGTTTGCGCTGGCGCACGACCATGCGCCCCTGGGCGTCGTGCTCGTATCGAATAGCACCCGCGCTGCGGATCAGCGTGCCGGTGTAGGCGCGCTCCCCGAGCGCGTCCTGGTCGGTAGCCGTTGGCCACGCGGCGCTACTGATATTGCCCGCGGGATCGTACGCGTACCGCTCCGCCCATCCTGCCGCTTGCACACCCGTCACCCGGCCCCTTCCATCAAGGGCGAACCGGCGCGAACCGGCGACCATGTCGTCGACCTCGATGAGCCGGCCATCTGCCCGGTAGCGGAAAGACCGTTGCTGGCTGCGCTGGCCGGAGGCGTTCGTCACTGCCTGAGATCGGAGGAGACCGGACGCAGTCCACTCCTGGTTGATGATCGCTCCCGATCCCAGTCGGCGACCGATCTCCCGCCCCAGCTTGTCGTACTCGAAGGCCAACGTTCGCCCGGCGACGTGCAGACCTGTCGGTTGCCCGTTCGCGTCGTACTCCCACACGCTCTCCACGCCCGAGGGCGTGCTTCGACGAACCCGGCGGCCCAGCGCGTCATAGGAGCTGCGAACCACGCGGCCGTTGACGCTCTCGCTGGTGACCCGTCCGAGGTCGTCATAGGTGTAGGTGAGGCGGCTGTCCTCGTTCACCGCCTCCAGCAGCAATCCGCCCGCGTTGAAGGTGAAGCTCGTCATCGCGGTACCACAGCGGCGCTGCACAACGTTGCCCAGCGGGTCGTAGCCGAACTCGGTCGTCTCCCCCATGGCGTTGACCCTCTCGACGAGCTGGCCCGCCGCGTCGTAGCGGTACGAGACCGTCGCGCCGTTGAAATCTGTTTCCCTGACGAGATTCCCGGCGGAGTCGTAGTCGTAGCGCCAGACCAGCCCCTGTTCGTTCGTGACACCGACCAGGCGCATCTCCGTGTCGTAGGTGAACTCCAGCCTCGTCCCGTCCGGCCTGATCTCAGCCTTGATCAGGTCGAAGTGCGTGTATTCCCTGTGAACCGTCGCTTGCTGGTCGGAATGCGCGCGTTCGTTCCCCTCACCATCGAAGGCCCACCGCTGGACGTTGCCGTCCGGGTCCTGGCTCCACGCGACTTGACCGGACACCGTGTAGCCCAGGCGCTGAACCGCACCAGCGGGGTCGACGATCGCGACTACCCGGCCGAACTGATCACGCTCGTACCGGGTGACCGCGCCCATGGCGTCGGTGACGCTCGCGACCAAACCGTCGATTCCGCTCTCGACCCGAGTGATGCCACCATGCGCATCGGTTATCGAGACCAGGTTGCCGCGCTCGTCGTAGGCGAACATCGTGGCTGCCTCTGCGGCGTCGGCCTCCTTGACCAGGTTGCCCCGTTCGTCGTACTCGCGGCGGGTGACGGCTCCATCGGCTTCTCGGAGAACGGTCGGCAGACCGAGCGCGTTGTACTCGCGGCGCAGCGTGCTGCCGTCAGGCCGGGTGATGGCGGTGACGTTGCCAGCGCTGTCGTAGTCGTAGCGCACCGTCCGCCCAATTTGATCGGTCCGGCGCAGCAACCGGTCGTGGACGTCCCATTCCGACTCGGTGACGTTGCCCAGCGGGTCCACTTCCCTGACGACCTGACCGGCCTCGTTCATGTGGAACGCGGTTCGGTGACCGAGGGAATTCGTGTGGTAGGTGATCCGAGTTGCGGTGTCGTACTCCATCGTTCCGCTGAGGAACCCGCCGGACCCTTCGGTGCGCACGCAGCGCCCGGTCGCATCGTAGGTGTACCGGTACCACTCACCGTTGCGGTCGGTCCAGCTCACGATGCGCCCATCGGCGTCGTACTCGAACCGCATCGGCTGACCGGAGGCGTTGATCACCTGTGTGAGGCGCCCGTCGGTGTAGCCGTAACGCATCAGTTCGACTTCGGATCCGTCTGCTCCTACCGAACGCAACGCCGTGATCCGGTCGTCGGACGACTCCACGCGGACGAGGTAGCCACCGGTGTGCCGGATCTCCGTCGGCACACCGGAGTCGTCGCGGCTGAACTCGATGCGGTTGCCGTTGTGGTCGAAAATCGCCGCCAGCGGGCGAACTCCGGCACCCGGCGCGAAGTAGAGAACGCAGGATCGCTGGGCGTCTTCGAGCAAGTAGCCGCCGTCGTCCGCTCTCCCGAGCGAACGACTTGGACCATCCTCGCTGTGGACCCAACTCCCGGCAACGGGGTGTGGAAAGTGCTGGAGCGTGCCGTCAGCGGACACGTAGCTGGCTCCAGAACCATCGACTTCCAGCCGCTCGTCCAGTGTGGACACCCATTCGCGACCGAACCAACGCCCGAGCCTGTAACCGGAGAAGTGCGTGCGAGAGATCTCCAGCGGCAGTGCGGCTTCGAGCCGAGCGTCGGTGTCAGCCATCACCATCTGCCCGGTGGAGACGTCGATCGGGTCCCCGCAGGTGTTCGTCCTATCCAACGAGCGCGGGTTCGACTTCTCGTTTCGCGCGTTGGAAGGTGTCGTCGAAGCAGACGAGTCGATCGACCTCGAATTGCCTCCAGCGCCAGAACCGGATTCGTTGGTGTCGAGCGACCGGTCGGCCGACTGGGAGTGGGTGTTGCTCGGCGGCGAGCCGTCGCCTCTGGGTGAGTTGTCGGCGTTCGCCGCGTTCGTCGAGGCCGGGCCGTCGTTCTTGCCGTCGTTCTTCTTGATCTTGTCCAGCTGCTTCGTGGCGTCACCGA
>NZ_BAAGZP010000037.1:1039-39596 GCF_054778355.1 Saccharopolyspora tripterygii | reverse complement strand
CCTTCACCTGTCTACGGACAACCCACCGGGACAACCTCCCCGGACATCACAACTAAAACTGGGACCGGCCGAGCACCCGCATGCAGAACCCCGCGACGGGCTAGACGGTGATGATGTCTACGCCGGGGAGGCAGCGGAAGGGGGCGAGTTCCGTCTCGCCGGCGTTGGTGTCGGTGACCAGGGTCCAGGTGGTCGGCAGCGGGGCCCAGGCGTTGAAGGGCTTCGCGCCGAGCTTGCTGCTGTCGGCGAGGATGAAGACCTCGCGGGACTGGGAGATCATCTGCTCCTTCAACCGCGTCTGCAGGAGGCTCGCCTCGCAGATGCCGTGCCGGGAGTCCAGGCCGTCCGCGCCCAGGAACGCCTTGTCCGCGGTGATCCGCGACAGCGTCAGCTCCGCCAGCGGGCCGACGAAGCCCTGGCTGATGTGCCGCAGCTCGCCGGCCAGCGACACCACCTGCACGGGGTCGGCGTCGACCAGCTCGGTCAACGCCATGACGCTGTTGGTGATCACCGTCAGCCCGGTGCGCTCCCGGAGGCGCTGCGCCAGCTTCCCGGTGGTGGTGCCCGCGTCGAGGATGACGGTGTCGCCGATGGAGACCTGCTCGGCCGCCCACTGCGCGATGCGGTCCTTCTCGGCCGAGGCCAGCGCCGTGCGCTGCCCGAGCGAGGGTTCGGCGCTGGTGGCGGGCATGGCGCCGCCGTAGGTGCGGGCGAGCTTGCCCTGGTCGGTGAGCAGCTGCAGGTCGCGCCGGATCGTCGAGGGCGTCACCGCCAGCGAGGCCGCCAGCTCCTCCACGCCGACCGCGCCCTGCTCGGTCACCAACCGCTCTATCAACGCCCGGCGCTGCCCCGCCGAGAGGCGTCCTTCGACATCCGCGCTCACGTCGCGATCCTCCCAGAAGCGGATCAAGGCCGTCCGGCCAGTGCCGCCGCCTGGCGCAGGGCCTCCAGCATGCTGCCCGCCTCAGCGTCGCCGGTGCCCGCGATGTCGAACGCGGTGCCGTGGTCGACCGAGGTGCGGATGACCGGGAGCCCGACGGTGATGTTCACCCCGGCCTCCAGCCCCAGGATCTTGACGGGGCCGTGGCCCTGGTCGTGGTACATCGCCACCACCAGGTCGAAATCGCCTCGCCCGGCCCGGAAGAACACCGTGTCGGCGGGGAGCGGACCTCGCGCGTCGATCCCGTCCGCGCGGCACGCCTGAAGCCCCGGCTCGATCTTGGCCTCCTCCTCGCCGTGCCCGAACAGCCCGTTCTCGCCCGCGTGCGGGTTGATCCCGCACACCGCGATGCGCGGTTCGGCGACACCGGAGTCGACCAGGGTGCGGTGTCCGCGTCGCACGGTGCGCTCGACGAGCCCGGGATCGATCCGCTCGATGGCGTCGACGAGCCCGATGTGGGTGGTCACGTGGATGACCCGGACCTGGCCCGTGGACAACATCATCGACACCTCCGGGACCCCGCACAGCTCCGCGAGCAGCTCGGTGTGGCCCGGGTAGCGGTGTCCGGCGGCGTGCAGCGCGGCCTTGTTCAGCGGCGCGGTGCAGATCGCCTGGACCTCCCCCGACATCGCCAGCTCGGCCGCCTCGGCCACGTACCGGTAGGCGCCTTCGCCCGCCACCGAGGACAGCTCCCCGAAGGGCAGGTCCGCCGGGATGCCGCCGAGGTCGATGACCTCGATCGCACCGGGATCGTCGGTGGCCTCGGCCGGTCCGGAGACGGGCTTGATGCGCGCGTCGATCCCGCAGATCTCGGCGGCCCGGGCCAGCCGGGCGGCGTCGCCGATCACCACCGGGCGGGCCAGGTCGCGCAACTCGGGTTCGGCCAGCGCCCGCACGATCACCTCGGGCCCGACTCCGGCGGCGTCGCCCATGGTGACGGCGATGGCAGGCAAGGTCACGCGACGGCCCTTCCGCAGCGCACCGCGGACACCGCGCGGTGCAGGGTGTCCGGTGCGCCGAAGGCACCGGCCTTGGTGATGACGTAACCGGGTTGCTTCTCGATGGTCCGCCCCAGCACCACGCCGGGTTCGAGTTCGTTGAGCAGGCGCAAACCGCTGACCCCGCGCTTGCCGAGCACGGCCCTGGCGGTCTCGCCGCCGGTGAGCACCAGCAGCCCGGCCTTCTCGGTCGCCGGGGCGCACACCTCGGCGAGCGCGGCGGTGAGCTCGCGTTCGAGCCCGGCCTTCACCGGCCCTTCGACGGTCACCAGCACGTCCCCGGTGCACAGCGCGTCGCTGAGCTGCTCGGAAATGCGCGCGAGCGCGGCGGGTTCGGCGCCCACGAGGGTGCGCGCGGGGAGCCGGCGGGTGTGGCCGAAGCGTTCGGAGAGGTAGTCGGCCTGCTGGCGGGAGACCCGGCTCGCGCTGCCGACCACGGCGAGCACCGGCCCGTCCACCGGCGGCGGGGGTTCGATGTCGTAGCCGGGGCGGATCAGCTCGGCCAGCGCGTCGGCCAGTCCCGCGGCGCCGACCCACTTCGGTTGTTCGGCCGCGGCGGAGCCCGCGGTGACCACGGCGCGCAGGTCGCTCTCCGATACCGCGTCGCAGACGACGACGTCGGCTTCGGCGAGCGATCGGGTGACGCGTTCGCGCAGTTGCGCCGGCTTTCCGCGCACCGAGGCCAGCGCGACGTGGCGGACCGCCAGCCCGTCCAGCGCGGAAGCCAGGTCCACCGGCGGCTCTCCGGGTTCGGTGTCCCAGAAGTCGGTGTGGTGCAGCGGAATTCCGTTGATGTGCACGACTCCGCCGAGGACGGTGCGGCCGGTGGCGGGCGAGGCGGGGCACACCAGGACCCCGGCTCCGTCGGCGTGCTCGACGATCGCACCGACTTCGGCCGCGATGTTGCCGCGCAGCGTGGAGTCGATCTTCTTGAAGACGACGCGGCCGTGCGCGTGCCCGTCCAGCGCTTCGTGGACGCGCTTGGCCGCGAGATCGGGTTCGATGTGCCTGCTGTCGGTGTCGGCCACGAACACCTCGGCGTCGCCGGTGTCGTCCAACGCCAGCAGGGTGCGCATTTCGCGCAGCGCGAAGGGAACTCCGGAATCACCTGCACCGCTGAGGTCATCGGCTACGACCAGGACTCGCGATCCCATGATCACCTGCTCTTCTGCTCGCCGAAACACCCAACGAGCACCCCCCGCCGGGCTTGGTTAAACCATAGAGATCGCTGCGCGAATCACGCAATAGTCCAGTCCGGGGAGTGCACAGTGCGCAACAAAGTGCGCGAATTCGGCGCGGTGCGCCGTCACTCCGCGTCGGCGGCCATCCCCGCCGGCAGGTGTTCCGAGAGCAGGTCGAGCAGGCGGTCGGCGTCCACGGGCTTGGTCAGGTACTCGGTCGCGCCCGCCGCGATGCTCTGCTCCCGGTCGCCCTTCATCGCCTTGGCCGTCACCGCGATGATCGTCAGGTCCCGGTAGCGGGGCATCTCGCGGATCATGCGGATCGCCTCGTTGCCGTCCAGCTGCGGCATCATCACGTCCATCAGGACGATGACGAGGTCGTTGTGCCTGCGCAGTTCGCTCAGCGCGCCCAGCGCGTTGTCGGCGTTGACGACCTGCAGGCCGTGCTGCTCCAGCAGCACCCGCATGGCGTGCACGCTGCGCTCGTCGTCGTCGACGACCAGCACCTTCTCCGAGTTGAACTGCAGCGCACCGCGTTGGGCGGGTTCCGCGGCGCGGTGCACGTGCGGCTGGGTGTCCTGGTTGATCAGCTCGGTGGAGCGCAGCGGCGGTTCGATGCCCTCGGCGGAGACGTCGAAGCTGTTCTCGGCGTCGGAGGGAATGCGCGGCAGCGGCGGGGTTTCCACCTCCGGCATCTCCTCGGTCTCCTCCGGCGGCGCTTCCTCGGCTTCCGGCAGCGCGGGCTGGGCCGGCGGTTCCGCCATCGATTCCGTCGACAGGTAGAGGCTGAAGGTGCTGCCCTGGCCGGGCTCGCTGCGGACCTGGAGCTCCCCGCCCAGCAGCGTGGTCAGCTCCCGGCTGATCGACAGTCCCAGGCCTGTGCCGCCGTACTTGCGCACCGTGGTCCCGTCGACCTGCTGGAACGCCTCGAACACCAGCGAGAGCTTGTCGGCGGGGATGCCGATGCCGGTGTCGCGCACGGAGAACACGATGCGCTGCCGCGCCCGGCGCAGCGCCCCGAGGTTGACCTCCGTGGGCTGGGCCGGGCGGATGCGCAGTTCGACGCTGCCGCGATCGGTGAACTTCACCGCGTTGGACAGCAGGTTCCGCACGATCTGCTCCAGGCGGCTGCGGTCGGTGTGCAGGCTCGGCGGCAGCGACGGCGCGACGACCACGTTGAAGTCCAGTCCCTTGTCGGCCGCGACCGGCCGGTACATCGACTCCACGCTGCGCGCCAGCTCCCCGATCTCGACGTCCTCGGGGAGCAGGTGCATCTGGCCCGCCTCGACCTTGGACAGGTCGAGCACGTCGTTGATCAGCTGCAGCAGGTCGGATCCGGCCTGGTGCACGGTCCTGGCCAGGTCCACCTGCTGCGGCGTGAGGTTGCCGTCCATGTTGTCGGCCAGCAGCTTGGCCAGGATCAGCACGCTGTTGAGCGGTGTGCGCAGCTCGTGGGACATGTTGGCCAGGAACTCCGACTTGTAGGCCGACGCCTGGGAGAGCTGCCGGGCCCGCTCCTCCAGCTCCTGCCTGGCCTGCTCGATCTCGATGTTCTTGAGCTCGATGTCCTTGTTCCGGCTGGCCAGCAGCGCCGCCTTGTCCTCCAGCTCGATGTTGGAGCGCTGCAGCTCGTCCTGCTGGTGCTGGAGCTGCTCGGAGCGCGCTTGCAGCTCGCTGGCCAGGTGCTGGGATTCACCCAGCAGCGCTTCGGTCCGCGTGTTGACCACGATGGTGTTGACCTCGACGCCGATCGACTCCTTGAGCCGTTCCAGCAGGTCCAGGTGCACGGAGCTGAACCGGTGGACCCCGGCGAGCTCGATGACGCCCAGGACCGCGCCCTCGAACAGCACCGGCACGATCGCCACGCTGGTCGGCGCTGACTGCCCGAGCCCGGAGGCGACCCGGATGTAGTCCGGTGGCGCGTTCTCCACCAGGATCGACTTGCGGTCGACCGCCGCCTGCCCGACCAGGGATTCGCCGAAGTCGAACCGCAGCGGCGGACCGTGACGCGGCGGCGGGTGGCCGTAGCCGGCGGCGTGCTCCAGGTATCGGTGGCCGTCCTCGGTGGTGCGGGTCAGGAAGAACGCGCCCTGCAGGGCCGACACCAGCGGCGCGAGCTCCGACATGATCAGCTGCGCGAGCGCGTCCAGGTCGTGCTGCCCCTGCATCAGCGCCGAGATCCGGGCGAGGTTCGTCTTGAGCCAGTCCTGCTCCTGGTTGGCGCGGGTCGTCTCCTTGAGATTGCTGATCATCGCGTTGATGTTGTCCTTGAGCTCGGCCACCTCGCCCGAGGCGTCCACGGTGATCTGCCTGGTCAGGTCCCCTTCGGTGACCGCCGTGGCGACCTGGGCGATGGCCCGGACCTGGGTGGTCAGGTTCCCCGCGAGCCGGTTGACGCTCTCGGTCAGCCGCCGCCACGTGCCGGAGACGTCGGCGACTTCCGCCTGACCGCCGAGCTTGCCCTCGGTGCCGACCTCCCGCGCCACCCGCGTGACCTCCGCGGCGAACGCCGAGAGCTGGTCGACCATCGTGTTGATGGTCGTCTTGAGCTCCAGGATCTCGCCGCGCGCGTTGACGTCGATCTTCTTCGACAGGTCGCCCTGCGCCACGGCGGTGGTCACCTGGGCGATGCCCCGGACCTGGTTGGTCAGGTTGTCGGCCATGATGTTGACGTTGTCGGTGAGGTCCTTCCAGATCCCCGCCACCCCGTAGACCCGAGCCTGGCCGCCGAGCTTGCCCTCGGTGCCGACCTCCCGCGCCACCCGCGTGACCTCCGCGGCGAACGCCGAGAGCTGGTCGACCATCGTGTTGATCGTGTTCTTCAGCTGCAGGATCTCGCCCTGGGCGTCCACGTCGATCTTCTGCGTCAGATCGCCCGCGGCCACCGCCGTGGCGACCTGCGCGATGTCGCGGACCTGGCTGGTGAGGTTGTCGGCCATGAAGTTCACCGAGTCCGCCGCCAGCGCCCAGCCACCCTCCACGTCGCCGTCCAGCGACACCGGGGCGACCGGCAGCTGACCGCGCGCCACCGACTCCCCCACCCGCTGCAGCTCGCCCGCCAGCCGCTGGTTGCGCTCGGCGACCTCGTTGTAGATCGCGGCGGCCTCGGCGGCGGGACCGTCACCGCTGACCACCAGGCGGCGCCGGAAGTTGCCGTCGCGCAGCTCGCGGAGCGCGGGCAGCAACCTCGCCAGCACCTGCTCGGCGTCGTCGCGGTCCGGCGGTTGTGTCATGAACGACCTCCCCCGAGGAGCTCCCACGCTCAGTGCTTGTTGCGGGAATCGCGGTCCAGCCGCAGCTCGGTCGCCAGGACCGCAGCCTCGCTGCGGTGCCGCATCGCGAGCTTGGCCAGCATCTGCGACACGTAGTTCTTGATGGTCTTCTCCGCCAGGACCATCCGCTCGGCGATCTCGCGGTTGGTCATCCCCTCCCCGATGAGCTCCAGCACCTGGCGCTCCCGCGCGGTCAGCTCGCGCAGCGGATCGGCCTTCTCCTGCTCCTTGCGCAGCCAGTTGAGCATCGCCTCGGTCCGCTGCGGGCTCAGCAACGACTTGCCCGCGCCGACCGTGCGCAGCGCGCTGACCAGCTCCTCGCTGACCACGCCCTTGAGCACGAAACCGCTGGCCCCGGCCATGATCGCGTCCATCAGCGCCTCGTGGTCGTCGAACGAGGTCAGCATCAGGCAGCGCAGCTCCGGCAGCTGCGACCGGAGCTCGCGGCAGAGCTCGACGCCGTTGCCGTCGGGCAACCGGACGTCGAGCACCGCCACCTGCGGGTTCTTCTTCGGCACCCAGGCCAGGGCCTCGGCGACGCTGGCCGCCTCGCCGACCAGTTCCAGGTCTTCCTCGGCGCCGACCAGCGCGGCGATGCCACGCCTGATCACGTCGTGGTCGTCGACCACGAACACCCGTGTCGTCATCTCACTTCCCGGCGCAGATGGTCTCCACGAAGTGCGCGAGCTGGTCGTCGCCGAGGTGCTGGGCCAGGTCCGCCTCGCTGATCATGCCCACCAGGCGGTGGTCGGCGATGACCGGCATCCGGCGGATCCTGTGGTCTTCCATCATCGTCAGCACCTGGTCGACGTCGGACCGCGCGTCGACCCAGTGTGGCGCGCCTTGAGCCATCTCGCCCGCTTGGACCTGCGCGGGGTCGCGTCCCTGCGCGCAGCAGCGCAGCACGATGTCGCGATCGGTGAGGATTCCGTGCAGGCGGTCGTCCTGCCCGCAGATCGGCAGCGAACCGACGTCGAGATCGCGCATCATCTGCGCGGCCTGGAACAGGCTCTCGTTCTCGCCGATGCACTGGGCACCGGGGTGCATGATGTCGCCGGCGGTGGGCATGATCGGTCCTCCTCGCGTTCGTCGGGACCGTCGCGCCTTACCCGAGGCTCGTGAGACCGAAACCGCGACGTCCGCGACCGTCAGGGTGCGCCCGGCGCCTTCAGTACTCGCGCATCAACCTGTCGAACGCGGCGTTGGCCGCGGCCCACTCCAGGGTCAGCACCTCCGCAGGCACCTCCGAGCGCGGTTCGGCGTCGACGATGACGGCGAAGCCGCGGTCGGCGACCCGGCGGCGCAGCTGCACCAAGCGCCCCCCGGCCGACCGGCCGATGCGCTCACCCTGGTCGTTGGACTCGATCTGCCCCGGTTTCAAGGTCGTTGAGCTGAATCTCGCCATGCCCTCATTGCACCTCACCGGGTCAAGCCCGGCAGCGCGCGAAACGCCCGCCCGGTGCCGGACCGGGCGGGCGTCGCAGGGGATTCTCCGGCTACCGCGCCGAGGTGCGGAACCGGCGCAACCGGAGGCTGTTGCTGACCACGAACAGCGAGCTGAAGGCCATCGCGGCACCGGCAATCATGGGGTTGAGCAGCCCCGCCGCCGCCAGCGGCAGCGCCGCGACGTTGTAGGCCAGCGCCCAGAACATGTTGCCCCTGATGGTCGTCAGCGTCCGCCGCGACAGCCGGATCGCGTCGACCGCGGCGCGCAGGTCACCGCGCACCAGGGTCAGGTCGCCCGCCTCGATGGCGATGTCGGTCCCGGTTCCCATCGACAGGCCGAGGTCGGCCTGCGCCAGGGCCGCGGCGTCGTTGACGCCGTCACCGACCATCGCCACCGCCTTGCCCTCGCCCTGCAGCCGCGTGACGACCTCGACCTTGTCGGCCGGCATGACCTCGGCGATCACCTCGGTGATGCCGACCTGCGCGGCCACCGCTCCGGCGACGGCCGCGTTGTCGCCGGTGAGCAGGACCGGTGTCAGGCCGAGCTCGCGCAGCTGCGAGATCGCCTGCTGGGAGGTCGGTTTCACCGTGTCGGCCACGACCAGCACCGCGCGCACCGCGCCGTCCCAGGCGAGCACCACCGCGGTCTTGCCGTCGGCCTCGGCGGACGCCTTGGCCTCGGCGAGCGGACCGTCGAGGTGCAGGCCCCACTGCTCCAGCAGCGCCGCACGTCCGGCCAGCACGGCGCGGCCCTCGACGACGCCTCGGACGCCGAGCCCTTCGAGGTTCGCGAACTCCACGACCTCCGGGAGCTCGCCGACCTGCTGGCGCGCACCGGTGGTGATGGCGCGGGCGATCGGGTGCTCGGAGGCGTTCTCCACGGCGCCGGCGACGCGCAGCACCTCGTCCCGGGCGGTGCCCTCGGCGGTGTGCGCGTCCAGCAGCTGCATCCGGCCGGTGGTGACCGTTCCGGTCTTGTCCAGCACGACCGTGTCGATGCGCCTGGTCGACTCCAGGACCTCGGGGCCCTTGATGAGCACGCCCAGCTGCGCGCCCCGGCCGGTTCCGACCAGCAGGGCGGTCGGAGTGGCCAGGCCCAGCGCGCACGGACAGGCGATGATCAGCACCGCCACGGCCGCGGTGAACGCGGCGGTCGCGGGGGCTCCCGCGAGCAGCCAGCCCGCCAGCGTCAGGAGGGCGAGGCCGATGACGATCGGCACGAACACCGCGGAAACCCGGTCCGCGAGGCGCTGGATCTGCGCCTTGCCGGTCTGGGCCTCCTCGACCATCCGCGCCATCTGCGAGAGCTGCGTGCCGGAGCCGATCTGGGTGGCGCGCACGACCAGCCGTCCGCCCGCGTTGACGGTGGCCCCCACGACCGCGTCGCCGGGACCGACCTCGACGGGCACGGACTCGCCGGTGAGCATCGAGGCATCGACGGCGGAGCCGCCCTCCTCGACCACCCCGTCCGTGGCGATCTTCTCGCCGGGCCGCACCACGAAGCGGTCCCCCACCACCAGCTGGTCGGTGGGCACCCGGACCTCGTCGCCGCCCCGCAGCACCGCCACGTCCTTGGCCCCGAGCTCCAGCAGGGCGCGCAGCGCCGCACCGGCGCGGCGCTTGGCCCGGGCCTCGAAGTAGCGCCCGGCCAGCACGAACGTGGTGACCGCTGCGGCGACCTCCAGGTAGATCGAACTCGTGGCGTCGCCGCGCTCGATGGTCAGCGTGAACGGGTGGGTCATGCCCGGCATGCCCGCGTTGCCCAGCAGCAGCGCGTAGAGCGACCAGGCGAAGGCGGCGAGCGTCCCCATCGACACCAGGGTGTCCATGGTCGCGGCGCCGTGGCGCAGGTTCACCAGCGCGGCCTTGTGCAGCGGCCACCCACCCACGAGGACCACCGGCGCGGCCAGCACGAGCGAGATCCACTGCCAGTAGGTGAACTGCCACGCAGGCACCATCGACAGCAGCACGACCGGGATCGACAGGAGCAGCGAGCCGAGCAGCCGCTGCCGCAGCGCGTCCGCCGGTTCGTCCTCCCGCGGTTCGGCGGTGGGCAGCGCGGCGCCGTAACCGGCGGCTTCGACGACCTCGACCAGGCGCTGCGGGTCGACCTCCTCGGAGGCCGTGACCTGGGCCTTCTCGGTGGCGTAGTTGACGCTGGCGGCGACACCGTCGAGCTTGTTGAGCTTGCGCTCGATCCGGTTCGCGCACGAAGCGCACGTCATTCCCGAGATCGCCAGCTCCACGGTCCGGCTCGCGGAGTGCTCCACCGCGGTCATGTCGGCCCCCTCCCCACCATCGACCGAGGTCATGAGGCCAGCTCGTAACCGGCCTCTTCGACGGCCTCGCGCACGGCTGCTTCCTCCGCGCTCCCGACGACCTTGACGGCGCCGCTGGCCAGGTCGACCGACACGTCGGTCACGCCGTCCAGGGCCCCGACCTCCTCGGTCACCGAAGCCACGCAGTGCTGGCAGGTCATCCCGGTCACGCGGTAGGTCGTCTCACTCATCGGGTCTTCCCTCTCGATTCGCGGGTTGGGCACGTCGGCGCCCGGCGCCGACACCACGAATCTATACCCCCTAGGGGTACCACTTCAAGGGAGGCTCGCCCCCGATCCAGATACCCCTGAGGGGTAGGACCACCTGCGGCGAGGCCGGGAACGACCCCGGCCTCGCCCTCCAGCTCAGGCGGTGACGACCTGGTCGCCCTCGATCCGGACCGGGATCGCGGCCAAGGGGCGGTCCGCAGGCCCCTTCCTCACCGCGCCCGACGCGGCGTCGAAGACCGAACCGTGGCAGGGGCAGGTCAGCTCGGCGCCCGCGGGCTTGACCGGGCAGCCCTTGTGCGTGCACGCGGCGTCGAACGCCGCCACGGCGGACTGGTCCGGCCTGGCCACTATGGCCTGCCTGCCGTCGGCCGTCCGCACCGGGATCGCTCCCCCGACGGGGATCGATGCCAGCGGGGTCAGCGACTGCCCGGCGGGCGCGGGCGGCGGGTTGTTGGCGGGCGGCTGCGGGGCGTCCCCACCACCGCAGGCCGACAGCGCGGCGGCACCGGCGACGGCACCACCGGCGGCGAGAACGGAGCGGCGGGAGCGTGTCTCATCAGTCATGCGCTCGAACACGAGGCCGTGGGCGAATCGGTTCAATTCCGTTCGAAATTGAACCGAACCCCCTGACTCCGCGTGTTGACTCCCGTACGGGAACTTCCGGCGGTGGCAGGAGCGTGGCGATGGTCGGGTGGATGTTGCGAGCACTGGTGGCGCTGGGCCTGCTGGGCTCGGCGTGGGTGCACTGGGTGGTCTGGCTGGACTGGGCGGGCGACATGCCCGTCGTCGGCCCGTCCTTCCTGATCAACGTCGTGGCCGGCGTCGTGATCGCGATCGCCGTGCTCGCCTGGCGCTCACCGCTGCCGGTCCTGGCGGCCATCGGCTTCGGCCTGGCCACCCTCGCCGCCTACGCGCTATCGCTGACCGTCGGGTTCTTCGGCGTCCAGGAGCAGTTCGCCACCTCCGAGGAGGTCTGGGGCCTGATCACCGAGCTCGGCTGCGTGCTGTTCGGCACCGCGCTGCTGCTCACCCGCGATAGCTCCCGGGCCGCGGTGTGACCGACGGCCCCGAACCGCAGCTGATGCGCGTGCTGCACGACCAGCACGCACCTGCGCTGCGGTCCTACGCGCTGCAGCTGACCAGCGGCGACCGGGCCCGCGCCGAGGACGTCGTGCAGGAGACGCTGCTGCGCGCATGGCGGCACCCGAAGGTCCTCGACCAGTCCGAGCGCTCCGCCCGCTCCTGGCTGCTCACCGTGGCCCGGCGGATCGCCATCGACGAGTGGCGCACCGGCACCTCCCGCGTGGAGGTCATGACCGACGCCCCGCCGGAGCCGGTCGGGGACGACGACGCCGAGCGAGCCGTGCAGGGCTGGCTGGTCGCCGACGCCCTCGGCGAGCTCAGCGCCAGGCACCGCGAAGTGCTCGCCTTGTGCTTCTACCAGGGCATGTCGGTCGCCGATGCCGCCTCCCGGCTCGGCGTCCCGGAAGGGACGATCAAGTCCCGGACGCACTACGCGTTGCGCGCACTGCGCCTGGCGCTCGAGGAGAGGGGCGTGACGCGGTGAACCAGCCACGAGACCCGCACTCGGATCCGTTCGCCCACTTCGACGCCGCCTACGTGCTCGGTGCGCTCTCACCCGAGGACAGAGCCGCGTTCGAGCGGCACCTGGCCGGTTGTGCGCACTGCACCACCGCCGTCGGACAGCTGGCCGGGCTGCCCGGGCTGCTCGCGCAGGTGGACCCCGCCCAGTGCGACGGCGCCGCCGAACCCGCCGACCGGCTGCCCGAGCTGCTCGCCGAAGTGCGCAGCAGCAGAGCGCGGCGCGTCGCGGCGACCGCGGCAGCAGGCGTGGTCGCCCTGGCCGCCTGCGCGGCGATGGCGTTCTCCACCCGGCTCACCGATTCCGGCCCCGGGACCGAGATGACCGCGCTGGGCGCCTACCCGGTCGCGGCCAGCGTCAACCTCAGCGACCTGCCCTCGGGAACCCGCGTCGACGTGGACTGCGAGTACCAGGGCGGGCGTGGCGGCGACTACGTCCTGGTCGTCGTGCGCCGCGACGGCAGCACCGAGGAGCTGGCGAGGTGGTTCGCGATGCCCGACAACAACGCGGTGCTGAAGGTGACGACGCCGTTGCGGCGCAACGAGATCCGGTCGCTGGAGCTGCGCACGCCCAACGGTCCCGCGCTGCTGACGCTGCCGGTCACGCGGTGACGCGGTGGTCATCGACCAGCGCCTTGGCCCGCGTCAGCAGCTCCTCCGGCAACGCCGCCGGGGAGAGCCCGAACTCGCGGTCGTACGCGGCGATGAGCGAGTCCTCGAACCCCGCCACCGAGCCGCCCGGCGCCTCGTCGGCGATCGAGCCAACGGAGTCGTCGTCGAAGGGCAGGTCCAGGGCTCGGTAGATCTCGGTGAGCAGCGGGCGCAGCACGTCGGCGTCGTCGAGGATCGCCACCGCGCTGAACAACCACGCACCGCGCACCATCCGCTGCGCCGTGCCGACGAGCTTCACCCGGCCCCGGGCGTTCACGCTGTGCGCGCCCGGGCAGTACTCGCCGGGGACGGCCCCGACCTGGGCATCGACCCCGTGCGCGGCCAGCACCCCGGACCACAGCTCGGCGTAGCCGACGAACCGCTCGTCCATCCCCGCGAGCCTGCCCTGATCGGGACCAGCGTGGTCGACGACCAGCGAGTTCTCGGTGTAGGCCACGGCCCGTCCGCCCGGCGCGCGCAACACCGGCGTGAACCCCGCCTCGCGTGCCACGGCGACGGCTTCCGGGAACCCGCGCAGGAGGCTGTCCCGGCGCCCGAAGGCGACCACCCGGGCATCGGGCCGGTAGACCCGCAGCACCGCGGAGGACTCGCCTTCGCTGATCCGCCGCAGCATGGCGTGCGCGGTCGCGACCTCCCACGCCTGATCCCCGGCCACGCCCAACGGCCCGCGCAACAACTCCACGACGGCAGTCTACGCAGCGCAGACACCCGCCCTCGGCTCCCGTCGTCCGACAATGACCCTCGGCTCCCGCCGTCCGGGTATGGGGTGGGGGAAGTTTTCATGAAAACTTCCCTCCACCCCACCTCCACCACTGGACTCCGGCCCGAGAACCCAGCGGAGAACCAGTGCGGTTCCGTCAGTCCAGCAGCGGGGTTCCGTTGAACACCGCGAGCTCCTCGCGGTAGAACTCCAGCCCGATCCCGTTCGGGTCGCGGATGTAGAGGCTGTCGTCGATCCCGCGATCCGGCCCCACGTAGGTGATCCCGGCGTCGTCGAGGCGCGTGCGGGCGGCGGCGAAGTTCTCCGCATCGGTCGACAGCGCGATGTGCTGAACCGCGCCGATCGTCTCCTCGAACGGCGGGTGGTCGTGGCCCGGGAAGTCGAAGAACCCCAGCAGGTTGCGGTTGCCGACGTCGAAGAAGAAGTGGCTGGAGCCCGCGTAGTCGCGGTTCTCCACCAGCTCGACCAGCGGGAAGCCCAGCAGCTCCTGGTAGAAGCGGATCGTCTCCTCGACGTCCTTGCAGATCAGCGCGACGTGGTGGAAGCCCCGGACGGTGGGCGCCGGACGTTCCGCGCCGGCGATCAGGTACTGGTCGCGGAGCTCGTCGCGACGAGCCCGGATCGCCTCCAGCTCGGACCCTTCAGGCTGCGGCATGGTCAAACTCCTTTCGATTTCAACCAATATTAGGCCACTCCCCCGTCACACCGGTCGATCGACGACGCCGAGCCCGGTCTCATGAGCGATGTGGTCGGCGTTCCGCCGTGTCACGCTGAGCTCGTGAACGAGAGTCGGCTGGCGACGTACCGGCGGATGCGCGACTTCGAGCGCACCGCCGAGCCGCGCGGCGACGGGGCCACCGGAACCGGTGACCGGTTCGTCGTGCAGCGCCACCGCGCCCGGCGCAGGCACTACGACCTGCGGCTGGAGTTCGACGGCGCGCTGTGGAGCTGGGCGGTGCCCAAGGGGCCGACGCTGGACGCCTCGGTGCGCAGGATGGCGGTGCAGGTCGAGGACCACCCGCTGGAGTACGCGGACTTCGAGGGCATCATCCCCGCCGGTGAGTACGGCGGCGGCGACGTGATCGTGTGGGACCGGGGCACGTGGACGCCGGGCGAGGACGATCCGGCCGCAGCGCTCGAAGCGGGCACCTTGCACTTCGACCTCGACGGGCAGAAGCTGCGCGGCCGGTTCGTCCTCGTCCGCCGCGGCGAGAAGCAGTGGCTGCTGCTGCACAAGCACGACGAGCACGCCGAGGACGGCTGGGACCCCGAAGAACACCCGGCGTCGGTCAAGAGCGGGCGCACCAACGAGGAGGTCGCCGCCGCACCGGACGCCGTGTGGCACGCCGAGCTGCCCGCCGACCAGGCCGAGGTCCGGCTCCGGCCGAGGTGGGATCCGCCCACCGATGCCGAGCTCGACGAGCTGGCGGCCCTGAAGTCCAAGGGGACCTGGACCTTGCAGGGCCACCGGGTCTCGCTGACCAACCTGGACAAGGTCCTGTTCCCGGGGCGCGACGGCGAGGAGCCGATCACCAAGCGGGAGCTGGTCGCCTACTACGCGCGCATCGCGCCGGTGATGCTGCCGTACCTGGCCGACCGGGCGCTCAACAGCCACCGCTTCCCCAACGGCGTTGATGCGGCGGGCTTCTGGCACAAGGAAGCGCCGAGCCACGCGCCGGACTGGCTGAGCACCTGGGAGTACCCGGCCGCCGACCCCGACGACGTCCAGCGCTACATCGTCCCCGACAGCCCGGCCGCGCTGGCGTGGCTGGCCAACTACGCCGCGCTGGAACTGCACCCGTGGACCTCCCCGACCAGCGACGTCGAGCACCCGAGCTGGGCGCTGTTCGACATCGACCCCGGCGAGCTGACGAGCTTCGACGAGGTGCTGACGCTGGCACGGCTGCACCGAGCGGCGATGGATCACCTGGGAGTCGTCGCGAAGCCGAAGGTGACCGGGCAGCGCGGGATCCAGATCTGGGTGCCCATCGAACCCCGCTACACCTACGCCGAGACCCGCGAGTGGGTGGAGAAGGTCTCGCGCGCCGTCGGCAACACCGTCCCCGAGCTGATCAGCTGGGCGTGGACGAAGTCGGAACGCCGCGGCCTGGCACGGCTCGACTACACCCAGAACGTCCTCAACAAGACCTTGGTCGCCCCCTACAGCGCCCGTCCGCGCCCCGGCGCCCCGGTCTCGGTCCCGCTGGAGTGGGATGAGCTCGACGACCCCGGCCTCACCCCGGACCGCTGGACCATCCGCACAGTCCTCGACCGCATCAACACCACGGGCGACCCCTTCGCCGACCTCCTCGGCCAGTGCCAACCCCTACCCCCGGTCTGACGCCACCACCTCCCGCCGAAGCCCCCGATTTCCCAGATTTAATTTCACTCCACACTGAACTCATCATCACTACCAAATTTTCCCACCACACCCGACGCAACCCCACAACCAGCACGTTTCCTTCGAAGTCCCCAGGTAGCCAGACCTCCGCGTGGTCGCCAAGTCCCAGTTTTAGTCCGAACTGAGCGGACATTCCGGACATGATCATGGCTCGGTTTGGACTAAAACTGGGACTTGGTGCGCTCCTCGCAACAGGGAACGGCCGGGTTCCGCCGGGCCCCGCGCCCGGTCGGTCGGGTTAGGGGTGGGGGTATCTGGTGGTGAGGAGGCCTTCGCACCAGGTCTTGTTGGCTTCGATGCTGATCCTGGTGGTGCGGGCGATCCTGAGGCGGGCCGGGAGGTCGTCCTCGCGGAGGGGCCGTCCGGCGTCGTCGAGGAGCAGGGGCGCCTCGTCGTCGTGGCGGAGGTGGAGGCGCCTGCGGTGCCGGCGCAGCGCCGAGGTGTCCGGGACGTCGGCGAGGGTGAGCGAGGTGAGATCTCCGTGCGTGCGGCCGGATTTCAGCAGCCCGGCAGCGAGCCGCTCCTGCTCGGCAGCGTGCGCCTTGCGGAAGAACACCGCGCGCAGCTCGTCGAGCTCACCGGAGGCGAGGCCGGGGAACGCCGCGTCGAAGCCCTCCCCCGCCGCGACCCCGGCGTTGATCTCCTCCGCGGCGAAGTGGTCGACGAGGCGAACCGACGCGGTACCGACCCCGGGCAGCGCGGCGATCGCGTCGTGAGCGTCGGCGACCATCAGGTAGGCGAAGTTGGGGGCGCAGAAGTAGGTGGGCAACCGCAGGTCGACCTCCACCCTCCCCCGCTCCACCTCGCAGCGGGCGACGAAGCCCAGCTCGGTGATAGCCCGGTCCAGTTCCGGGTCGACCACCTCGCCCAGCGCCCGGACCACGGTCTCTCGGTCCACAGTGGATGTCGTGGTCACGGGGCCACCGCCTCGCGCGCGGACGGGATCTGCACCGGGACCTCGATGTCGTAGAGCTTGGCCATGTTCAGGCCCAGCACCTTGCGCTTGATGTCCGGCGTGAGCACCCCGTACTCGGACTGCATGTCCTCCGGGATCTGGAAGTCGACGAATTTCTCGATCAGCCACTTCGGCGTCCAGATCGCGTAGTCGCTGGCGAAGGTCAACCGGTTCTCGTCGAGCCAGTACAGCAGTTCGCCGATGATCTGGGCGAAGTAGCGCGGCCGGGAGTGGATGAACGGCATCGCCACCGCCAGTCCGCCGTAGACGTTGGGCTCCTGGGTGGCGATCCAGCAGAAGTCCTCCAGCCTCGGCAGTCCGCAGTGCTCGACGATGAAGTTCAGCTCCGGGAACTCGGTGGCCGCGTCGTCGACGTCGGCGACGTCGAAGGCGTCGCGGTTGAGCGGGTAGATCGTCGGGCCCTTGTGCACGTGGATGTTGCGGATGCCCAGTTCCCGGCACTTGTCCAGGTAGCGGTAGGACCACGGGTCGGAGAGCTTCCAGCCCTTCGACGCGCCCTTCCACTCGGCGGTGTAGAGCTTGACGCCGCGCAGGTTCCAGCGCTCGGTCAGCCGCTCCAGGGCGACCAGGCCCTCGTCCTCGTCGCGCGGGTCCCAGCTGCCGTTGACGATGAAGCGATCCGGGTACTTCTCGGCGAGCGTGCCGTCGCGTTCGGTGGTGTTGAAACCGTTGACGAAGAAGTCGGTCAGGTAGGTCGGCTGGAAGATCGCCTTGTCGACGTAGCCGACCTCGAACAGGTCGTGCATCAGGTCCTGCTCGCTCTGCAGCTGGAAGTGCTCCAGCGACCACTTGTCCTCCTCCGGGCTGAGGTTGGAGTGGTAGTCGTAGAAGCAGTTGAGGAACCCGGTTCCGTAGCGGTTGGCCTGGTTGGCCGGGGTGCCGTCCCAGAAGTGGATGTGACCGTCCACGATGAAGTACCGCTCGTCGTCCTTGACGTACATGTCCGCTTCCTTTCCTAGGGCACGAGGATCGCCCGGCCGCTAGGGATGCGGCCCGCGTCGAGGTCGGCGAGCGCGTCGAGCGCCTCGTCCAGCGAGTACTTGCGGGTGCGCAGCGAGACCTCGCCTCGCGCGGTCAGCGCCATCAGCTCCTCGAGGTCGTTGTAGGAGCCGACGAGGTTGCCGATCACGTTGATCTCGCGGGAGATCACGTCGATGGTCGGGATCTCGACCCGTCCGCCGTACCCGATGACGAAGTAGCTGCCCGCCTGCCTGGTCAGCGCCACGCCTTCGGCCTCGGTGCCGCCCTCGCCGACGAAGTCGAGCACCACGTGCGCACCCCCGCCGCCGGTGATCTCCAGCGCCTCGGCCACCTGTGAGCCGTCGGCGAGGACCGCGTGGTGCGCGCCGAGCTGCGACGCGAGCTCCAGCGCCTCCTGCGAGCGGTCGATGACGGTGATCTCCGCGGGGGTCATGGCCAGCAGGGATTGGAGACCGATGTGGCCGAGCCCGCCCGCTCCGATGAGCACCACGTGGCTGCCCGCGTGCAGCAGCGGCACCGCCTTGCGCACCGCGTGGTAGGCGGTCAGCCCGGCGTCGGCGAGCGCGGCGACGTCGGCGGGCTCCAGTCCCCCGTCGAGCCGCACGACCGCGCGGGCGTTGGTCAGCATCAGCTCGGCCATCCCGCCGTCGGCGTTGATGCCGGGGAACGCCGAGTTCTCGCAGTGCACGTCGTCGCCTGACCGGCAGGCTCGGCACAGCCCGCAGGTCACCAGCGGGTGCAGGATGACGCGGTCACCGGGTGCGGTGTTGCTGACGGCCGAGCCGACCTCGCGCACCGTTCCGGCGTTCTCGTGCCCGATGACGTAGGGCAGCTCGACGCCGCTCTTGTCCTTCCACTGGCCTTCGACGATGTGCAGATCGGTCCGGCAGACGCCGGCGGCGTCGATCTCGACCAGCACGTCCCACGGTCCGCTGACCACCGGTTCCGGTACCGATTCGATGACAGGTCGCTGCCCGTACTCGTGCACTCGCACCGCTCGCACCGCCGACCACCTCCGGCTCCACCAGGACGGGTCCGTCCCAGGTTGCGCCGAAGTGGCCATGAGCGCCCGTTGGGACGACCAGCTGATTCGGTCAAGTCAGCTGGTCGCCGAGGTGCCGGGTTTCGGCTCGACGGAGGCCGGTTCTGGCGCGTCAGCCGTGGACGCGCTTGCCGCGCAAGGGGTTCAGGCGTCGACCCAGCCGTGGCGGACGGCGATCTGGGTGAGCTTCTGGCGGACCTGCAGGATCTGCTCCGCCGTCATCGTCGGGGCCGAGGTCAGCAGCGCCTCGGTGACGGTCTCGTGGAACTCCTTGGCCGACAGCACGTCGAAGAGCTCCTCCTCGGCAGGCTGCCCGGTGGGCTCCTCGCCGGTCGGCGCGGGCTGGCGCAGGATCTGGACGTGGGACGCCTTGGGGCCGCGGTCGCTGTCCTCCAGGTCGAACTCGACCACCACACCGGGGGCGACCAGCCGCTTGTCGAAGGTCAGGTCGTTGACGTGGATGAAGACGTCCTCGCCGCCGACGTCGGGGGCCACGAAGCCGTAACCGCGCACCTCGTCGAACCGGAGGACCTTGCCCGTGACCATCTGCCGCTCCCCGCCTTCACCCCGAACCCGCACCGCAGGCCCGGGACTCTACCTCCGCGCCATCGGGCGCGGCCATCCGTGTCCGATGAGGACGCCGGGGTTCACCGGCGCGGCATCGGGATGTCGGTGTCGGGCCGGCTGCGCTCCTTGGGCCCGTGCTCGATGAAGTCCGCGGCGAACTTGATCCCCGCCTGGTACGCCTCGACCCGGGCCCGTCCGATCTCGGCTTCGATCGTCTCCGGGTACAGCTCCTCGGCCAGCGAGCGGATCTCCGCCAATCGGCTGCGGGTCTCCTCATCCATCCTGTCCGCCATCCTTCCGCGTGAACATCTCCGGGGGATCCTCACTGCTGTTCGCGTTCTTCGCACGGCCGAACGAAAGGCTAGCCGCGGCCCACCGCTGATCCCGATCAGGTGAACAGGCCACTCCCGTTAGCCAAGCCACCACCCCGGGTCACCGCTGTCGATCAGCGGTTACGATCCGCCGGGCAAGCTGCGGAGAGGGCGTGGAGGTGGCATGAGCGACGGGCGGCTGCGGCTCGAAGTCGATCAGAACGTGGCCCGGATCACCATCGACAATTCCGGTAAGCGGAATGCGATGAACGTCGCGATGTGGCGGCGGCTGCCGGATCTGCTCACCGAGATCACCGCCGATCCCGAGATCCGCGTCGTGGTGCTCACCGGCGCCGGCGACGCGTTCTGCGCGGGAGCCGACATCTCGGAGCTGCACGAGATCGAGGGCCCCGAGGGCAGCGCCACCGAGCCCGCCGAGCGCGCCCTGCTGGCCTGCCCGCTGCCGACGATCGCGCTGATCAACGGGTTGTGCATCGGTGGCGGTTGCCAGCTGGCGGCCGCCTGCGACCTGCGGATCGCGGGCGAGTCAGCGGTTTTCGGCATCACCCCCGCCAAGCTCGGCGTGGTGTACCCGCCGTCGAGCATCGCGCGGCTGACGGAGCTGGTCGGGCCGTCGGCGGCGAAGCTGCTCCTGTTCTCGGCGGACTTCTTCGACGCCGACCGCGCACTGGGGATGGACCTGGTCGACGAGGTCGTCGCCGATCCGGCTGCGCGGACCGACGAGCTGGCCAGGACCATCGCGGGCCGGTCGCAGCTGAGCGTGCGCGCCTCCAAGGAGCTGGTGGACCTGGCCTCCCACGGCGAATCGCTGACTGAGAGCGCCGCGCGCTGGCACGAGGCCGCGACGCGCAGCGGCGAGACCGCCGAGGGCGTCGGTGCTTTCCTGGAACGCCGACCGGCGGCATTTCCCTACGCGTAGCGGAGAGGACGTGCCCCTTCGAGCACGTCGCCGACTCAGTCGATCCACTGTGGACTCACCTGCGGAACCGGGGGTTGTTGCGCCCGACACGCACTGTTCATCCTTTTCGCGGTGATCGGATCCCCGGTCCGGCTCTAACGTCGCGGTACCCGAACACCACGCACTCCCACCGCGACCGGAGGAAAAGCAGTGGAACGTCGCACCTTCCTGCGCGCTGCCGTCACCGGCGGCGCCGCTGTGGCCTTCGGCTTCAGCGTGACCCGCGAAGCCATCGCCTACCCCGCCCAGACCGGGCCCAGCCCGTACGGTCCGCTGCAAGCGGCCGACGCCAACGGCCTCGAACTGCCGGCGAACTTCACCAGCCGCGTCCTGGCGCACACCGGCGACACCGTGGCCGGGACCGGCCACACCTGGCACGGCGCGCCCGACGGCGGCGCCTGCTTCGCCGACGGCGACGGGTGGATCTACGTCTCCAACTCCGAGCTCCCGCTCGGCACCGGCGGGGTCAGCGCCCTGCGCTTCGACGCCGCGGCGACCATCACCGGCGCCTACCCGATCCTCTCCGGCACCACGCAGAACTGCTCCGGCGGCGCGACCCCGTGGAACACCTGGCTGTCCTGCGAGGAGACCGACCGCGGCTACGTCTTCGAGACCGACCCGTGGGGCGGCGAGGCGACCCGCAGGGATGCGATGGGCAGGTTCAAGCACGAGGCCGCCGCGGCGGACCCGGACCGCGAGGTCGTCTACCTGACCGAGGACGAGTCCGACGGCAACTTCTACCGCTTCGTCCCGACCACCTGGGGCGACATGTCGGCAGGAACCCTGCAGGTGCTCGCCGAGGCCGACGGCGCCCTGACCTGGGTCGACGTTCCGGACCCAACCGGAGCCACCGTCCGCACCCGCCACCAGGTCGACACGGCGCGGATCTTCGACGGCGGTGAAGGCGCCCACTACCGCAACGGCACCTGCTTCTTCACCACCAAGGGCGACAACCGCGTCTGGGCCTACGACGCGGCGGCCAACGTCCTCAACATCGCCTACGACGACGACCTCACCCAGAACGGACCGCTCAGCGGCGTCGACAACATCACCAGCGGTCAGGCCGGGGACCTCTACGTCGCCGAGGACGGCGGCAACATGGAGATCTGCCTCATCACGCCCGACGACGTGGTGGCCCCGTTCCTGCGGCTGACCGGCCAGGACGAGTCCGAGCTGTGCGGGGTGGCGTTCAACCCGGCGGGAGACCGCCTGTACTTCTCCTCGCAGCGCGGCCCGGCAGGCGACAGCGGCGACGGCTACACCTACGAGATCACCGGCCCGTTCCGGCGGTGATCAGCCGCGGTCGAGCGCGCGGCGGCTGGCGTCGATGACCTTGCTCAGGACGGTGTGGAGCTCTTCGAGGTCGGCGAGCTCCACACCCAGGGCCTCGACGATCCGGTACGGGACCTTCTCCGCCTCCGCGCGCAGCTGCGCGCCCTGCTCGGTGAGCGCGACCTCCAGCCTGCGCTCGTCGCTGCGGCTGCGGGTGCGCACCACGTAGCCGATCCCTTCCAGCCGCTTGAGCAGCGGCGAGAGCGTGGCGGCGTCGGCGTGCAGGGCGTCGCAGAGGTCGGTGACCGAGCGCGGCGAGCGCTCCCACAGCGCGAGCATCACCAGGTACTGCGGGTGCGTGAGGTTCATCGGCGCCAGCAGCGGCCGGTACAACGAGATGACGTTGCGGGAGGCGACCGAGAGCGCGAAGCACACCTGGCGGTCGAGGGCGAGCGGGTCCTCGCCCAGGTCGGGAGTCTGCACGGCGTCAGCTTACCCACACTCCACGACACGCTAATAGTTAGTGTGTTAAATGTTGGGGGTGAGCCGAAGCCCTGACTCCCGCCTCGTGCGCCCGAACCCGCTGCTGTGGATCTGGTACGCCTTCGGGGGCCGACTGCCCGCCCGCCACCGCGAGTGGGTCCTGCACGACGTGACCAGCCGGACCTGGATGCTGCGGCACGTGTCCCGCAGCCTCGTGCAGATCTCCCCCGGCCTGCTGTTCCTGCTGCTGCCGGGCCCGCTGTGGATCCGGGCGATGTCGGTGCTCGGCGGCGTCATCCTCGCGCTCTGGTACTCCCTGTCGTACATGGAGCACACCTGCGAGTACCGCCTGCACAAGCACGGCTACCCCATCGGAACCGGCCGCGCGACCCGCGAGGCCGCGCACGCCGAGACCCGCGCCCGGAAGGCCTCCCGCTACGACGAGATCTACCGCAACAGCTGAGCAGGTGGCAATCCCGGTTGCCGCAGTGGCAAGGTAGTGGGGTGGACGAGGAATTCGGGCAGGCCCTGGAAGCCGTCGGACCGCGGTTGCGGGCGCTGCGACGCCAGCGGGAGACGACGCTGGCCGACCTCTCCCACACCACCGGGATCTCGGTGAGCACGTTGTCGAGGCTGGAATCCGGCTCGCGGAAGCCGACCCTCGAACTGCTGCTGCCGCTGGCCAAGGCGCACGGGGTCACGCTGGACGAGCTCGTCGACGCGCCGCCCACCGGCGATCCCAGGGTGCACCTGCGACCGGTCAAGCGGGGCGGCATGACCATGCTGCCGCTGACCCGCCGGGCGGGCGGGATCCAGGCCTACAAGCTGATCATCCCCGCAGGCAGCGACCGCAACGAGCCGGATCCGCAGACGCACGAGGGCTACGAGTGGCTCTACGTCCTCAATGGACGGTTGCGGATGGTGCTCGGCGAGCACGACCTCGTCCTCGCCCCGGGTGAGGCCGCGGAGTTCGACACCCGGGTGCCGCACTGGTTCGGAGCCGCCGACGACCGGGCCGTCGAATTCCTGAGCCTCTTCGGCAAGCAGGGCGAACGAGCCCACCTGCGGGCCCGCCCCAAGGACCATCCCGAACGCTGGACTCCGTGAGCGCACCGCCCGGTCGCAGCCGACCGGCGCGGCGGCCGCGCGTTAGGTTGGGGCGACGCGTGGAGTTCGAGGAGGAGTGCAGATGAGCAAACCAACGCCGGTGGCCGTGGTCACCGGGGCCAGCAGCGGGATCGGCGCGGCCAGCGCCAGGGCCCTGGCCGACGCGGGATTCCAGGTCGTGCTCGGCGCGCGCCGGCTGGACCGGCTGCAGGAGATCGCCGACGAGATCGGCGGCCGGGCGCTGGAGCTCGACGTCACCGACCAGGCCTCGGTCGACGCCTTCACCGGCGCCGTCGAGCGCTGCGACCTGCTGGTCAACAACGCAGGCGGTGCGGTCGGCGCGGAAACCCTCATGGAGGCCAAGGACGAGGACTGGCAGTGGATGTACGACACCAACGTGATGGGAACCCTGCGGGTGACCCGCGCGCTGCTGCCGAAGCTGCTGGAGTCCGGTGACGGGCAGGTCATCAACATCGGCTCGGTCGCGGGCCGCGAGGCCTACGCCACCGGAGGCGGGTACAACGCCGCCAAGCACGCGGTCGCGGCGCTGACCCGCGTGCTGCGGCTGGAGATGTTCGGCGAGCCGATCCGGGTGTGCGAGATCGACCCGGGCCTGGTGCAGACCGACTTCAGCCTGGTCCGCTTCCGCGGCGACCAGGACAAGGCCGATGCCGTCTACGCGGGGACCAACCCCCTCACCCCGCAGGACGTCGCCGAGACCGTCTCCTGGGTCGCGACCCGGCCCTCGCACGTCAACGTCGATCAGATCATGCTGCTCGCCCGCGACCAGACCTCCGCGCGCGTGATCAACCGGTCCGAATGAGCCGTGCCGGGGCTGGGTTTCCCGATGCGACTCAGCCCCGGAACTTCTCGGCCCAGGCCATGACGTCGGCCGGGGACGCGTTGCCGCCGCAGACGACGAGGCCGAGGCCGAGCCGGACGCCGGTGCGCTCGGCGAGGATCCGGCGGGCGGCGGGCAGCAGGCATCCCGCGGCCGGTTCCGCCCACAGCTTGGCGTGCTGCGCCAGCTCCAGCACGCCTTGCACCGCGGCGGAATCCGGCACCACGAGGACGTGATCCACCAGCTCGCGCACGTGCTCGTAGGTCAGTTCCGACA
Organism: Saccharopolyspora tripterygii; assembly: GCF_054778355.1. Taxonomy (NCBI): domain Bacteria; kingdom Bacillati; phylum Actinomycetota; class Actinomycetes; order Pseudonocardiales; family Pseudonocardiaceae; genus Saccharopolyspora; species Saccharopolyspora tripterygii. The sequence continues at coordinate 14,980 of NZ_BAAGZP010000037.1, read as the reverse complement.
CGGCCGGGGCGCTCAGGGTCGACACGATCGACGACAGCTCCACCGGCACCGGCCCGCCCTGGGACAGCGCCGCCGACATGGCTTCGGCGCCCGCGGTTTCCACTCCCCAGATCCGGACGCCGGGCCGCATCGCGCGCAGCGCCGTCGCCACGCCCGAGATCAGGCCACCGCCACCGATGCTGACCAGCACGTCGGTGAGCTCGCCCGCGTCCTCGGCGAACTCCAGCCCGACCGTGCCCTGCGCGGCGATCACCACCGGGTCGTCGAACGGGTGCACCAGCGTGCTGCCGCCGGTGCGCAGCTGCTCGGTGAGGGCGAACGCGCCCGCCATGTCCTCGGCGACGCGCACCGCCGCCCCGGCCGCCTCGGCCACTTCCACCGCGCGGGCGGGTGCGGATCGCGGCATCACCACGGTGGCGTCGATCCCCAGAGCGCCTGCCATCACGGCCAGCGCGATCCCGTGGTTGCCGCCGCTGACGGCGACGACACCGGCGGCCCGCTCGGCCTCGGTCAGCGAGAGGATCTTGGCCACCGCGCCGCGCGCCTTGAACGAACCGGTGCGCTGCAGCAGCTCCAGCTTGGCGGTGACCGGCGCCCCGAGCAGGTCCGACAGCCCCGGACTCGCCACCGTCGGCGTCCGCACCACGTGTCCTTCGACGGCGCGCGCAGCGGCCTGGACGTCCTCGATCCCGATCATCACTCGTCCTCCCCGGAAAGCCCTCCCCCGCACCGTAGTCACCCGCACGGCGGAACGCGGAGCGGGATCGAGCACAGCAGGTCAGTCCACTGTGGACGCGGACTGGCGTTCGAGTGAACATCTCCGCCGGAGAACTGAAAACTCCTCCCGCCCGGAGGGTGTCGGGCGGCCGACGTCCTCACTAGTATTCAACCCGATGCCATCGGTGCCTGGGGTGAACATGGCCGGAGGAGCGGAGTTAGGCAGAAGCAGCTCGTTGAGCCTGGTGAACGCGCTGTTGCGGGTGCCCTTCCTCAACGAGGTGTCCAGCCGCACCACCGTCGTCCAGCTCGTCGGGGAGGTTCTCGGCGAACCGTTCTCCGTCCCCGAGCACGCCCACCCCTTCCAGCACGTGTGGAACATCGTCGACGCCTGCCGCCGCCACCCCGAGGCCTGGATCGCAGGAACGTCGCGAACTCGCGGACGTGGTTCATGTGGACTTCGGAGTCGTGGGCGTAGGAGACGAACACCCGGGGGCCGCGGGATTGCGATGGCATCACTGGCCTTTCACCGGCTGAGCGGATCTTCCAGTCTCATCCGGTCCGTTCCGGCTGTCATGCGCCCGTGGTAGCAAACCTCATCCGCTCGCGGGGCGGAAGTACGGGACGACCTCGTGCTCCGGTTCGGGCCCCGAGGGTTCGAAGGCGACCTGCACGCGCATGTCGGTGAGATCGGCTTCGGCGTCAACGCCGTCGAGGCGGGTCCACCACCAGGGTCCTTCGTCGAGTTCGACGATCCCGACCACCAGGCGGAACGAGCCGCCGTCGGGGAGCTTGTGGTGCACCGCCGACCAGGAGACGACGCGGCCGGCCCCGCACGCCGCGACCTGCTCCACGTCGTCGTCCGGTGTGATCGGGGTGTGCGGGCTCAGGTACTCACCGGTGTCGCGGCGTCTCGGGAGGCGGAGTTCGCCGAGACGGGTTCCGTCGAAGAACTCCGCGCTCGCGCGGTCTCTGGCGACCGGGACGAGGGCCATCGAGCCTCCTTCATGCGGACAGCACGAGCGTGCTGTGGTGGGAGAAGATCCCGCCGTTGCCCGACACCAGCACCAGCTCGTGGTCGGGCACCTGGCGGTCGCCGGCGTGGCCGCGCGCCTGGATGATCGCTTCCGACAGCGGCGTCATGCCCCACATGTAGTAGGACGACAGCTGCCCGCCACCGGTGTTGACCGGCAGCGATCCGCCGGGGCCGAGAACCCCGGGCGTGGCGACGAACTCGCCGCCCTCGCCCTTGGCGCAGAACCCGTAGTCCTCCAGCGTCAGCAGGACCGTGAAGGTGTAGCAGTCGTAGAGCTGGGCGAGGTCGATGTCGTCCAGCGACACGCCTGCCATCCGCAGCGCCTCAGGTCCGGCCTGGGCCGCACCGCTGACCAGGCCGAAGTCGTCGTCGCGCCGCATCGACCGGCCCGGGTGCGCCTGCGCCCAGCCCAGCACCGACACCGGCGGCTGCGCCAGCGCGGCCGCCCGGTCCCCCCTGGTGACGATGACGGCGATCCCGCCGTTGGAGACCATGCAGCAGTCGAACAGGCGGAAGGGCTCGGCGACCAGCCGGGACTCCTGGTGGTCGGCGATGTCCATCGGTTCCCGGAAGCGCGCCAGCGGGTTGCGCGAGGCCCAGTCCCGCTGGGCGACGGCGATCTGCCCGAGCTGCTTGCTGGTGGTGCCGTAGGCCTGCATGTGCCGCCGTGCGGCCAGCGCGTAGAACGAGTTGGGCCCGGTGAAGCCGCTGCTGGCGATGAGCCCGCCCCAGCCCTTCGGCGAGTAGCGATCGGCCGCGTAGGCGGCTCCGCTGGAGGTGCCCTCGCGCAGCGGTGCATCGGCGAACACGCAGGCCACGGTGTCGGCCATGCCGTTCTCGACCGCCATCGCGGCGTGCTGGACCATCGCCCCGGCCGTCGAGCCGAACGACTGCATCTGGCTGAGCAACCGCAGGTCTTGCAGCCCGAGGTCGTCCTGCAGGCTCAGGTCCACACCACCTGCCAGCCCCGCCGACACGAGGAGGCCGTCGACGTCGCCGAGCCCCAGCCCGGCGTCGTCCACGGCCCGGCGCACCGCCTCTGCGGCGAACTGCTGCGCGGACCGGCCGTAGACCTTGCCCATCTCGGTCATGCCGAGACCGGCGATCGCGGCCCTCCGGTGCGCAGGCAGGTCACTGCGACTGCTCATCTGCCCCCCCTTGCGGAACGATCTCGATCCGAAAGTAGGCGAGGGCCCCTTCTTTGTAAACGCCCGCAGGCTCAACCGAAGTACCGGCGCGGGTTGTCCACCAGCATCGTCGTCAGCTGCTGCTCGGTCACGCCCGCCTCGCGCAGCGCGGGGAGCACGGTGTCGTGGATGTGCGTGAAGTGCCAGTTCGGCAGGGCCTCCTCCACCAGCCCGTGCGGGAACCAGGAGTTGTGGCAGGAGGCGTCGTGGGCCAGGACCATCCGGTCGGCCAGCCCCGCACCGGCGAGCTCGGCGATGGTGGCCACCCGCTCGTCGGTGGGCAGCAGCAGCTCCAGGCCGAAGCGGTCCATCCCGAGGTAGGAACCGTTGTCGACGAGTTCGCGCAGGTAGTCGGTGTCGGTGGTGTCCCCGCTGTGGCCGATGACGACCTGTCCGAGGTCGACCCCGCTGCGCCGCAGCACCTCCTGGGCGACCAAGCCGGTGCGGTGCCCGGGGCTGGTGTGCACGGTGATCGGAGCGCCGGTCCGGAGATGTGCCTCGGCCACGGCGTTGAGCACCCGTTCCACGCCGGGCGTGAGCTCCTCCTCGATGGCGCACTTGAGGAACGCGGCCTTGATGCCGGTGCCCGCGATGCCCTCGGTGATGTCCTTGACGAACATCCCCACCAGCGGGTCCTCACCGCCGAGCAGCGTGCCCGGGCCCTGCATCCGCAGCGACAGCGGCACGGCGTCGTAGGTGTAGAGCCCGGTGGCGACGACGATGTTGAGGTCGACCTCGGCGTTGATCCGCGCGACCCGCTCGACGTCGCGCCCGAGTCCGATCACGGTCGGGTCGGCGATGGTGCTGACCCCGCGCGAGACCATCTCCCGCAGCCGCCGGATCGCACCGGCGACCCGCTCCTCCTCGTCCCAGAACTCGGGGTAGTTGCGGCGGATCTCCTCGTCCAGCACGAAGACGTGCTCGTGCATCAGTACCGTGCCCAGCTGATCGGCCGGCACCTGCCCGCGAACGGTTTCCACCATCGTGCTCGTCCTCCTCGACCCACCTCGGCGTGCTCGGCACCTACGGGGCCACGCCGGGTCGTGTGGGTGGTGGGGGAAGTTTTCATGAAAACTTCCCCCACCACCCACACGACCCGCACCAGCCACCCGCACGCAAAACAATTCTCGAACAGTTCTTAGACGCCCGATCGCCTTGTGTGAACCCATGCCGGGTGGGCATGTTGGACGGATGACGGCGCTGAGCTCGTTGGGGGACCCGACCTTCCGCGACACCCGGTTCCCGGCCGATCCCTACCCGGGCGCGCGTCCCGGTCATTCCTTCCTGCACCTCGACGGCGCAGGGTGGCGCGTGTCGCCCGACGCCTCGGCATCGTCGGGGTGGCGGGCCGGTGCGGCGGATCTCGACGACGCGCTCGTCGAGGCCGGCGCCGAACCGCTCTCGGCCCGCTGGCCCGTGCTGGCCTACGGGTCGAACGCCTGCCCCAGCAAGATCACCTGGCTGCGCGAGGAGCTCGGCCTGGAAGGTCCGGCGGTGGTGCTGACGGCGGCGTGCACCGGCCTGTCGGCGGTGTGGGCCTCCGGGGTGCGCGCCCGCGACGGGCAGCGACCCGCCGTGCTCGTCTCGGCACCCGGAGTCGTCGAGCACCACGCGGTGTGGCTCGCGACGGCCGCGCAGCGACGCGTCCTCGACGTCTGCGAGGGCCGCGGCGAGCGCTACCGTCTCGTCCGGCTGCACGGCCCCGAGCGCGTCGAGCTCGAGACCGGCCGGGCCGCCGAGCTGCTGGCCTACGGCGCGCTGGGCGAGATCCGCAGACCGCTGCTGGTGGACGGCCGGTTCGTGCCCTGCAGCGCGCTCGGCCAGCACGAGGCTCGCGACCTCACCGGAACACCGGCCGATTCCGACGGCCTGACCTGCACCGAGATCGTCGGCGAGCCTCCTGCCCCCGCCGCTCCTCCGGCGGGCTGAGCGCCCCGGTAGGTTTGTTCAGGGGAGGAATTCACATGTTGCCGACTGCGGAACTGCACATTCACATCGAGGGGACCCTCGAACCGGAGATGCTGATCGAGCTGGCCGGGCGCAACGGCGTCGAGCTGCCGACCAGCGACCTCGACGAACTCCGGGCGAAGTACGACTTCAGCGATCTGCAGTCGTTCCTGGACCTGTACTACGCGAACCTGCCGGTGCTGAGCACCGACCAGGACTTCTACGACCTGACCAGCGCCTACCTCGCGCGCGCCGAGCGGGCCGGAGTCCGGCGGGCGGAGATCTTCTTCGACCCGCAGGTGCACCTGGCCAACGGCGTGCGGCTGGGCGCGGTCTTCGAGGGCATCACCGGCGCGCTGAGCGATTCGCCGGTGTCCACCGACCTCATCCTGTGCTTCCTGCGCGACAAGGGCCCCGAGGCCGCCGCCGAGATGCTGCGGCACGCGCTGCCCTACCGGGAGCGCTTCATCGGGGTGGGCCTGGACTCCGCCGAGGTCGGGCACCCGCCGGCGCCGTTCGCGGACGTCTTCCAGCGGGCGGCGGCCGAGGGCCTGCACCGCGTCGCCCACGCGGGCGAGGAGGGCGGACCGGACTACGTGCGCGACGCCCTCGACGTGCTGGGGGTCGAGCGCATCGATCACGGCATCCGCGCGATGGAGGACCCGGAGCTGGTGGCCCGGCTGCGCGAAGAGCAGATCCCGCTGACCGTCTGCCCGCTGTCCAATGTGGCCCTCCGGGCGGTGGACAAGCTCTCCGACCACGTGCTGCCCGCGATGCTGGACGCGGGCCTGCTGGTGTGCGTCAACAGCGACGACCCCGCCTACTTCGGGGGTTACGTGGACGACAACTTCGCCGCGCTGCGCAGCGAGCTCGGGATCACCGAGGACCAGCTGAAGACCTTGGCGCGCAACTCGTTCGACGCGAGCTTCGCCACCGAGCAGCAGAAGTCGGCGTGGAAGGCCGAGATCGGCGACTGACCCCGTCCCCAGTGGACGCGGTTTGGACTCCCTCCTCCGCGGGTACCTGTGCGGGCGGGTACCCGCGAGAGGAGGTTCCAATGGCTGAGCAGCTCAGCGGCCGGAAGGTCGCCGTGCTGGCCACCGACGGCGTCGAGCAGGTCGAGCTGACAGGTCCGCGCGAGGCGATCGAACAGGCCGGCGGTCAGGTCGAGCTCGTGTCGCTGCGGGCCGGGAAGATCCAGGCGATGAACGGCGACATCGACAAGGGCGAGACGTTCCCGGTCGACCGCGAGGTCGCGCAGGTCTCGATGCGCGACTACGACGCGCTGGTGCTGCCGGGCGGCACCATCAACCCCGATCAGCTGCGCCGCGACGGCGCCGCGGTCTCGTTCGTCCGCGATTTCGTCACCGCGGGCAAACCGGTCGGGGCGATCTGCCACGGGCCCTGGACGCTGGTCGAGGCCGACGTGGTCCGGGGGCGGCAGCTGACGTCGTTCCCCAGCATCCGCACCGACATCCGCAACGCGGGCGGCGAGGTCACCGACCAGCAGGTCGTCATCGACGACAACCTGGTCACCAGCCGCAACCCGGACGACCTGCCCGCCTTCCAGGAAGCGGTGATCAAGGCGATCGCCTCCAGCTGAGTCAGACGCGCTTGCCCGCGGCGAGGCGTTCGATGAGCCCGAGCTTGAAGCGCTCGGACTCGGTCACCTCGAAGCCCGCCGCGGGGAGGTGCTGCGCGGGGCGGCGGCGGAAGTGCTCACCGCCCATCGGCACCGTCACCAGCTCGGCCAAGCGCTGCACCACCCGCACCGGCCACGCGGTGCTCACCACGTGGTCGGCCAGCAGCAGCACGCCGTCGGGCCGCAGGACCCGGTGCATCTCGGCGATCGCCTGCTCGTGGTCGGGGATCGCGCACAGCGAGAAGGTGCAGACCACGGTGTCGAACGCCGCGTCCGGGAACGGCAGCGAGCGCGCATCTCCCTCCCGCAGGTCGGCTTCGACACCGAGCTCGGTTCGACGCTGCTGCGCGAGCTCGAGCATGCCCGGACTCCACTCGATCGCGGTCAGCCGGGTGCCCTCCGGGTAGAGCGGCAGGTTCAGGCCGGTGCCGACCGCGACTTCGAGCACGTCGCCACGAGTGCGGGAGCAGACCCACTGCCTGCTGTCGCCCGCCAGGTAGCGGTCGAACCGCGCCATGACGCCGTCGTAGGACGCCGCGGAGTTGTCCCAGTACCGTCGCAGCTTCTCGGAGCGCTGGCCGTCCACGCCGGAGAACCTACCGGACCGGGCAACCGCGCGACGCCGGCTTCAGCGCCGCGGTGGCCGCCTGCGACCGGGGATCATCCGCTGCCGGGCCGCGCGGTTGTCGCCGACGTGAGCGGGGAACGCACCGGTCTGGGCCGCCACCGGCGGCAGGTCGGTGCCCGTCGCAGGAGGCAGGTTCGTTCCGGTACTGGTCACGGGCCGCATGTTCGTCCCGGTGGCGGTCACCGGGCGCATGTTCGTCCCGGTGGCGGGCCCGGCACCCGCGGGCACCGGACGCATGTTCGTGCCGGTACCGGTCACGGGCCGCATGTTCGTGCCGGTACCGGTCACCGGGCGCATGTTCGTGCCGGTGTTGCGGGTGATGTTGCGGATGCTGGAGGACACCATGACCAGGAACGCGAGCACGCCCGCTTCGTCGTAGCCGGGCATCCCGGGGGCGGGCGGGTTGAACACGGCGTTGAGGACGTCGTTGGGCGTGAGGTCGTCCATCCCGCGCAGCGTCGCCTGAACCCGGTCCATGAACGCGTCGACCTCGGCCTTGTCCAGCGCGGAGCTCTGCGAGGTGGCCGGCTGCAGGCCGCGGAACCGCTCGGGCGAGACCTTCCGGGGCGCGGCGGCCTCGACGATCTGGGCCGGTTCGCGGACCGGCCGCTTGGGCAACCGCTCCCCCGCCACTTCCTCGGGTTTCTTCGCGGTCTCGGCGGGAGTGCGGGCCGGTTCCTCGGTCGGACGCGACTTGCGACGCTCGTCGGCGCGCACCTCGAGCTTCATCAGGGTCAGCGCGACCTTGTCCAGGAACTCGTCCACCTGGACCTTCTTGTAAGCGCGTCCACCTCGCGCGCGGGAGCTGAACTTGGTCGTGAGCACGTCGCGGGCGGTCACCAGTTGCTTGCCGCGCAGCGTCGCCTCGACCCTCCCGAGGAAGTGGTCGACCTCCGCCTCGTCGTATCCGCGCTCTTTGCGCCAAGCCCGGCCGAAGACGACATTCCGCACGTCATCAGGGGTGAGCATTACTCGGGCCTCCACAGGGCGTCCGCATCATTCCTCTCGGACGCATACCCGGCTGTCCCGCCGAGCCCCCGACCGCCCGTTCTGCGCGCTCCAGCTTGCCCAAACCGGGCTGCGAGATCAAGGCCCGAGCCAGCCCATTCAGGTTGAGCCAACCGCGGTAACCGCGGGTGCCGGGATGATGTCGCGTGCACGGCGAGTTCTTTCCAGACACACCCACCGTTCATCGCCGGCTGCTTGGGTGACTGCGGTCGCCGGAACAGGTCGATGGAGGGGGCGTGGACGTGGTGGCGAACGGGGTGGCGCGGGTGCGCGCGCTGGGTGCCGCGGTGGCATTGGCGGCGCTGGTCTCACCGGTCCAGGCGGCCGAAGCGCAGGACTCCGAGGTCGTGATCGGACCGGGTGCGACCTACCGGCCGCTCCCGCTGTCCACTGCGCACGGTCCCGTGCAAGCCCACCTGGTGACGGTGGATCTCACCGAACCGAGGGCGAATCTCGGCCTGCTGCAAGCGGGTTCCGTGGCCGCGAAGGACGAGATCGCCGACCAGACCAACGCCGTCGGCGCCTCGGCCGGCGTCAACGGGGACTTCTTCAACATCAGCGAGGAGCACCCGGGCATCGTGCCGACGAAATCCTCGGTCGGACCGGAGATCGCCGGCGGGGATCCGCTCAAGGGCGCGGTTCCCGACGGCCAGCGCTTCGGTCCGGCGCTGCCCGGCGGCACCTCCAACGCGGACGTATTCGCGCTGGGAATCGACCGCAAGGCGCGGATCTCGACGCTGTCGGTGGCGGGAAAGGCCCTCGGGCCGCACGGGATCGTCGACGTCGCGGGCCTCAACCAGTACGCGCTGCCGGTCGACGGCGTCGGCGCCTTCACGCACGACTGGGGCGAGGTGTCGCGCGCGCGGTCGGTCTGCGGCACCGATGCCGACCGCTCCGCACCGTGCAGTCCGGACACCGAGGAGGTCGTCATCACCGACGGCGTCGTGCGCTCCGAGGCGGACCTGCCCGGTGCGGGCCCGATCCCCGCGGACACCGTCGTGCTGACCGGCCGCGAACGCGGTGCCGCCGAGCTCGAAGCGCTCGACCCGGGCGATGTGGTCGCCGTGCACACCACCCTGCTCCCGGCCGACGGGATGCCGCTGAGCTTCGCCGTCGGCGCCACGCCCATCATGCGCGACGGCGCCCCCGCCCCCGACCTCGACACCGCCGAGCTGGCACCCCGCACCGCCGCCGGGATCAGCGAGGACGGGAAGCGCGTCTACCTCCTGGTGGCCGACGGCCGCTCCCCGGTGAGCACCGGCCTCAGCCTCCAGGAGACCGCCGGATTGCTGGCAGACCTGGGGGCCGCCGACGCGGTCAACCTCGACGGGGGCGGTTCCTCCACCATGGCCGTCCGCACGCCCGACAGCCCGCAGGCCACCGTCCGCAACGCCCCTTCGGACGGCAAGCAGCGCCAGGTCCCCAACGGCATCGGCGTCTTCGGTTCCCGGTAGGTCTCGGGGACCCGGCCCGTCGACCACGCCGCCGCCGACGTGCCTTTCGGTGTCGCGGTCAGGGGCGGGTCAGGGCGTCCGGAGCCCAGGGCAGGTCGGCGGTTCCGTGCTTGGCGGCCCGCACGTCGCCCGAGCGCGCGTGTCCTTCGAAGAGCTCGACCCGGGCGGCCCGTCCGCAGATCTCGCCCAGCTCGGCGCTGGCGGCCGGATCCGTGACCTCCTGGTAGGTCACGGTTTTCAGGTACTTGCCGACCCAGAGACCACCGGTGTAGCGGGCGGCGCCTCGGGTGGGCAGCACGTGGTTGGTGCCGATCACCTTGTCCCCGTAGGACACGCACGTCCCCTCCCCCAGGAAGAGCGCGCCGTAGTTGCGCATCTTCTCCAGCGCTTCGCGGGGGCGTTCGGTCAGGATCTGCACGTGCTCGCTGGCGTAGGTGTCGGCGAGCCGGTAGGCCTCGTCGAGGTCGGCCACGACGTGCACCTCGCCGCGGTCGCGCCACGCGGGTTCGGCGTTGTCGCGGGTGGGCATCTCCGGCAGCAGCGCGTCGATGTGCTCGATCGCCTTGCGCCCCAGATCTTCCGAGGTGGTGATCAGCACGGCGGGCGAGTCCGGGCCGTGCTCGGCCTGGCTGAGCAGGTCGACGGCCACGACGAACGGGTCGGCGCTGTCATCGGCGACGACGAGGACCTCCGTCGGGCCGGCGAACAGGTCGATGCCGATCTCGCCGAACAGCTGGCGCTTGGCCTCGGCGACGAAGGCGTTGCCGGGTCCGGCGAGCATGTCGACGGGATCGATGGTCTCGGTGCCCAGCGCCATGCTCACCACCGCCTGCACCCCGCCCAGCAGGTAGATCTCGTCGGCACCCGCCAGGTGCATCGCGGCGACGGTTGCGTCCGGGATCTCGCCGCGGATCGGCGGCGTGCTCGCGATCACGCGCGGGACCCCGGCCGCCTTGGCGGTCAGGATCGTCATGTGCGCCGAGGCCAGCAACGGGTAGCGCCCGCCCGGAACGTAGGCGCCCGCTGCGGCGACCGGGATGTGCTTGTGCCCCAGGTGCACGCCCGGCAGCGTCTCGACCTCGATCTCCCGCATCGACTCCAGCTGCTTCTCGGCGAACCCGCGCACCTGCTGCTGGACGAACCGGATGTCGGCGATGACCTGCTCGGGAACGCGCGCCATGATCTCGTCGATCTGCGCCTGCGAGAGCCGGAACGACTCCGGCTCCCACTTGTCGAACCGGGCGGAGTGCTCCCGCACCGCCTCGTCACCGCGCTCCCGGATGTCGGCGATGATCGCGGCGACCTTCTCCTGCACGTCAGGCAGCGAGGTCGTGGTGGCCGCCGAGCTCTGCTGAGCCTGCTTCAGCGCGAACGTCATGGTTCCCTCCCAGGATGTTTACGTACACATGGACCCTAGAGCGCCCGGATGTTTACGTAAACCCCGTAGGATGTGTTTCCTCGACGCAAACGCGAAGGAGGTGTCCGGTGGTCACCAGCCGGGACGTGGCACGGCTGGCCGGCGTGTCTCAGATGACCGTGTCCCGAGTCCTGCAGGACAACGGGAAGGTCGCACCGCAGACGCGGGAACGCGTGCTGTCCGCGATGCAGGAGGCCGGCTACCGCCCGCACGCCGCCGCGCGCACCATGCGCACCCGCCGGACCGCGACCGTCGGCGTCGTCGTCGCCGACATCACCAACCCCTTCTACCCGCAGCTGCTCGAAGCCGTCGCCGAAGCGCTCGACGCGGCCGGGCAGCGCGTGGTGCTGTGGAACGGCCCCGATGGCTCGGGCGCGCTGGAATCCCTCGACGACGGCACCGTGGACGGGCTGATCTTCACCACCGTCACCGAGGCGACGCCGCAGCTCGCCGACGCGGTCGCCAGGGCCGAACCGATCGTGCTGCTGCACCGCGGACTCGACGAACTGGACTGCGACCAGGTCACCACCGACAACGCCGCAGGTGGCCGCGCGGTCGCCGACTACCTCGTGGCGACCGGCCACACCCGGATCGGGTTCCTGCGCGGACCTGAGCTCCCGAGCACCGCGCGCCACCGCGAGGACGGATTCCGCGGCCGTCTGGCCGATCTCGGACATCCGCTGGACGAGGACCTCTGCGTCCCAGCCGGTTTCGCCCACGACCTCGCCCGCTCGGCGATGCGCGAGCTGCTGCGGCGACCCGAACCGCCGACGGCGGTGTTCTGCGCCAACGACCTCACCGCGCTGGGCGCGGTCGACGGCGCGATCTCGCTCGGGCGCGGTGTCCCGGAGGACGTGTGGGTGATCGGCTACGACGACATCGCGATGACGGCGTGGGATTCCTACGACATCACCACCGTTCGCCAGCCGATCGCCGAGATGGCTCGCGCAGCGGTCAGCCGGTTGCTGGAGCGCATCGACGACCGCGACCTCCCGGCCCGCCGGGACCGCTTCCCCAGCGAGCTGCTCGTGCGCGGATCCACCGCGCACACCGCACGTCCAGCGCGCTAGCGCCACGTCTGCCAGACTCGGATGGCGTTGTGCGGCCGGAACATCGAGGGGCTAGCGATGGCTTCTTTCCCGACGACGCTGGGCCTGTCAGCGGAACGGACCCGGCAGCTGATGCGCTCCGCCGGGCTCGCGCCGTCGCTGCACAACCGGCAGCCGTGGCGGTTCCGGCTCACCGAACAGGTCATCGAGGTGCACGCAGACCCGCAGCGGCGGCTGCCCGCGGCCGATCCCGATGATCGCGAGCTGCGCTTGGCCTGCGGCGCGGCGATCATGAACCTGCGACTCGCGCTCACCGACGCGGGGGTCCGCCCACTGGTGGACCCGCCGTCGCCCGCCGGTTCGCCGACGACGCTCGCCGAGATCTACGCCGGCGGACGGGCTGTGCCGACGCCCGCCGAACGCGCGCTCCACGACGCGATCGCCCGCAGGCGCAGCAATCGACGCCCGTTCCGCGAGATCCCGGTACCGGTGGCCGACCGCAACGCGCTCATCGACGCCGCTCAGCAGGAGCAGGGCTGGTTGCACGTGCTCACCCGCACCGAGCTGGACCCCTTCGCGGAACTGGTGCACCGAGCCCACCGGAGGCAGGTCGACGACGAGGAGTTCCGCGCGGAGTTCGACCGCTGGACCGGACGCCGTCGCGACGAGCCCGAGGGCATGCCGACGTCGTCCTCGGGCCCTCGACCCGAACCCCAGGACCTGTGGGTGGTCCGGGACTTCTCCGCAGGCCAAGCCCCCGAGCGGGTCGCCGGGAAGGACTTCGAACGCGAGCCCCTGCTCGCGGTGCTGTGCTCGCACCACGGCAGCAGGGCCGACGAGCTCCGGGCCGGGCAGGCCATGCAACGCGTCCTGCTGACCGCCTGCGCCCACGGCCTCTCCTCGTCCGTGCTCTCCGTGGTCACCGAGGTGCCCGAGACCCGCGATCAGCTGCGCTCCATGCTGGGTGGATCGCTGCACCCCCAGACCGTGCTGCGCTTCGGCTACGGACCACCCGTTCCGGAAACACCCCGGCGTGACCCCACGGACCTGCTCCTGGACTAGGTGGCGTTTGCCTTGCGGGTGGGCAGCCGGGTGGTGTTCGGGCAGGATGGGACCTCGGCTGCACGAGGAGGTGCGCATGGCGAAGCTGATCTACTCCGCGATCGGTTCGCTCGACGGCTACCTGAACGACTCCGAGGGTCGCTACGACTGGGCGGTTCCCAGCGACGAGGTGTTCGCCTTCATCAACGACCGCGAGCGCGGCGCGGGCACCTACCTCTACGGGCGGCGGATGTACGAGGAGATGATCGCCTGGGAGACAGGCGATTTCACCGCCGAGGGACCGCTGATGGAGGACTTCGCGCACCTGTGGCGCAAGGCGGAGAAGGTCGTGTTCTCCCGGACGCTCGCCGGTGTCTCCACGACCCGCACGCGGCTGATGCGGGAGTTCGAGCCGGAGTCCATCCGGCGGCTCAAGGACTCCTGCGCCGACGACCTGCTCATCGGCGGAGCGGTGCTGGGCGGTCAGGCGCTGGAGGCGGGTCTGGTCGACGAGGTCCAGGTGTACTTCGCGCCGATCCTGATCGGCGGCGGCACCCGGATCTTCCCGTCGAACACCCGGGTGCCGCTGAACCTCGTGGAGCACAAGCGCTTCGACAACGGCATGATGTTCCACCGCTACGCTTGCGCGGGACACGGCCAGCCGTGAGCCTCCCGGGAGTGGTGGGAGTCCAGGAGACTCACGGCTGGTTGCTCAGTAGCGGTAGTGCTCGGGCTTGTAGGGCCCGTTGACGTCGACACCGATGTACTCGGCCTGCGACTTCGACAGCGTCGTCAGCTTCACACCGAGCGCGTCG
>NZ_BAAGZP010000037.1:540-1016 GCF_054778355.1 Saccharopolyspora tripterygii | reverse complement strand
GTGGCGTTGCCCAGGTTCAGCAAACGACCCTCCGACAGCACGATGATGCTGTGCCCATCAGCGAAGGTGTACTCGTGCACCTGCGGCTTGATCTCCAACTTCTCAATACCCGGAGTCTTCTCCAGGCCGGCCATATCGATCTCGTTGTCGAAGTGACCGATGTTGCCCACGATCGCCTGGTGCTTCATCTTCGCCATGTGATCAGCGGTGATGATGTCGTAATTACCCGTCGTGGTGATGAAGATGTCCGCGAACTCAACGACCTCGTCCAAGGTCTTGACCTCGTAACCCTCCATCGCCGCCTGCAACGCGCAGATCGGGTCGATCTCGGTCACGATCACCCGGGCACCCTGACCCCGCAACGACTCCGCGGAACCCTTACCCACATCACCGAAACCGGCCACCACAGCAACCTTGCCACCAATGAGGACGTCGGTGGCGCGGTTGATGCCATCCACCAGCGAGTGACGGCACCC
>NZ_BAAGZP010000037.1:0-469 GCF_054778355.1 Saccharopolyspora tripterygii | reverse complement strand
TTCACCAGCTCGTAGAGCTTGTGCACACCCGTGGTGGTCTCCTCGGTCACACCCTTGATCTCACCCGCGAGCTTGGTGAACCGGCCCTTGTCCGCCGCCACCGACTTGCGCAGCGTCTCCAGAACGACCTTGAACTCCTCCGGGTCCTCCGCACTCGGCTGCGGCACCGCACCCGCCGCCTCGAACTCCACACCCTTGTGCACCAGCAGCGTCGCGTCCCCACCATCATCGAGGATCATGTTCGCGACCTTGCCGTCACCGAACTCCCACAGCTGATCGGTGCACCACCAGTAGTCCTCGAGGGTCTCGCCCTTCCACGCGAAGACCGGGACACCCGCAGGCTTCTCGGGCGTGCCCTGACCCACCACCACCGCGGCGGCGGCCTCGTCCTGGGTGGAGAAGATGTTGCACGACACCCACCGCACCTCAGCGCCGAGGGCGACCAGCGTCTCGATCAACACCGCCGTCT
>NZ_BAAGZP010000036.1:0-312201 GCF_054778355.1 Saccharopolyspora tripterygii | reverse complement strand
CTTTCTTGGGTTGTTCTGGATGGGGGGTGGGAAAGTTTTCATGAAAACCTCCCCACCCACCCGGGCATCACGACTTTCCCCGTTTCGCGTTGATGCGTGCTGCGGTTTTCGTGGTGTGAACTCCGCGGTTTTCGAGGGTCGCGGTGGCCGGCTTGGGTGGTCCCGGGGCGTTGGCTCGGGCTGGTGAGCTGTAGGATTTGTGGGAGGCGCCCCGGTCGTGGCTGTTCAGCCCCGCTCGAGGGCTTGGACGACAGCACGAGCGCAGGTGGTCGATCAAGACTCCGCGCGGTGCGGGTGCGCTGGCCGAGGCCATGACCTTGGTAAGATCTTTTGGCTTTTCTTCCTCAGGAGGTTCGGTGTCCGGTTCCGACGACAAGCGCGGCGGCCCTCGCCGCGGGGCCGGTGCCGGCCGCGGCGGCCAGGGTGGTCGTGGCAGCTACGACCGCAAGCCGGGCGGCAACTCCCAGGGCCGCAGTTCCCACGGGGGCCCGCGCCGAGACAACGAGGGCGGCCAGCGCCGCTTCAACGACCGCGACAACCGCGGTGGTGACCGCGGGGGCTTCCGCAACGACCGCAATCGCGATGATCGGGGCGGGGACCGGGGTGGCCCCCGCAACGATCGCGGCGGCTTCCGCGGTGACCGCGACAACCGGGGCCCGCGCGACGACCGCGGTGGTTACCGGGGAGATCGGGACAATCGCGGTACGCGCGACGACCGGCATGGCTTCCGCAACGACCGCAATCGCGATGACCGTGGCGGTGGTTTCAAGCGGGACGATCGCGGTCGCGATGACCGCGGTGGTTACCGGGGCAACCGTGACGACCGCGGTGGCTTCCGCCGGGACGACCGCCCGCGTCGAGATGATCGTGGGCGCGACGACCGGGGTGGCTTCCGCGACGACCGCAACCGGGATGACCGTGGCGGTGGTTTCAAGCGGGACGATCGCGGTCGCGATGACCGCGGTGGTTACCGGGGCAACCGTGACGACCGCGGCGGGTTCCGCCGGGACGACCGGCGCGATGATCGCAATCGGGGCGACCGGGGCGGGAACTTCCGCCGGGACGACCGCAACCGCGACGACCGCAACCGGGATGACCGTGGCGGTGGTTTCAAGCGGGACGATCGCGGTCGCGACAACCGCGGGGGTTACCGCGGGGACCGGCGCGATGACCGCGGCGGGTTCAACCGCGACGATCGGCCGCGTCGCGATGACCGCGGCCCGAAGCGTGACGACCGTCCGCGTCGCGACGACCGCGACAACCGCGGCGGCTACAACCGCGACGACCGCCCCCGTCGCGACGACCGCGGCAGGGACGACCGCAACAACCGCAACCGCGATGACCGGGGCGGGGACCGTGGTGGCTTCCGCCGCGACGACCGGCGCAGGGACGACCGCGGCGGCCGCGACGGTGCCAAGCGGGACGGCGGCTTCAAGAAGGACGGCGGCTTCAAGCGCGACGGTGACCGCAAGCCCGAGCGCAAGAGCGAGGACGACGCGCCGAAGGCCGTCGAGCCGGAGCTTCCCGAGGAGGGCGTCGAGCCGTCTGAGCTGGACCCCGAGGTCCGTCGTGAACTCCTGTCCTTGCCCAAGGGCGCGGCCGACAAGGTCGCGCAGCACCTGGTCGCTGCCGGTCAGCTGATCGACGACGAACCGGAGCGCGCGCTGGCGCACGCTCGTTTCGCGCGTCAGAAGGCCTCGCGGATCCCGTCGGTGCGTGAGGCCAACGGGCTCACGGCTTACCTGACCGGCGAGTGGAACGAGGCGCTGTCCGAGCTGCGCGCCGCGCGTCGGATGGGCGGCGGACCCGGGCACCTGGCGATCATGGCCGACTGCGAGCGCGCGCTCGGCCGTCCGGAGCGGGCGATCGAGTTGGTGCGCAGCGAGGAGGCCCTGCAGCTCGACAAGGAGGACGAGATCGAGCTGCGGATCGTCGCGGCTGGTGCGCGTCGGGACCTCGACGAGATCGACGCGTCCGTGGTCAGCCTGCAGATCCCGGAGCTGGACCCGAAGCGCCAGGAGCCCTGGAGCGCCCGGCTGTTCTACGCCTACGCCGACAACCTGCTGGCCGCCGGCCGCGAGCGGGACGCCTTCACCTGGTTCGTCCACGCCGCGCACGCCGACGACGAGGAGGAGACCGACGCTCCCGAGCGGCTGGAGGAGCTCGCGGTTCAGCTCGGTGGCCCGGACGTCATCGAGGAACTGGTCAACGAGGCCGAAGCCGCAGCCGAGATCGACGAGGACGAACTCGACGAGGCGGATGACGACGGCGACGACGCTGACGCGGATGACGACTCGGACGCGGACGGCGACGACGCGGACGACGACGCTGACGATGCCGTCGCGGACGACGCCGCCGAGTCGGACGACGTGAAGGCCGATGGCGAGGTCGCGGACGCGGCGACCGAAGGGGGCTCGCGGACCCAGTGAGCGGCACGCTGCTCGACGACCATGACGTGGTGCTGTTCGACCTGGACGGCACGGTGTACCGGGGTGGCGAGCTGGTTCCCGGTGCGCTGGAGGCGATCCAGCAGGTGCACAGCCGCGGCGTGCCGGTCCGCTACGTCACCAACAACGCCTCCAAGCCCGATCAGGCGGTCGTCGATCACCTGGTCGGGCTCGGGCTGGAAGCCGAGCGGAGCGAGGTCAGCACGAGCGCCCAGGCGGGTGCTGCGGTGCTCGCCGAGAAGCTTCCCGTCGGGGCCCGGGTGCTGGTCGTCGGCTCCGCCGCTCTGGAGTCCGAAGTGGATGGACTGGGCCTGGTTCCGGTCGGCGAGTTCGCCGATGAGCCCGTGGCCGTCGTGCAGGGTCTGTCCACCGAGCTGGCCTACCGCGACTTCGCCGAGGCGTGCTTGGCGATCCGCGGAGGCGCGCTGTGGGTGGCGTGCAACGCCGACCGCACGTTGCCGACCGAACGCGGGCTGATGCCGGGCAACGGAGCTCTGGTCGAGCTGCTGCGCGCGGCGACCGACCAGGAACCGCTGGTCGCGGGCAAGCCGGAGCGTCCGCTGCTCGACCGGGCGGTGGCGTCCTCCGGGGCCAGCAGACCGCTGATGGTCGGGGACCGGCTGGACACCGACATCGCCGGCGCGGTCAAGGCGGACATGCCGTCGCTGATGGTGCTCACCGGCGTCAACACCCCGCGCCACCTGCTGGAAGCCCGTCCCGGCGAGCGGCCGACCAGCGTTTCCGCCGATCTGCGCGGCGTGCACGCGCCGAAGTCCGAGGTCGCCATCGCCGAGCAACCGGCCTGGTCGGTGTCGGTCGGCGAGTCGCTCGCCCTGTCCGCGCGAGGCGAGGGCGATGAGCTCGGTGCGCTGCGCGCGCTGTGCGCGGCCTGGTGGTCGGCCGGGGCCGGTCCGGTGCCGGTGGAAGGCACCGACGACGCGGCGCGGCGAGCGCTGCGCGAGCTGGACATCGACTGACCTGACGGGAACGCAGCGGACCGTTCGGCTAGCGTGAACTCGGTGCCGCGCACCGGTCGGCGCCGCACCGCGAACGAGGGGAGTACCCGCCCATGACCTCTCCGGGCCAGCCGCAAGCGCCGAACCCGGCGATGCTGGCGCGCCAGGCCGACGACGGTCAGTCGGCGATCGATGCGATCTCCGAGGCGATGACCGAGCTCGACGAGGTGCGCGATCAGCCGGTTTCCGAGCACGTCCAGCGCTTCGAGAACGTGCACGGCGCGTTGACCGAGGCCCTGTCGAAGGCCGATCACCTGCAGTCCCAGAACACCCCTCGGAGTTGACGAAGTGCCTCGCAAGGCGCGCCTGGACGCCGAACTGGTTCGGCGCGGGCTGGCCCGGTCCCGGGAACACGCTGGAGAACTGGTCGCCGCCGGCCGGGTGACGGTGCGCGGGATGACCGCGCGCAAAGCCGCCACGGCGGTGGAGATCGACGCGCCAGTGCTGGTCACCGAGGACGTCGATGATCCGGGATGGGCGTCGCGAGGCGCCCACAAGCTCGTCGGTGCCCTGGAGGCCTTCGAGCC
The DNA here is from genome assembly GCF_054778355.1 of Saccharopolyspora tripterygii. NCBI lineage: Bacteria > Bacillati > Actinomycetota > Actinomycetes > Pseudonocardiales > Pseudonocardiaceae > Saccharopolyspora > Saccharopolyspora tripterygii. The sequence continues at coordinate 308,211 of NZ_BAAGZP010000036.1, read as the reverse complement.
CGGCGGGCTGGCGGTGGCGGGCAAGCGGTGCCTGGACGCGGGCGCGTCCACCGGAGGGTTCACCGACGTGCTGCTGCGCCGGGAGGCGAGCGAGGTCGTGGCAGTCGACGTCGGCTACGGACAGCTGGTGTGGAAGCTGCAGACCGACGAGCGCGTTCGCATCCACGACCGCACCAACGTGCGCGCGCTGACGCCGGAGGACATCGGCGGCCAGGTGGACCTGGTGGTCGCCGACCTGTCGTTCATCTCGCTCAAGCTCGTGCTGCCCGCGCTGGCCGCGTGCGCCACCGCTACCGCCGATCTGGTACCGATGATCAAGCCGCAGTTCGAGGTGGGCAAACAACGGCTAGGCTCGGGTGGCGTGGTCCGGGACCCGCAGCTGCGCGCCGAAGCGGTGCTGGAAGTGGTCGACTTCGCCGCCGAGCTCGGGCTGGGACTGCGCGACGTGGTGGCAAGTCCGCTACCAGGCCCGTCCGGCAACGTCGAGTTCTTCGTCTGGCTCAGGCCGGGCGTGGAGACCGACCGCGAGCGCGCGAGCCGCTTGGTGGCGGACGCGGTCGAAGGAGGACCGCAGACCTCATCCAAGAATTCACCCCGGCAAGGGAGTGGCAGTTGACCCGACGGGTGCTGCTGGTGGTGCACACCGGCAGGGAGCAGAACCTGCGCACGGCCGAGAAGGTCGCAGGCCGTCTGCTCGACGCGGGAATTTCGGTCCGGGCGCTCGCCGGCGAAGCCGATGATCTGCGCGAATCCGCCTGCGAGGTCGCGAGACCGGACGAGAACCCCGCGGCGGGCACAGAGCTGGTGCTGGTGCTCGGCGGTGACGGCACGCTGCTGCGGGCCGCGGAACTCGCCAGACCGGCCGGTGTGCCGCTGTTCGGGGTCAACCTCGGCCGGGTCGGGTTCCTGGCCGGTGCCGATTCCGACGCGCTGGACGAGGCGATCGCCGCGGTCGTGGAATCCCGCTACCACGTCGAGGAGCGGATGACCCTCGAAGTCACCGCGACGCTCAACGGCGAGCAGGTCGCCGCCACCTGGGCGCTCAACGAAGCGAGCGTGGAGAAGAGCAGCCGCGAGCGGATCCTGGACGTCGTCGTCGAGGTCGACGGGCATCCCGTCTCGGCGTTCGGTTGCGACGGCGTGCTGTGCTCGACCCCGACCGGCTCCACGGCCTACGCGTTCTCCGCCGGTGGACCCGTGGTGTGGCCCGACGTGCACGCGCTGCTGGTCGTTCCCAGCAACGCGCACGCGCTGTTCGCGGGACCGCTGGTCGTGTCGCGGGAATCGCTGGTGGCGATGGAGATCGACCAGCACGGACACCACGCCGTGCTGTGCTGCGACGGTCAGCGGCAGTTCGACCTGCCGCCCGGCGCGCGCGTCGAGGTCGTCGGCGGGTCGACGCCGATCCGCTTGGTGCGCCTGCAGGACACGTCCTTCACCGATCGGCTGGTGCGCAAGTTCGAGCTGCCGGTCCAGGGCTGGCGCGGTCCCGCCGAGTAGTGGTCCGGCCTGCGCCGCTCCCGCCGTCGGTCCGGGCTGATCGAACACAATGTCTAACGATTTCGGTGGCGATCACCGCAGTGGGGCGCTCCTGAGCCTTCGGTGCCGATAGGGTGCTGAGTGTGTTGGCGGAGATGCGTATCCAGGGACTGGGCGTCATCGACGACGCCACGCTCGCACTGCACGCCGGCCTGACCGTGGTCACGGGTGAGACGGGCGCGGGCAAGACGATGGTGGTCACCGGACTCCATCTGCTCAGCGGTGGCCGGGCCGACGCCTCGCGGGTCCGGGCGGGTGCGCAGCGAGCTGTCGTCGAAGGCCGTTTCGCGACCACCCCGGACTCACCGGCGGCGAAGGTCGCCGGCGACGCGGGTGCCGAACCCGACGACGACGGAAGTCTGATCGCGCTGCGCACGGTCACCTCCGACGGCCGTTCGCGGGCGCACCTGGGCGGACGTTCGGTGCCCAACGGCGTGCTCGCGGAGCTGTCCGAGCAGGTGCTGGCGGTGCACGGGCAGAACGACCAGCTGCGGCTGCTGCGACCCGGCGAGCAGCGGGCCGTCCTCGACCGGTTCGCCGGCGAGCCGGTCCTGCACGTTCTCGCCGATTACCAGCGGGTCCGCGCCGAATGGGCCGAGGCCGTGCGCGAACTCGTCGAACGCACCGAGCGCTCGCGCGAGCTGTCCCGCGAAGCGGACCTGCTGCGCCACGGACTCGCCGAGATCGAAGCGGTCAACCCCGAGGCGGGCGAGGACGTTTCGCTGGTCGACGAGGCTCGGCGGCTCGCCGACGTGGATCAGCTGCGCGAGATCGCCGCCGGAGCCCAGCACGCGCTGTCCGGTTCCCCCGACGGCGACCCGGAGGCCCCGGGAGCCATCGGGCTGATCGGCGAGGCCTCCCGGCGGTTGTCGTCATCGGAGGACCCGGCGCTGCGCGAGCTGGAACCGCGCGTGGCCGAAGCCGTCGCCGTGCTCTCCGACGTGGGCGGCGAACTGGGCGCCTACCTGGACAAGCTCGACGCCGACCCGGCCCGCCTGGAGCAGGTGCTGGCCCGGCAAGCGGAGCTCAAGCAGCTCACCAAGAAGTACGCGGCCGACGTCGACGGCGTGCTGGCCTGGGCCGAGGACGCCCGCACCCGACTGTCCGGGATGGACACCTCGGAGGAGGCGCTGGCCGCGCTGGCCGCCCGGCGCGACGAACTCGCCGTGGAACTCGCCGAGCACGCGAAAGCCCTCAGCGCAGCCCGCGGCGAAGCAGCCGCGGGACTGGCCGAAGCGGTCTCGCAGGAGCTGTCGGGGTTGGCGATGGCGCAGGCCAAGCTCCAGGTCCTGGTGCACGTCAAGGACGCCGACGACGGTGACCCCAACGGGCTGCCGGTCGACGACCGCACCCTGCACGCGGGTCCGGACGGAGTCGACGAGGTCGAGCTCCAGCTGATCGCGCACTCCGGCGCGCCGGCGCTGCCCATCCACAAGGGCGCGTCGGGTGGTGAGCTCTCCCGCGTGATGCTGGCGCTGGAAGTCGTCCTCGCCGGCGCCGACACCGTGCCCACCCTGGTCTTCGACGAGGTCGACGCCGGAGTCGGCGGTCGCGCGGCCGTGGAGATCGGGCGACGGCTGGCCCGGCTCGCCCGCACCCACCAGGTCATCGTGGTCACCCACCTCCCGCAGGTCGCGGCGTTCGCCGACCGGCACATGGTGGTCGACAAGGGACAGGCCGACGGAGGCCTCACCAAGAGCGACGTCCGCCTCGTCGCCGACGAACGGCGCGTGGTGGAGCTGGCGCGGATGCTGGCCGGCATGGAATCGACCGAGACCGGGCGCGCGCACGCCGAGGAGCTGCTGGAGACCGCGAACACCTACAAGCTCACCCAGGAGAAGTTCGGCCGGAAGGGCAAGGGCTCCAAGAGGAAGTCTTAGTGGCTTGTGGTCGTGCTGCGTGGCGGTGCGGGCGGCGGAACCTCAGACGCTTTCTGGCTCCGGGATCCGAGACTTGAGCGAGGGATTGCGCGGCGCTACGGCTGTCCTCCCCAGAAGGCGTCTGAGAACGCGCGGCGGTGCCGGTTGCTCGCTCGGGGTGGTGCGAAAGCACCTTCGCTGCTTGCCTGACGGTGAGCGGCTGTTGGGCCTGTTGGCCTACCGCGCTGTGCGGCATATGACGTAATGCGCTCGGCGTGGCGCAGGCACGAACGGTGATTGGTTTGTCACCATCGGCGCATGAAAATCAGCGGACTGCTGACTCGACAGCAGGAGGACCTGCCCGGGCTCGCCGGGGTCGCCAGGGTGGAACGCCGCTCCGGTGATCTGCCGCGCCGGGTCCGCACCGGTGACATCGCGGTCATCGACCACGCCGACCTGGACCGGCGCAGCGCCGAAGCGCTCGTGGCCGCCGGGGTGATCGGCGTGGTCAACGCAGCGCCGTCGATCTCCGGGCGCTACCCGAACCTCGGGCCGGAAGTGCTGCTGGCCGCCGGGGTCGCGCTCGTCGACGGCGTCGGCGTCGACATCCTCAACCAGGTCAAGGACGGCTCGAAGATCCGCCTGTTCGAGGGCGGGGTCTTCGCCGGGGACCGCGAGATCGGCCGGGGCGTCGAGCAGGACACCAACTCGATCGCCGACCAGCTCATCGAGGCCAAGGCCGGGATGGCCACTCAGCTGGAGGCGTTCTCCGCCAACACCATCGAGTTCCTGCGCACCGAGCGCACGCTGATCCTCGACGGCATCGGGGTGCCCGAGCTGGCCGGCTCGATGGAGGGCAGGCAGGTGCTCGTCGTCGCGCCCGGCTACGGCCACGCCGACGACCTGCGCAGCCTCAAGCGCTACATCCGCGAGTACAAGCCGGTGCTGATCGGCGTCGAGGGCGGCGCCGACGCCCTGCAGCGGGCCGGGTACAAGCCGAACGTCATCGTCGGAGCACCCGACACCATCAGCACCGAGACGCTGCGCAGCGGTGCCGAGCTGGTCATCCCCGCGCATCTCGACGGGCACGCTCCCGGGCTGGAGCGCATCCAGGACCTGGGCGTGGGCGCGATGACGTTCCCGGCCTCCGGCAACCCCGAGGACCTGGCGCTGCTGCTGGCCGACGCGCACAAGGCGAGCCTCGTCGTGACCGTCGGGTTCCAGGCGACGCTCAGCGAGTTCCTCGACCGCGGCCGCTCCGGCTCCAACCCGTCGACGTTCCTGACCCGCTTGCGGTTGGGCAGCAAGGTCATCGACGGCCCGGCCGTGGCCAACCTGCAGCGCAGCCGGACGCCGATGTCCGCCGTGGTGCTGCTGGTGCTGGCGGTGCTGCTGGTGGTCGCCGTGGCCTTGCTGGTGTCCGGGCTCGGGTCCGCAGCATTCGATCAGACGGCCGACACCGCGGGTGTCGTGTCGGCCTACTTCAAGGGGCTGTTCTCGTGATCACGGTGCGCTACCACATCATCTCGATCGCCGCGGTCTTCCTCGCGCTGGCAGTGGGCGTGGTGCTGGGCACCAGCTCGGTCAGCCAAGGCCTGTTCAACGCTGTGAGCGGGGAGAAGGAGGAGCTGCGGGCTCAGGTCGACCAGCTCGGCGCGGAGCGCGCGCAGCTCAAGGCGCAGGCCGACGCCGCCGACCGGTTCGACACGACCGTCGCGCCGATGGCCGTGCAGGGACAGCTCTCCGGCCGCAGCGTGGTGCTGATCAGCGCCACCGACGCCGACGACGGCCAGCGCCAGGCGATGACCAAGCTGCTGCGCGACTCCGGTGCCGACATCTCCGGCGACGTCCGCCTCGGCGAGGCGCTCACCGATCCTGACCGCACCGATCAGCTGCGCGGCGTGGTCACGCAGCTGCTGCCGGCCGGGGTCCAGCTGCCCACCGCCGCCGACCCCGGCACCCTGGCCGGTGGCCTGCTCGGTCCGTTGACGCTGGTCAACCCGCAGACCGGTCAGCCGCAGGCATCCGATGACGCGCGCGCGGCGGCGCTGTCCGGCCTGTCCGGCGGAGGGTTCGCGACCGCGTCGGAGGGCTTGCGCCCCGCGCAGCTCGCGGTGGTGCTCACCGGCGGTCGACTGGAAGGTGACAACGCGGCGGACCGGGCGACCGCGCTCGCGCGGCTGGCCACCCAGATCGACCGCTCCGGGCAGGGCGCCGTCCTGGCGGGCACCAGCGGCTCCGCCGACGGCCGCGGGGCCGTCGGCGTGGCGAGGGCCGATCCGGCGATGTCGTCGAACCTGTCCACGGTGGACAACGCCGACACCGGCGCCGGACGTGTGGCGGTCGTCATGGCCGCCCGCGAGCAGGCGGACCGGCAGGCCGGGCACTACGGTGTGGCCAGCAGCGCGCAGGGACCGGTGCCGGGAACCCGCGCCGCTTCGTGACCCGCGGGTTCGTCGCAGGTCGTGCGGGGTTCACCGAGACGTCGCGGTCGACCGGCCGGTAGACCGCCGGATGGCGGTTGACCCGGCCGGTTCGCCGTTTCCGGATAGGGCGGGTCTCGGTGCGGGCCGCGGTGGTCGTGCGTTAGGCTGGAATTCCGTGGGAGCGACGGATCCAGCCGTCCTGCCAGCGCAGAAATTCCAGCCAGGCGACGGCTTGACCACGGGGAGCTTTCTTGGTGCCGCAAGCACGCACTATCAAGCACGTTTTCGTCACGGGGGGCGTTGCCTCCTCGTTGGGTAAGGGGCTCACGGCGTCCAGCCTGGGCGAACTGCTCACCTCCCGCGGCCTGCGGGTGACCATGCAGAAGCTCGACCCCTACCTGAACGTCGATCCGGGGACGATGAACCCCTTCCAGCACGGTGAGGTGTTCGTCACCGAGGACGGTGCTGAGACCGACCTGGACATCGGTCACTACGAGCGGTTCCTGGACCGCGATCTGACCCGCAACGCCAACGTCACCACCGGCCAGGTGTACTCCGCGGTCATCGCCAAGGAGCGCCGAGGCGAGTACCTCGGCGACACCGTGCAGGTCATCCCGCACATCACCGACCAGATCAAGGCCCGCATCCGGGCCATGGCCGAGCCCGACGAGAACGGCGTGACGCCCGACGTGGTGATCACCGAGGTCGGTGGCACCGTCGGCGACATCGAGTCGCTGCCGTTCCTGGAGGCCTGCCGCCAGGTCCGCCACGACGTCGGGCGGGACAACTGCTTCTTCCTGCACGTCTCGCTGGTGCCGTACCTGGCGCCCTCGGGCGAGCTCAAGACCAAGCCGACCCAGCACTCGGTGGCCGCGCTGCGCAACATCGGCATCCAGCCCGACGCGCTGGTCTGCCGCGCCGACCGCGAGCTGCCCTCCGACCTCAAGCGCAAGATCGCGCTGATGTGCGACGTCGACACCGACGGCGTGGTGGCCTGCCCGGACGCTCCGTCGATCTACGACATCCCGAAGGTGCTGCACAGCGAAGGCCTGGACGCCTACATGGTGCGCAGGCTCGGGCTGCCCTTCCGCGACGTCGACTGGTCGGTGTGGGGCGATCTGCTGGACCGGGTGCACAACCCGTCCGAGCGGGTGCGCATCGCGCTGGTCGGCAAGTACGTCGACCTGCCCGACGCGTACCTGTCGGTGACCGAAGCCCTGCGCGCCGGTGGGTTCGCCCACCACGCCAAGGTGGAGATCTCCTGGGTCGGTTCGGACACCTGCGAGACCGACTCGGGCGCGGCGCAGGCGCTGGCCGGAGTGGACGGCGTGCTGATCCCGGGCGGATTCGGCGTGCGAGGCATCGAGGGCAAGCTCGGGGCGATCCGCTACGCCCGCACCCACAACATCCCGATCCTCGGGTTGTGCCTGGGCCTGCAGTGCATGGTGATCGAGACGGCCCGGTCGCTGGGCGGTCTGGAGCGCGCGAACTCCACCGAGTTCGAGGAGCCCTGCCAGCACCCGGTGATCAGCACGATGGCCGACCAGCACGACGTGATCTCGGGCGACCGGGACATGGGCGGCACGATGCGGCTGGGTTCCTACCCGGCGAAGCTCGCCGACGGCTCGATCGTCGCCGAGGCCTACGGAACGACCGACGTGCACGAGCGGCACCGGCACCGCTACGAGGTCAACAACGCCTACCGGGACCGGCTGAGCAAGGCCGGCGTGGTCTTCTCCGGCACCTCGCCCGACGACCGCCTGGTCGAGTTCGTCGAGCTGGACCGCGAGATCCACCCGTTCTTCGTGGGCACCCAGGCGCACCCGGAGCTCAAGAGCCGCCCGACCCGCCCGCACCCGCTGTTCGCGGCGTTCGCGAAGGCGGCGATCGACTACCGCGCGGCCGAGCGCCTGCCGGTCGAGCTGGAGCGGACCGCCTCCGAGTCGGAGTCCGAACCCGCTGCGAGGTAAGTCATCCCAGGTGAGCGGCCCGCACGACCGGTGACGGTGGTGCGGGCCGACTCATCGGGCCGCGATCGGCTCTAGGGTGGTCCTCGTGGAGACCACGGGTAGCGGTGTCGCGCGCACCAACGGAGAGCACGAGTTCACCACTCTGGCCAGCGAGGACGTCTACGTCGGGCGGATCCTGGCGCTGCGGGCCGACGACGTGGGCATGCCCGGTGGAGGTCACGCCCGCAGAGAGGTCGTCGAGCACTACGGCGCCGTGGCGATCGCCGCGATCGACGAGCAGGACCGGGTCGTGCTGGTCCACCAGTACCGCTACCCGCTCGGGCGCAGGCTGTGGGAGCTGCCCGCCGGCTTGATGGACGTCTCCGGCGAGCAGCCGGTGCTGACCGCGCAGCGGGAGCTCGCGGAGGAAGCGGGGCTGGCCGCCGAGAACTGGTCCGTGCTCGTGGACATCGCGACCTCGCCGGGCTTCACCGACGAGGTCGTCCGGGTGTTCCTGGCGACCGGGCTGTCGGAGGTCGCGCTGCCCGACGCCGCGGGCGACGAGGAAGCGGACCTGGTCATCGAGCGTTTCCCGCTGGACGAGGCGGTGCGGATGGCCTTGGCCGGGGAGGTCGTGAACGGTCCGGCGGTGGCAGGTCTGCTGGCGGCCAAGGCGGTCCGCGACGGTGACGCCGAACCGCGCTCGGCCGAGGCGGATTGGCGCGACCGGCCGCTGCGGTTCGCCGCGCGGTGAAGGGTTTCGAGTCGCTGCCGGCCGAACTGCGCGCTGCCGTCGGCGAATACCTCGACCACCTGGCCGTCGAGCGCGGAACCGCGCGCAGCACGCTGGACTCCTACGCCCGCGACCTGCGCAGGTACGCCGAATTCCTGGTCGAGCGAGGCGTGTCCGCCCTGGGTGAGGTGCGCACCGAGCACCTCGCGGAGTTCCTGGCGCAGCTGCGCGAAGGCGTTGAAGGCCGTCCGCCGCTGGCGTCGTCCTCGGCCGCCAGGGCGCTGGTGGCCGCGCGCGGGTTGCACAAGTTCGCCCACGCCGAAGGCAGGATCGCCGTCGACGTCGCGCGCGAGGTGACCCCGCCGAGCCCGCCGAAGCGGTTGCCCAAGGCGCTCTCGGTGACCGACGTGGGACGGCTGCTGGAGCACGCGGGCGGTGACGATCCGCGCGGATTGCGGGACAGGGCGCTGCTGGAACTGCTGTACTCGACCGGAGCCCGCATCTCCGAAGCCGTGGGTCTGAGCATCGACGACGTCGACCGCACCGACCGCACCGTTCTGCTGGACGGCAAGGGCGGCAGGCAGCGGATCGTGCCGATCGGGCGTCCGGCGCTGGCGATGCTGGAGGCCTACCTGGTGCGGGCCCGGCCCGTGCTGGTGGCGCGGGGGAGGGGCAGTTCGGCGGTATTCCTGAATTCGCGCGGCACCGGGCTTTCCCGGCAAAGCGCGTGGAACGCGTTGAAAACCGCCGCGCAACGAGCCGGAATCGCTGAAACCGTTTCGCCTCACGTGCTCCGCCACTCCTTCGCCACGCACCTGGTGGAAGGCGGTGCGGACGTGCGCGTCGTGCAGGAACTCCTGGGGCACGCCTCGGTGGCGACGACGCAGGTGTACACGCTGGTCACGGTCAACACGCTTCGGGAGGTCTACGCCACGGCGCATCCGCGAGCACACCTTTCGGGGTGAGATCACCGTTTGCGCATGCGCGTGATCATCGGAAGCGGTAGATCTTCATCACGGCAAAATCACGAACATCCGCCGATCCAATTGCCGACACCACGGCGAGGCACGTTGCCGCAGGTCGTTTGAGCGACTTAGGCTGCGATCGATCGCCACCGGTACCGAAGGAGTCAGTTCGCCATGTCGATGCCGCATCCTTCCGCCGCCCGGCGGCCTCGGGGCGCGGTCGACCTGAGCATCGCACCCGAGACCACGGGCACTGAGGCGAACGCCGATCAGAACCAGGACGCCCGCGGACTCGGCCCGACCGGTCGGCCGCTACGGCACATCCCCGAACCGCCGCTGCTGGACGAACACGGGCCCGCGTCGGTGCTGGCCATGTGCAACCAGAAGGGCGGCGTCGGCAAGACCACGTCGACGATCAACCTCGGTGCCGCGCTCGCAGAGCACGGGCGCCGGGTGCTGCTGGTGGACTTCGACCCGCAGGGCGCGCTCTCGGTCGGTCTCGGCGTTCAGCCGCACCAGCTCGATCAGACCATCTACAACGTCATCATGGAGCGCGGCGTCAGCGTCGAGGACGTGGCCCGGCGCACCACTGTCGAGGGCATGGACCTGCTGCCCAGCAACATCGACCTCTCGGCCGCCGAGGTCCAGCTGGTCACCGAGGTGGGCCGCGAGCAGACGCTGCACCGGGTGCTGCGCCAGTCGATCGAGGAGTACGACTACATCCTGGTCGACTGCCAGCCGTCGCTGGGCCTGCTCACGGTCAACGCCCTGGCCGCCGCCGACGGCGTCATCATCCCGCTGGAGTGCGAGTTCTTCAGCCTGCGCGGGGTGGCGCTGCTGATCGACACCATCGAGAAGGTGCGCGAGCGGCTGAACCCGAAGCTGGAGATCAGCGGCATCCTGGCGACGATGTTCGACCCCCGCACGCTGCACTCCCGCGAGGTCATGCAGCGCGTGGTGGAGGCCTTCGGGGACGTCGTGTACGACTCGGTGATCAACCGGACCGTTCGCTTCCCGGAGACCACGGTCGCGGGTGAGCCCATCACCAGGTGGGCCCCTCGGTCCGCCGGGGCCCAGGCGTACCGCGCGCTGGCCCGCGAGGTGATCGCTCGATGACTCGTCGGGTCGCCCTGCCCGGAGCCGCCGAACTGTTCCGTACTACTGTTTCTCGGACGGATCAGGCCTCGGCCCCGAGGGAGGACCCGGAACCGGCCGCCCCGGCCGAGGAGAAGGGGCGTGCCCGGTCAGCGGGTACGGGTCGGCGCAAGCACGATTCGAAGATCACCGTGTACGTGTCCGACGAGGAGTTGCTGGGTTTGGAGCAGGCTCGGCTCGCGCTGCGGGCGGATCACGGCATCGCCGTGGACCGCGGGCGCGTCGTGCGCGAGGCGATCGCGGTGCTGCTGACCGACTTCGCAGAGCACGGTTCGGACTCGGTGCTGGTCCGGAGCCTGCGGGAGTCCGGCGAGTGACCGATGCCCCACGAGCCGATGCCGAACTCGCACCGTCCGATGCCGGGATCGACGCAGCACCACCGGATTCCTCGTTAGCGGAGACCGAAGAGCAGGCCGGTGACGGGAAGTTCACCGTCCGGCTGGAGAACTTCGAGGGACCCTTCGACCTGCTGCTCCAGCTGATCTCCGCGCACGAGCTGGACGTCACCGAGGTGGCGCTGCACAAGGTCACCGACGAGTTCATCGCCTACACGCGTGCGATGGGCGAGCAGTGGGATCTGGACGAGACCACCGAGTTCCTGGTGGTCGCCGCGACGCTGCTGGACCTCAAGGCGGCCCGGCTGCTGCCCGCCGCCGAGGTCGAGGACGAGTCCGACCTCGCGCTGCTGGAGGCCCGCGACCTGCTGTTCGCGCGGCTGCTGCAGTACCGCGCCTACAAGCAGGTCGCCGCGTTGTTCGGCGAGCTGGAAGCAGGTGCGCTGCGCCGCTACCCGCGTTCGGTGTCGGTGGAGGAGCGCTACGAGAACCTGCTGCCGGAGGTCGTGATCGGCGTCGACCCGCAGCGGTTCGCCGAGATCGCCGCCTCGGTCTTCCGGCCCAAGCCGCCGCCGACGGTGTCGCTGGATCACATCCACCAGCACGGCGTCTCGGTGCGCGAGCACGCCGCCCTGATGCGGGTGCGGCTGGCCGAGAAGGGCACCTTGACCTTCACCGACCTGGTGTCGGACTGCGGGAACACCGTCGAGGTCGTGGCCAGGTTCCTGGCGCTGCTGGAGCTGTACCGGGAGAAGGTCTTGCAGTTCGAGCAGGAGAGCCCGTTGGGCGAGCTGCAGGTGACCTGGGTCGGAGGCACCCTCGCCCAGGCGCAGGCCGAGGCCGATGAGCAGCGCGCCAACCAGGAAGAAGAGGAGTACGGCTGATGGCAGCCGAATCGGAACCTGCGCTCGACGGGACCTCTGCCGCGTCGTCGGAGGAGGTCCCCGCTGCGAGCTCGGTGCCCGCGGAGCCGGTGGGTGCCGACAGCGGCGAGGAGATCACCGCCGAGAGCGCCGCGCAGCCCGCTGAACCGCTGGTCGTCGACGAGGTCCCTGATCCCGGTGTTGCCTCGGTTCCCGATGAGGCGCGTGATTCGGGGGAGGCGCCGCTCGATGAGTCGCCTGACGCCGGTGAAGCGCCGTCGGCAGACGAGGCGCAGGCCTCCGACGTGCCCGCCGGCGACGAGGCGGTGGAAACGCAGGGCGCTCCGGACCTCACCTCCGACACCGAGCTGGACGCGGCCCTGGAGGCGCTGCTGCTGGTCGTGGACGTGCCCGCGGGTGATGAGCTGATCGCCGAGACGCTGGAGCAGCCCGTCGGGCGGATCCGCTCCGCGCTGCGACGGCTCTCCGAGCACTACGCCGAGAACGAGCGCGGCATCGACCTGCGGTACGTGGGCGACGGCTGGCGGTTCTACTCGCGCGAGAAGTACGCGCCCTACGTCGAGCGCTACCTGCTGGACGGGCAGCGCACCAAGCTCACCCGCGCTGCGCTGGAGACCCTCGCGGTGATCGCCTACCGGCAGCCGGTGACGCGCTCGCGGGTCGCAGCGGTACGGGGTGTGAACGTCGACGGCGTCATCCGTACCCTTGTGGGGCGCGGCCTGATTGGCGAGGCCGGCACCGACCCGGAGACGGGCGGCATCCTGTACTGCACGACCGAGCTGTTCCTGGAACGGCTGGGGCTGTCGTCGCTCAAGGATCTGCCGCCGCTCGCACCCCTGTTGCCCGAAGTGGATTCGATCGATGACGTCTGAACGCCGTTCCCCCTCCAGCGCCGCTAAGGACCCCAACGAGGAGGGGATCCGCCTGCAGAAGGTGCTGTCGCAGGCCGGTGTCGCGTCTCGGCGGGCCGCTGAGGAGATGATCGTCGAGGGCCGCGTCGAGGTCGACGGCGACGTCGTGATGGAGCTGGGGCGTCGCGTCGACCCCGACACCTCCGTGATCCACGTCGACGGCAGCCGCGTGGTGACCAACGCCAACACGACCCACCTGCTGCTGAACAAGCCCGCCGGGATCCTGTCCACCATGTCCGACGACAAGGGCCGCCCGTGCATCGGCGACTACCTGCGCGAGCGCCAGGGCAAGCTGTTCCACGTGGGCCGGCTGGACGTCGACACCGAGGGCCTGCTGCTGATCACCAACGACGGAGAGCTCGCCAACCGGCTGATGCACCCGTCCTACAAGGTGCGCAAGACCTACATGGCCGAGGTGCTCGGGCCCATCCCGAAGGACCTCGGGCAGCGGCTGCGCGCGGGTGTGGAGCTCGACGACGGCCCGGTGAAGGTCGACCGGTTCAAGCTGGTCGACCAGAACCAGAACCGCGCGCTGGTGGAGATCGTTCTGCACGAGGGCCGCAACCGCATCGTGCGCCGTCTGCTCAAGCACGTCGGCCACCCGGTGCAGCGGCTGGTGCGCACCCGCATCGGCGACGTGCAGCTCACCTCCGAGCGCCCGGGCGCCATCCGGCCCCTGAACCGCCAGGAGGTCGGTTCCCTCTACAAGATCGTGGGCATGTGACGTCTCGTGGTGGCCGCGGCAGGTGACCTCGCCGCGGCCCGTCCCGGTTTTAGTCATAACTGGGAGCCTTTTGTGCCCGAAATGTCGGCTCAGTTGGGACTAAAACTGGGAGATCACACGGTCTGGGGCTTGCGCTTGCGGTGGAGGATCGCGCGAGCCAGCGGCTCCACGACGCGGGCGGCGACCGGGCCGATGATGGCCATCAGCAGCACGTAGGCGGTGGCCAGGGCCGCGAGCCCGCCGTCGACCGAGCCGGAGGCCACGGCCAGACCGGCGATGACGATCGAGAACTCGCCACGCGCCACCAGCGCCGCGCCCGCGCGCAGCCGGCCCATCCGGGCCACGCCTTGCATGCGGGCCGCGATCCAGCCGGTGAGGACCTTCGTGACGCAGGTCAGGACCGCCAGTCCGAGCGCGACCGGCAGCACCGGCGGGATCAGCGAGGGATCGGTGTTGAGGCCGAAGACCACGAAGAACACCGCGGCGAACAGGTCGCGCAGCGGCTCCAGCATCCGGGTCGCGTTCTGCGCGGTGGAGCCGGAGATCGCGATGCCGAGCAGGAAGGAGCCGACCGCCGCCGAGACCTGCAGCTCCGAGGCGAGTCCGGCGACCAGGAGCGCCGCGCCGAGCAGGCGCAGCAGGAAGACCTCGGGGTCGGGGCTGTCGACGATCGCCGAGACGTACTTGCCGAAGCGGAGTGCGATCAGCAGCACCACGGTGATCACCAGCAGCGAGATGCCCACGGCGGTCAGGCCGCCGAGGAAGCTCACCCCGGCCAGCAGCGCGGTGAGGATCGGCAGGTACACGGCCATCGCGAGGTCTTCGAAGACCAGGATCGACAGGATCACGGGTGTCTCGCGGTTACCGAGCCTGCCCAGATCGCCGAGGACCTTGGCCACGATGCCGGAGGACGAGATGTAGGTGACGCCGGCCATCGCCAGCGCGCCGATCGGGCCCCAGCCCAGCATCAGCGCGACGATCGCGCCGGGGGCGGCGTTGAGCGCGATGTCGATCAGCCCGGCGACCCATGACCGGCGCAGGCCGGTGACCAGTTCACCCGCGGAGTACTCCAGCCCGAGTAAGAGCAGCAGGAGCACGACGCCGATCTCGGAGGCGATGTGGGTGAAGGGCTGAATGCCGTGCAGCGGGATCAGACCGCCGGTGCCGAACGCGATTCCACCGAGCAGGTACAGCGGGATCGGTGATATGCCGATCTTCCACGCGAGCCTCCCCAGAATGCCGAGACCGAAGAACACCGCTCCCAGCTCGATAAGGGAGATCGCCGTGTCGTGCACCGTGTTTCCTCTCGCGTGTTCCCTGCGTATGGAGTTGTGACGGCCGGCAGGCGTTGAGCTCCGCGAACCGGGCGCTGCGCGGCTCAGCCCTGGGTGAGGATCTCTCCCGCCGCTCGCAGCCCGTCGGCGGTGCCGACCACGACCACCAGGTCACCGGCGGCGAACACGAAGTCCGGTCGCGGCGACGGGTGGACGACGTTGTCCCGCACCACGGCGACGATCGACACCGAGGTCCGGGTGCGCATCTCGGTATCACCGAGCTCACGTCCCGCGTAGGGCGAACCGGCGGGCACCGGCAGCTGCCAGGTGGTCACCCCGGCGACCTCCCGCTGCTGCTCGGCGAGCTTCGACACCAACTGCGGAGCCCCCAGCAGGCCGGCCAGGGTGCTGGTCTCGGTGCTGGTCAGCTCCACGGAGGCAGCGACCTTGTCCGGGTCCTCGTGGTCGGAGACGATCAGCTCGAACCGCCCGTCCCGATAGGTGATCACCCCGACGCGGTGTCCAGATCCAGTGGTGAAGTCCTGGCGCGTGCCGAGCCCCGGCAGCGGAGTCACAGTTACGTCCACTCTTGCAACTCTAAAGGTCTTCTCATCTATTCCTTGATCCGGCCGGTTTCGGTCCGGTTCCGATCATCAAGCGGACGCGATTGGGATTCACGGGTGCGGGCCAGGCAGAATGGTTGGCTGGTTCCGGCACTCGGCCGGGACGGCTTCGTGATGCGGGGAGGAACGGCGACGTGGCGCAGGCCAGGCTTCGTGGGGTAGTGGCTCTCGACGGTCCGTCGGGTACCGGCAAGTCCACGGTGTCGAAGAGGTTGGCCGCGGTGCTCGGCGCGACTTACCTCGACACCGGTGCGATGTACCGGGCCGTGACGCTCGCGGTGCTGCGCGCCGGGGTCGACCCGGCCGACTCCGCTGAGGTGAACCGGATCGCCCGCGCAGCCGACCTGGGCATGGGCACCGATCCGCTCGCGCCCGCCGTGCGGCTCGACGGTGCCGACGCCGAGCCGGAGATCCGCGGTCCGGAGGTCACCGGGGCGGTCTCGGCCGTGTCCGCGGTGCCCGAGGTCCGCGAGCTGCTGGTGGCGATGCAGCGCGAGCTGATCGGCCGCGCGATCGCCGAACCGGGCGGGATGGTCGTCGAAGGCCGCGACATCGGCACGGTCGTGGTGCCCGACGCGGGCCTGAAGGTGTACCTGACGGCGTCCGCCGACGCGCGGGCTCAGCGCAGGACCGCGCAGGACGCATCGGACGGCCGTCAGAGCGATCTCAGCAGCACCCACGCCGACGTGCAGCGACGCGACTCGCTGGACTCCGGGCGCAAGGTGGCGCCGCTGCGCCAGGCGGACGACGCCGTGGAGCTCGACACCACCGACCTGGACATCGCAGGCGTGCTGGAACAGCTCACCAAGCTCGTGGAATCGCGCGGGCTGCTGGTCGGTGCCGCATGACCGAGCAGTTGCCCGACGGTGCCTGGACGTGGCTCGCGCGGCTCGCCAGGGGGATCTCGCGCGGGCCGTTGCGGCTGCCGTTCCGGGTGAAGGTGCACGGCGCGGAGCGGATCCCCGCCAGCGGGCCGGTCGTGCTGGTGGCCAACCACAGCTCCCTGCTGGACGGACCTCTGCTGATGGGAATGCTCGGGCGACCGTCGGTGTTCCTGATCAAGCAGGAGATGTTCAGCGGTGCGCTGGGCTGGTTCCTGACCCGCATCGGGCAGATCGGTGTTCGCCGGGGTGAACCCGATCGCACCCCGCTGCTGACCGCGGTGCGCGTGCTCAAGGGCGGCGGGCTGGTCGGCGTGTTCCCCGAGGGCACGCGCGGTTCCGGTCAGGTGGAGAACGCCCAGCACGGGGCGGCGTGGCTCGCGCGCGCCTCGGGGGCGCAGATCCTGCCGGTGGCGTGCCGGGGCACCAAACGTCCCGAAGGCGCGGGCCGTAGGCTGTTACCCAGGATCGACGTGTTGTTCGGGGAGCCGATTTCCCCGGCGGGCGGCAAGGGCCGCGCCGGGCTGACGGCGGCGACCGAATCCGTGCGCACCGAACTGGTCGAGCTGATCGCCGAGTTGGATCGGCTGGTCGCCGACCGGACCAATGACGATGTGAGAGGTAAACGAGCGTGACCGACGAGTCGCTGGAGGGCCTGGACGGCACGTGGTCCGACGAGTCCGAGTGGGCGGAGTTCGACGAGGCTGCCGCGCAGGGTGACGAGGCGCCGCCGAAGCCGCAGCCGGTCCTGGCCGTGGTCGGCCGGCCCAACGTGGGCAAGTCCACCCTGGTCAACCGCCTCCTTGGGCGTCGTGAGGCCGTCGTGCAGGACACCCCGGGCGTGACCCGGGACCGCGTCGCCTACGACGCGCTGTGGAACGGCCGCCGCTTCACGGTGGTCGACACCGGGGGCTGGGAACCCGACGCCAAGGGCCTGCAGAGCTCGGTGGCGTCGCAGGCCGAGATGGCCATGCACACCGCCGACGCAATCGTGCTGGTCGTCGACGCCAAGGTCGGCGCCACCGCTACCGAGGAAGCCGTGGCCCGCGTGCTGCGCCGGTCCAAGCGGCCGGTGATCGTCGTGGCCAACAAGGTCGACGACGAGCGCAGCGTCTCCGACGTGCACTCGCTGTGGTCGTTGGGTCTGGGCGAGCCGATGCCGGTGAGCGGTCTGCACGGGCGCGGCTCGGGCGACCTGCTCGACAAGGTGCTGGAAGCGCTGCCGGAGACCCCGCGCGAGGTCTTCGGGGCGACCGGCGGCCCGCGCCGGGTGGCGTTGGTCGGCAAGCCCAACGTCGGCAAGTCGAGCCTGCTCAACAAGCTCACCGGTGAGGACCGCTCCGTCGTGCACGACGTCGCGGGCACCACCGTGGACCCGGTCGACTCGATGGTGGAGCTCGACGACCAGGTGTGGCGCTTCGTCGACACCGCCGGTCTGCGCAAGCGGGTCAAGACCGCCAGCGGCACCGAGTACTACGCGTCGCTGCGCACCAAGGCGGCCATCGAGGCCGCCGAGGTCGCGATCGTGCTCGTCGACGGCTCCGAGCCGATCAGCGAGCAGGACCTGCGGGTCATCACGATGGTGGTCGAGGCGGGCAGGGCGCTGGTCCTGGCCTACAACAAGTGGGACAAGGTCGACGAGGACCGCCGCCACCAGCTGGAGAAGGAGATCGACCGCGAGCTGGTGCGGGTGCGCTGGGCGGAGCGGGTCAACGTCTCCGCGCTGACCGGCCGCTCGGTCGCCAAGCTCGCGCCGGTCCTGCGCACGGCGCTGGACTCCTGGGACACCCGGGTCTCCACCGGTCGCCTCAACGGCTGGCTCAACGAGCTGGTCGCGGCCAACCCCCCGCCCGCGCGCAGCGGCCGGCAGCCGAAGATCCTCTTCGCCACCCAGGCGCAGACCCGGCCGCCGACGATCGTGCTGTTCACCACGGGCTTCCTGGAAGCCGGGTACCGCCGGTTCCTGGAGCGCAAGTTCCGCGAGACCTTCGGCTTCGTCGGCAGCCCGGTGCGCATCTCCGTGCGGGTCCGCGAGCGCAAGGCCAAGGGCAAGGGCAAGCGGTGACGCGCACGCCCGGCGCGGGTGGTGCGTGCGCTGGAGGCTCCTGCTCCCGTTAGTCTGCTGGCGACCCTCGGGAACAGCGGAGGTGAACCGAGAGGTGGCGGCAATCGACGGCGGTGGGCCGATCCGCGTCGTGCTGGCTGACGACGAGCCGATGCTGCGTCGCGGGTTGAAGGTCCTGCTGGAAAGCGGCGGCACCATCGAGGTGGTCGCCGAGGCCGATGACGGCCACGGACTGCTGTCGGAGGCGCGCGAGCACCGCCCGGACGTCGCGCTGATCGACGTGCAGATGCCCGGCAAGGACGGACTCGCCGCTCTGCAGGAGCTCGTGCGGCTGCCCGAGGCGCCCGTGTGCGCCATGCTCACCACCTTCGACCTCGACGACTACGTCACCGGCGCGCTGCACTCCGGCGCGCAGGGCTTCCTGCTCAAGGACGCCGAGCCGGAGGTGCTGGTGCGCGCGGTGCAGGACTTGGCCGCGGGCGGAGCGGTGCTGGATCCCCGGATCACCGCCAGGCTGCTGCCCCGGCTGCGGGCCGCGAGCGACAACGTCCGCGAGCTCGACCTGGTCAAGGCCCTCTCCGGGCGGGAGCGGCAGGTGCTGCAGCTGCTCGCCGACGGCCGCTCCAACGCCGACATCGGCGCGCGCCTGGGGCTGACCGAGGCGACCGTGAAGAGCTACGTCTCCACGGTCCTGACCAAGCTCGGCGCGCAGAACCGGGTGCAGGCCGCGCTGATCGCCCAGCGGGTCGCCGGCGTCGGCGGTGCGCGGTGAAGGACATCAACTGGCGGTTCTGGGGGATCGAGGCGCTGGCCGTCGGCCTGCCCGTCGCCGCGGTCATCGCGATGCCCGATCCGTTCGGCTACGAGGTCCTCTCCGGGCTCGCCGCGGGTCTGCTGCTGCCGCTGCGGCACCGCTGGCCGCGGATCGCGGTGCTGCTGTGCATGCCCGCGATGGCCGGTGGTCTGGGCTGGGCGGCGATCCTGGTGGCGATGTTCCGGCTCGGCCGGGTGCGGCCGAAGCTGTTCGAACTGGCCGGGTGGGTCCTGCTGACCTGCGTGGTCGCCCTCGCCCCGGTGCTGATCACGCAGTCGTTGGCGGTGGGTTCGGTGCTGCTGACCATCGCGTTCGTGATCCTCTCGGCGGCCGCGCCTGCCGCGCTGGGCATGTTGGTGGCGTTGCGCGAGCAGCTGGCCGAGAGCCTCCGGCGGCTGGCCGTCGCCAGCGAGGTGGCAGCGAGGGCCAAGGCCGAGATGGCCAAGGCCGACGAACGCGCCCGCATCGCGCGGGAGATCCACGACGCCGTCGGCCACCACGTGACCTTGATCGCCGTCGAGGCCGCCGCCCTCGGCGCCGGCACCGACGACCCCGCTGTGCGCGAGACGGCCGCCCGCACGCGTGGCCTCGCCAAGCAGGCGCTGGAGGAGATGCGCTCGACCCTCGGGCTCGGCTCGGCGTCCGCCAAGGACGAGACCACCACGATCTCGGACCTGGTGGGTCAGGCGCGCGCCTCCGGCGTGGACGTGGAGCTGACCGGCGACCTCGATCATCACGAGGCGCCGGGGGCGGTCGAGCGGGCCGCCTACCGCGTGGTCCAGGAAGCGCTGACCAACGCCTCCAAGCACGCGCCGGGTGCCGGGATCCGGGTGGACCTGCGCACCATGGCCGATGCGCTGCGCATCGTCGTCACCAACGACGCTCCGGAGGACGGGCACGAGCCGATCACCGAGCTCTCCGGCGGCGCGGGGCTGGAAGGCCTGTCCGAGCGGATCCGCCTGGCGGGCGGCGAACTGGACGCGGGCCCGTCGGAGGACGGCGGTTTCCAGCTGGTCGCGGTTCTGCCGCAGAAGTCCTAGCAACTCCCCGCAGCCCGAAGTCAGGGCCGGGCGGCGGTCCGAGTCGTTCGAGCCCGCCCAGCGACTCCGCCGACGGTCAGCGGGCCAGGGACTTGCGCAGGAAGTCGATCTGCATGGCCAGCAAGTTCTCGCTGGTCGTCTCATCGGTGGGCATGTGGCTGACCCCTGCCAGCGGCAGCACCGAGTGGGGGCGGGCGGCTGCCGTCAGGGCCGCCGACAAGCGCAGCCCGTGGGCGAGCACGACGTTGTCGTCCACCGTTCCGTGCACGATCAGCATCGGGCGCTCCAGCTTCGCGGCATCGCGCAGCAGCGAGTTCGCCTCGTAGACCTCGGGAGACGTGTTCGGATCGCCGAGGTAGCGCTCGGTGTAGTGGGTGTCGTAGAGCCGCCAGTCCACCACCCCGGCGCCGACGATCGCGGCGTGGAAGACGTCCGGGCGGCGCAGCGCGGCCAGGCCCGCGAGGTACCCGCCGAAGGACCAGCCGCGGATCGCTACCCGGTCCAGGTCCAGCTCGGGATGCTCGGCAGCGGCGGCGTGCAGCGCGTCGACCTGGTCCTGCAGCGGCGGACCGGCGAGATCACCGGCGATGGCCCGGTCCCAGTCCGGTCCCCGACCGGCCATCCCGCGACCATCGATCACCAGGACGGCGAAGCCCTGGTCGGCGAACCACTGCGAGGTCAGGTAGCCCTGCTGGCGCGCCAGCACGCGCTGGGCGTGCGGACCGCCGTAAGGATCCAGCAGCACCGGTAGCGGGCCGTCGGCCTCGGTGTACCCGCTCGGCAGCAGCAGGGCGCTGCGCAAGCGGCGCTCGCCGAGGGTGAGCAGGCGGATGTTGAGGTCCAGGCCGTGTTCTTCGGCGTGGTTGTCGATCTCGGCGATCGTCGTGTCGCCGCGGCGCACGACAATCCCGGTCCGCGGACGGTCCAGAGCGCTCGTGGCCACGACCAGCACGTCGCCGCCGCGAGTGCCGGTGTGCACGCCGGCACCGCTGGTCAGCCGCTCGTGCCCGGCGGAGGTGACGCGGTAGAGGTGGACCTCGGCCGGGTCCTCCTCGGAACCGGAGACCAGCACGTCGTCGGTGCCGATGTCGACGATGCCGCGCACCTGCAGCGGCGCGGACGTCCACGGCCGGTCGCCGACGACCAGGCGGTAGGCGCCCTCGGCCGCGTCGATGCGCACGAGCTCACCACCCGGCGTCCAGGACGGCCAGCCCGGTTTGATGTCGATCCACTGCGGGTCGGTGTCCCGGTGGATCTCGCGGGTAGTGCCCGCCTCGGTGTCCACAGCGAGCACGAGCTGGGTCCGCTGGTCGCGGGTCTGCACCGCGATCAGCGGGCTGCCGTGCCGCGACCAGTGCGCGGTCACGAGGTACGGATAGGTGCTCCGGTCCCACTCGACGGCGACGCGCTGGCCGTCGAGACCGATCGCGGAGAGCGTGACCTCGGCGTTGGCGGTGCCGGCGGCCGGGTACCGGGTGGCGACGGGCTCGCGGTCGGGGTGCGCCGGATCCCCCAGGTACCAGTGCCCGACAGGGGATTCGTCGACGCGCGCGACCAGCAGTGCGTCGCCGTCCGGGGCCCACCAGTAGCCGCGGTGGCGGTCCATCTCCTCGGCGGCGATGAACTCAGCGGCCCCCCAGGTGACGTCGTCTCCGTCCGGCTCGGCCAGGGCCCGGTCCCCGGAGCCGTCCGCGGCGATGATCCGCAGCTGCCCCCCGGACAGGTAGGCGATGTGCCTGCCGTCGGGGGAGGGGCGCGGGTCGGCGACCGGCTGCTGGACCGGCAGCTCGCGCGCCTCACCGGTCGCGACCTCCACGGCGAACAGCCGACCGGACAAGGTGAACACGACGAGCTCGCCGTCGCGGTCGGTGCTGTAGCCGGTGATGCCGGTCGCCCGCTCGCGCGCGCGTTCGCGGCGCGCCTGCTCCTCGGCGGTCACCTGGTCGGCGGCCTGCAGCTCCGCCGGATCCACCAGCAGGCGCTCGGATCCGCTGGAGGCGTCCAGCGCCCACAGCGCGGTGGTGCGGTCGGTGCCGCTGGTCGAGCGCAGGAACAGCACCCGCGCACCGTCGCCGACGACGGTGAAGTTGCGAGGTGCACCGAGGCTGAAGCTCTGGGTGCGCGCGCTCCGGCGAGGAAACGATGCGGACGACATGCGAACCAGCCTGCCATTGCGCGCACGGTCACGCCGCACCAGGTCCGCCGCACGTCGGCTGGTGGCGATGGGCGTTGGCGACGGCCGGTTTTGGACCGCGCAGGTGTGGAGGAATCGTCTCCGGGTGGGGGATTCGCCGGTGTGTTGGCAGGGGGTCGGGTGGGGGTCGCCGGGCAGGGTCCGGGGTGATCCAGCAAGGCCCGCAGCGATTTCGGCTCTTCCGGGTGCGCGGGCCGTCGACCCAGAGACGGATGAGAACTGCCCCATGTACCTGTCGATGGTGGTGCCGTGCTTCAACGAGGAGCACGGATTGGAACGGCTGCGCGATGCGCTGGTGGAGGCCCTGGCGGGCCACGTCCGGGAGTTCGAGGTGATCCTCGTCGACGACGGCAGCACCGACCGGACGCTGTCCGAGGCTCGGCGCCTGAGCGAGCAGGACCCGAGGTTCCGGTACGTGTCGCTGAGCCGGAACTTCGGCAAGGAACCCGCGATGCTGTGCGGACTGCGGCACGCCCGAGGCAGCCGGGTGGCGTTGCTCGACGCCGATCTGCAGCACCCGCCCGGACTGCTGCCCCGGATGCTGGTGCTGCTCGACACAGGCTACGACCAAGTCGTCGCCCGCCGTGGCCGCTCCGGTGACGGAGCCTGGCGGACGGCGTTGTCCCGCACCTACTACCGGCTGGCGCGGCGGATGCTCGACGTGCGGTTGCAGGACGGGGCCGGCGATTTCCGGGTGCTGTCGCGGAGGGCGGTCGACGCACTGCTGTCGTTGCCCGAGCACCACCGGTTCTCGAAGGGCCTGTTCGCCTGGATCGGCTTCGAGACCGGGCAGATCACCTACCGCAACGTGCCGCGCGAGACGGGGGAGTCGCGCTGGCGGCTGTCGGCCCTGGTCGATCACGGCTTCGACGGGTTGACCTCCTTCAACGACAAGCCGCTTCGACCGGCGATCTACCTCGGTCCGGTGATCGCCGGTCTCGCCGGTCCCCTCGCGTTCAGGCGACAGCCCGGGATTGCGGGGCTCCTGCTGCTGGGAGGTGTCCAGGTGTTCCTGCTCGGCGTGCTGGGCGAGTACCTGGGCCGCAGCTGCGCCGAGTCCCGTCGGCGACCGCACTACCTGGTCAAGGAGTCAGGGCCGGTCCGGGCGCAGCTGTCCGACGGTCACCGGTCGCGGACAGCGGAGCTGGTGTCGTGATGCGGCGGCTGATCAGTGCCACCCAGTTCGGCAGGTTCGCGCTGGTGGGCGGGGCGAACACGGCCGTGCACTGGGTGGTGTACCTGTCGCTGTGGCTGGTGCTGCCCTACTTGCTGGCGCACGTGCTGGCCACCGGTGCGGCGATGCTGTGCTCCTATGTGCTCAACTGCCGGTTCACCTTCCGGGTGTCGGCGCGGGGACGTTCCCTGCTGCTGTTCCTGCTGGCGAACCTGGTGCTGCTGGGCGTGAGCACCTCGGCGGTGGCGCTGGCCGTAGCCGTGCTCGGGGCGGATCCGAGGCTCGCGCCGCTGGTCGGGCTCGCGCTCGTGCCGGTGACGTTCATCGCCACCCGGGCGACGCTGGCCGGTCGGGTTCGCCCCGAGTGGCGCGGTGGCGCCGGGGTGGGTGCGATGGTGGCGGGGCTGGGTGCGTTGCCGCTGATGGTGAACCCTTCCTTCTACTTCACCGATGACAGCGCCGCGCAGTTCCTGCCGATGTGGCACCGGCTCGGTGAACGGCTGCTGGCGGGGCAGTGGTCGTTCGGGCTGGAACCCGACTCGTGGATGGGCGGGAACCTGGCGGCCGAGTCGCTGTTCGGCATCTGGAATCCCGTGCACCTGCTGGACTTCGTCCTCGTCGCGCTGATCGGGGACCTCGCGGTCGCGGCGGCGGTGGTCAAGATCCAGTTCCTGGTGCTGCTGGGCGTCGGCAGCTACCTGCTGTGCCGCAGCTACGGTGCGAAACCGGCTGCGGCGTCGGCGGTCTCGGTGGCCCTGCCGGTCTCGGGGTTCGTGCTGCACTTCCAGGCCGCGAGCTGGGCCGGTGGGCTGATGGGCTTCGCGTGGCTGCCCTGGGCCTGGTGGGCGCTGCGCCGCCACGTCGCGGGAGACGCGCCCGCCCTGATGCCGTTCGCGCTGTGCTACCTGTGCGTCTCGGCCGGTGATCCCTACGGGCTCCTGGCGCTGTGCCTGGTGTTCGCGGCGCTGGCCGCCGAACCCGGCCGACGCCGGCTGATCGGGATCGCTGCCTCGGTTGCCGCGTGCCTGCCGCTGGTGTTCTGGCCCGTGCTGGCGACCTCGGCGGTGGGCTGGCGGTCCGGGCGCGAGCTATTCAACTCCGGTCTGCTGGTACCGGGCATCGGCGATCTGCTCAACGCGAGCACTCCTGCTTTCCTACCGCAGATCCTCTCCTTCGGCGACTACCGGATGACAGTTCCCAGCACCTTCCTCGCCTGGTTCGCGGTCCCGCTCCTGCCGTGGTTGAGGTGGCGCGAGATGCCGTGGACTCGTTGCGCCGCAGTCGTTCTCGTCGCTGCCGTGTACGCCCTGCTGTGCCTGGGTCCGTCGAACGTGTGGATGTTCCGCTGGCCGCTGAGGCACATCGGCGTCTTGCACCTCGCGGTCGCGGTGCTGCTCGCGGTGGCGCTCTCCGCCGGTCTGCGACGGGATCGGGCGCGGATCAGAGCGGTGGCCTCGGCGGCGCTGCTGCTGGCGGGTGGCTACCTGGCGTTCGCGGCCTGGCCCGCGCAGGCGCCGAAGCACCTGGTCGGGTTGGCGCTGGTCGCCGGTCTGCTGGTGTGGGCGCTGCGCTCCGCGCTGTTCCGGGCCCTGCACCTGGGAACCGCGCTGGTGCTGGGCGTGCAACTGCTGTGGTTCCCGGTCAACCGCGATGTCGCGGACTACCACTTCCCAGCCGACGTCGCCGAGCTGCGCCGGCAGCACGCGCCGCTGCGCGACGGGACGGTGGTGCAGATCGCGGCCCGCGAGCTGATCCCGCAGGAGCGGATCGACGACCGCAGCGTCTGGTCAGACCTGCTGCTGGGCAACATGCACGCGGCTGCCGGGGTGGCGAGCCTGGTGTCCTACACGGGAATCGGGCACGACGCGCTGCACGAGTCGTTGTGCCTCAACTACTTCGGCGCGACCTGTCCGCGATCTTACGACCGGCTGTGGGGACCCGACCACCTCGCGGACCAGCTCAAGGCCACCCACGTCGTGGTGCAGCGCAGGCTGCGGGAGGTCGCCGAGCCACCGCCGGGCTGGCGCGTCTCCGAGCGCACCCGCGAGGTCGTGGTGCTCACCCGGGTCGCGCCGGTCCCGTGGCCGCACGGGCGGTTGAGCGCTGCCCGCGGTCCGCGGGTGGTGTCGGACGTCCAGGACAGCGCCCGCGCCGAGACCGTCCGCTTCAGCGGGAGCGGAGAACTCGTCTTCGCCCGGTTGTTCTGGCCCGGTTACCGGGCGACGGTGAACGGAGTTCCGGTGCCGGTCGCCGCGACCGGATCCGGGCTGCTCACCGCGCGGATCCCGCGCGGGATCGGGGGCGGCGAGCTGACGCTCTCGTGGACCCCACCGGGCGCCGAGGCCGGCGTGCTGCTGGTCGCGGCGGGGGCGCTGGGGGCCTTGCTGATGTCGCGGCGGCGGCCGTGCTGAGGGCGGTTGCCGCGCTGTTGGTGGTCGCGTTGTCGCTGGCGGCGCCCGGGGTCGCGGCGGGGGGTTCGCCGAGGCCGTCGCACCTGCAGGTGGTGGCGCACCCGGATGACGACATGCTGTTCATGAGCCCGGACGTGCCTTTGGCGATCCGCGCGGGTGCGCGGGTGACGACGGTGTTCCTCACCGCGGGCGAGAGCGACGTCCAGCCGCAGGCCGAGTACGCGGCCGGCCGCCAGGCCGGAGCGCGCGCCGCGTTCGCAGCGATGGCCGGTGTCGCCGACGAGTGGACGCGCTCGGTTCTGGAACTGCCCGGGCACCGACTGGTGGAGTGGCAGCGGCTCCGGCACCGGCCTTCTGTGTCCCTGGTCTTCTTCGGGTTGCCCGACGACAACAACCCGAGCTCGCGTCACGCGTTGAGCAGGTTGTGGCACGACCCCGGCCACCGGGAGCGGACCATCACCGCGGCCGGCTCCATAGTGCCGTCGGTCGGCCACGACCGGGATTCGGTGATCGAGTGCCTGGTCCGGTTGCGGGAGACGTTCGCGCCGACGCTGGTCCGCGCGCAGGACCCGCGACCGGACCCGCGCTACCAGCTGCACTGGGGCGGCGCGCACGACCACCCCGACCACGTCGCCGCGGCCCGGTTCGCCGAAACCGCGCTGCGCGGAACAGGTCTGCCGCTGCTGCACTACCGCGACTACAACATCGCCGACGCGCCACCGAACCTCCCGGAACGCGTCGTCGCCGACAAGCGCGCGGTCTTCGCCCGCTACGCCGAGCACGACCCGCAGGTGAGCCTCAGCGCGCCTTACGACGCCTGGATCGCCGCGATGCGCTTGCGCCGACCACCGGGTACCCGCTGGACGACGGTCGGCGGTCACGTGCACGTGCGCGGGAAGGAGCTGATCCTCACCCGATCCGGCGTCGAGTCCGTTGTGGACACACCGGGATTCGTGCCGCGCGACGGTTCCGCGTCGTTCGCCGGCCCCGGAACGATCGTCGCGCAGGAACGGGACTCCGGAGCGGTGTGGCTCAAGGAAGGGGCCCTGCCCTGGCGACCGCTGGGAGTGCCGCCGCCCCGAAAACCGGGCGTGGACCTCGGACCGCCCTCGGCCGTGCCGGTGCGGGACGGCGTGGTCGTCGCCCTCCGGGACTCGGGAGGCGGGGTGAGCGTTCGCGACGCAGGCGGGTGGTGCCGTCTCGGTGGGAGCGACGTCGGTGACGAGGTGTCGGCCGTGGTCGGATCCCGCGGAGCGGTCCACGTTCTGGCCGCGTCCGGCCACGCGATGGTCCACTGGCGGCTCACCGAGGCCGGGTGCGGCGAAGCGGTGGCCTCCGATGAGCGGCCGGTGGGTGCCATCGCCGCCACCAGCGGGTACGCCGCGTACCGGGACGTGCGGGGCAACCTCGTGGTGCTCGCCGAAGACGCCGGGTGGCAGCGGGTGCGGACCATCGACGCGCGAGCCATCTCCGATCCGGCGATCGCCCCCGGGCCCGTGCTCGCCGTCCGCAACGCCGACGGTCTCCTGGTGGTCTACGGGCCGGAGGGCGAGACCACCCTCGGGCCCGTCGAGGCCCAGCCTGCGCTGTCCCCGGACGGCAGCCAGGCCGCCGCCCTCACGGGCGACGGCCTGGTCCGCACGTTCGCAGTGCCCTAGGCGGACGCTCCCGCGGCCTCCGGCGCACCGGTGCGCGGCACGCGGTGCTCGCCGGGGTCGCTGTCGTCCTTCATGCGCAGCGACAGCAGGCCCACCGCCAGGTACATCAGGCAGAAGACGATCGTCGCGCCCCCGCCGCCGACCAGCGGGTACAGCACCGTGACCACGACCGGGCCGACGAAAGCCGCGCCACCGGCACCGAAGTTCAGCACGGCCAGAGCCGAGCCCTTGTCCTTGGTGGCCACCATCGAGGGCATCAGCGCCGACAGCGGCACGAAACCGGCCAGCACCAGCCCGTAGACCACGCCCAGCACGGCGGCCACGGCGAAGCTCTGCGTGGCGATCGAGCTGAAGTACCAGAGCGGGGTGGCGATCGCGCAGCCCACGCACCCGAACCAGGTCACCGTGCGACGCCAGCCGAAGCGGTCGCCGAACACGCCGAAGAACAGGTTCGCCAGGATGTTCGCGCCGTAGGCGATCGAGGCCAGCGACGCGACCTGGGCGGCGGTGAGGAACCCGCCGTCCGGGGCCGCCGGTCCGAAGGTGAACGGGAACATGGCGAAGAACCCGTACTGCGGCGCGGTGTTGACGATCCGGATGAGACCGCCGGCCAGCACCCTGCGGTCGCGCCACAGGATGTCGACGCCCTCCGCCAGCCGCTTCAGGCTGCGCGGGTTCTCGACCGTCTCGTCCGCGATCGGCTTCAACCCGTGCTCCTCGCGCACCGCGAACGAACCGAGCAGCACACCGCAGGTCACCACGACCAGCGACAGCACCAGGGTCTGGTAATCGCTCAGGCCGAACACGCCGATCGACAGCGCGGCCAGCGCGGCGCCGAGCGTCGGCAGGCCGCCGGTGAAGGCGAACCAGAACCAGCCGGCGACCGAACCGCGCATCTTCGTCGGGCTCGCGACCTGCGCCCACGCCAGGAACGAGAACGCGAACAGCGGGTAGGCCAGCCCGCGGATGCCGTAGGTGGCCACGATGAACACCGCGTTGTGCGAGGGCAGCGCGGCGAACAGGAACAGGCACTCGAACCCGACCCACCACGCGCCGCCCAGCCACATCACGCGGCGCGGGCCCCAGATCGCCGAGAGCGTCCCGGAGAACCAGGCCGCGATCATGGCCGCGACCCCGTAGAGCGTCACCGTGGCGAACGAGGCCGTCGCGCCCGGCAGCGAACCGCCCTCGGGGCGCTGCAGGTAATCGGACAGGAAGGTGGTCTCCACGCCGTCGCCGATCATGAAGATCAGCACGGCGACGAAGCCCCAGAAGAGCTGGCGCGGGATGCCTATGCGGTCGAGGAGACCAGGCGAGCCGGCTGCGGAAGTTTGGGACATCACTGTCTCCAACAGGGTCGGATGTTCGGCGCTCGATGCGCCAGCCAACGAATGCCGGACATCATGCACCCTGTTGAAGTTAACGCACAAGATGTTAATTCTTTTGTGACTGGTTCGGGGTCGGCTGTCCTCCCCAGAGGACGTCCGGGAACCCGCGGCGGTGCAGGTCGCCTGACGTGGGGAAGTTTTCATGAGAACTTCGGTCTTGTCCCCCAGCAGGTGGCTGAACACCGGCGGCGGTGCCGGTCGCTGGGGTGGGGCAGTGAGAAGGCGACTTCGTCGCTTGCCTGACGGTGGTCGCTCGGTCTTGTTCGCGGCCTCGGCTTCCCGCCTGCCTCAGCTGGTCTTGGACAGGTGGACTTCCGCTTCTTCTCGCATTTCCTCGACCAGGTCTTCCTTGAGGTCTCCCGCTAGCAGGACGTGGTCGAAGGCGCTGACCGGGGCGAGTTGGTGGAGGGCCGAGCGGGCCACCTTGCTGGCGTCCATCATCAGGACCTTCGTCGTGGCGCTGCCCATCATCGCGCGCTTGACCAGCACGATCTCCTGCTCCTGGTGGTAGGTCAGACGGGAGTTCATGGCCGAGGTGGACAGGAACACGATGTCCACGGAGAACGTCGAGATCATCTCCTGGCACGGCAGGCCCAGGTAGGAGTCGTGGGTGCGGGAGTACTCGCCGCCCAGGCCGATCAGCCGGATGTCCGGCACGTCGCGCAGCGCCTCCTGCACCTGCCGGTAGTTGCTGACCACCGTCAGCGGCCCGACGTCCGGGAGAAGCCTGGCGAGCGCGAGCGCGGTCGTGGAGTCGTCGAGCATCACCGACATGCCGGGGTTGATGAACCGCAGAGCGTCGGCGGCCAGCGCCTCCTTCTCGGCCATGTGGGTGTGCAGCCGGAAGTCCGAACTGGACTCGAACACCGTGGACGGCTGGGCTGAAACGCCGCCGTGGTACTTGCGGAGCAGGCCTCGGGTGGCCAGGTCGTCGAGGTCCCGGTGCACGGTCATCAGGCTGACCCCGGTCAACGAGGACAGCTCCGCGGCGCTGGCGAACCCCTGCGCGAGCACGTGATCGACGATCTGCTGCTGCCGCTGGAGGCGAGGGGACTGCTTCTTCGGTGCTGACGCCATGCGCTCATCTTGCCTCGCCGGGTCCGCGGCGCGGCGCAGACCTGCCGATCTATCACTCAAGTAGTGACAGTTAACGGTCGCAGTGTTAATTTGGTTCCATCAGTGATTGGCGGGAGGTACGTATGACCCAGCCGGATCGACCGAACGGGGCGCACCGAGCGGTCGTGTTCGACATGGACGGCGTCCTGGTCGAGAGCGAGCACCTGTGGGAGCGGATGTGGACCCGCTTCGCCTCGGCTCGCGGCCGCACCTGGACCGGGCAGGAGACCCGGCAGGTCCAGGGCATGAGCGCGCCGGAGTGGGCCGCGTTCCTCGCGCAGTTCAGCGAGGCCGCCGAATCCGCCGCCGAGACCGAGCGCGTCGTGGTCGACGACATGATCACCGCGCTCGACGACGGCGAGATCGAGCTGCTGATCGGCGCGGAGAAGATGGTCACCGACGTCGCCGCCCGAGCGCCCATCGCGCTGGCCTCCTCGGCGCCGCGACGGCTCATCGACGCGGTGCTCGACCGGCACGGCCTGACCCCGCACTTCAGCGCGACCGTCTCCAGCGCCGAAGTGCCGCGCGGAAAGCCGAGCCCCGACGTCTACCTGGCGGCGGCTGAGAAGCTGGGGCACGATCCCGCGCACTGCCTGGCGGTCGAGGACTCCAGCAACGGGTTGCGCGCGGCCGCCCGGGCGGGCATGACGGTGATCGCGATCCCCAACGGCGACTACCCGCCGGCGGAGGACGCGCTCGCCGGGGCCACCCACATCGCCACCGACCTCGACGACGTGCGGCTGAAGCTGGTCGGATCGCTGCCGCAGGCACGCTGAACCCGCACCACCTCGCGACAAAGGAGTCCAGGAGATGACAAGCGTTCTGGCTGCCGGAGACCACTTCGTGCATCCCGAGGTGTTCGTCGACGCCCTGCGCCGCGCCACCCAGCGCGAGCTGCGCTTCGACACGCTGAAGCTGCCGTGGCCGGTCGAGCCGTTCGGGCCGGTCGGCACCGTGCAGGAGGCCAGCGGGACCGAGCAGCAGCTGCTCGACGCGCTCGGCGACAACGAGATCGTGGCCACCCAGATGGCGCCGTTCACCGGCGACGTCCTGAGTGCCGCGGACAAGCTCAAGTTCGTCGGCGTCTGCCGGGGCGGCCCGGTCAACGTCGACCTGCAGGCGGCTACCGACAACGGGGTCATCGTCAGCTACGCCCCCGGCCGCAACGCGGCTGCGGCAGCGGAGTTCGCGGTGGGCCTCATGCTGGCCGCGCTGCGCCGGATCCCGGGTTCGGACGCGGAGCTCAAGGACGGCAACTGGCGGGGTGACTACTACGCCTACGAGAACGCCGGGATCGAGCTCGAGGGCTCGACCGCGGGGCTCGTCGGCTACGGCGCGATCGGCCGCATCGTCGCCAGGGTGCTGCGCGCCTTCGGGGCGAACGTGCTGGTCGCCGATCCGTTCGTGGACGCCGCTCAGATCGCGGGCGAGGGTGTGGAGCTCGTTGAGCTCGAAGAGCTGCTGCGGCGCAGTTCCGTGGTGAGCCTGCACGCGCGGCTGACCCCGGAGACCCGCAACCTGCTCAACGCCGACAACCTCAAGCTGCTGCCCGAGGGCGCGGTGCTGGTCAACTCGGCGCGCGGTGGTCTGCTGGACTACGCGCCGCTGCCCGGGCTGCTGCGCTCCGGCAAGCTGGGCGCGCTGGCGGTCGACGTCTACGACATCGAGCCGCCGCCGCGCGACTGGCCGCTGTTCGACGCGCCGAACGTGATCACCACCCCGCACCTGGCGGGTGCCACGCGCCAGACCGCGCACCGCGCCGCCGAGATCGTCGCCGGTGAGGCCGCCAGGTTCCTCGACGGGCGGCGGCCGCGCTTCGTGGCGAACCCGGACGTGCTGGCCCGGTTCGGAGACCTGCGCCCATGATCATCGGAGTCGACGTCGGCACTTCGGTGACCAAGGCATCGCTGCTCGGCCGCGACGGGTCGGCGAGGCTGACCCGCAGCGTGCGCTCCACCCTGCGCCGACCCGCCCCCGGTCTGGTGGAGCAGGACCTCGACGAGGTCGTCGATTCGGTCGTCCAGGTCGTCCGCCAGGTTGCGGCCTCGGCCACCGAACCCGTGCAGGCGCTGGCCATCACCGGCCAAGGGGATGGCCTGTGGCTGCGCGACGAGCAGGGGCGCGGCGTCGGCGCCGCGATCTCCTGGCTGGACGCTCGTGCCGCCGGGGTGCTGCGCGACTGGGAGACCAGCGGTGCGCAGCGGGAGGTGCACGCGCTGACCGGTTCCGGGATGTTCCCCGGCTCGGCCGGTCCGCTGCTGGCCCACCTCGCCGAGCACGAGCCGGAACGCCTCGAACGCGCGGCCGTCGCCGGGTACTGCGTGGACGCGATCGTGCAGCGCTTCACCGGTGCGATCACCGTGGACGCCTCCGACGCCTCGCTGCCGTTCCTGGACGTTCCGACGCGCGAGTACTCGACGGCGGCGCTCGAAGCCTGCGGCATCGGTGAGCACCGGCGTCTGCTCGCCGACACCACGCCGGTGGGAGGCCTGTTCGAGCTCTCCGGCAAAGCCGCCGCCGAACTCGGCCTCCGCGCGGGACTCCCGGTCTCCGCGGGCCCGTTCGACCTGCCCGCCTGCGCTTTCGGTTCCGGGGTCGGTGAGATCGGCGACGGCAGCCTGGTGATCGGCACGACGCTCGGGTGCCAGGTGCTCCGCGACGAGGTCGTGATCGACCCGAAGGGCGAGCCCGCCGGGATGTGGCTGGCCACGCCGATGCCGCAGCGCTACCTGCGGGTCATGCCCGCGATGGTCGGCACCGCGAACCTGGACTGGGTGCTGGCGATGACAGGTTCCAGCGTCGAGGAGCTGGAATCCCTCCTGGAGCGCAGCGCCCCCGGCGCTGGCGGTGTCTCCGCGCTGTCGTTCCTGTCCTCGTCCGGTGAGCGCGCGCCGTTCGTCGACTCGCGTGCGCGCGGGCAGTTCACCGGGCTGTCGCTGGAGACCACGCCCGCGGACCTGGTGCGCGGGATGTGCGAGGCGGTCGCCTACGCCGCCCGGCACAACCTGGAGAGCGCCGGGCTCAGCGGTGAGGTCGCCGCCTGCGGTGGGGGTGCCCGCTCGCAGGCGTGGAGCCAGATCTTCGCCGACGTCCTCGGCCGCCCGCTGCACGTTCCGCACGAGGAGGGCGTCGGTGCGCGGGGCGCGGCGATGACCGCGTGGGACTCGCTG
Source organism: Saccharopolyspora tripterygii (assembly GCF_054778355.1). Lineage (NCBI taxonomy): Bacteria > Bacillati > Actinomycetota > Actinomycetes > Pseudonocardiales > Pseudonocardiaceae > Saccharopolyspora > Saccharopolyspora tripterygii. The sequence goes on along the minus strand of NZ_BAAGZP010000036.1, from coordinate 274,923 downwards.
GGCGACCCGGTCGACCGCGAGAAGTGGGCCGCTGACCGGCGTGTCGTGCGGCCCGATCCGGAGGCCGTGGAGTTCTACGACCGCGGCTACCGCGACTACCTGACCGCCATCGAACGCGCCCGGCCGCACTGGGCGCCCGTCGAGGAGGCCTGACGTGACGCGTCTGTACGACGACCCGGCCACATTCACCGAGGACATGGTCACCGGTTTCGTTGCCGCGCACCCGCAGCACGTGCGTCGCGTGCCCGGCGGCGTGGTGCGCTCCCGACCGGCCCGCGCGGGCAAGGTCGCGGTGGTCACCGGCGGCGGATCCGGGCACTACCCGGCCTTCTGCGGCGTCGTCGGGCCCGGCTTCGCCGACGGCGCCGTGATCGGCAACATCTTCACCTCCCCGTCGGCCGCCGACGCCCACTCGGTGGCGCGCGCGGCGGATCGCGGAGCGGGAGTGGTGTTCTCCTTCGGCAACTACGCCGGGGACAACATGAACTTCGGCCTGGCCGTGGAACGCCTTGCGCGAGAAGGAGTGCGCGCGCACAACGTGGTCGTCACCGACGACGTCGCCAGCGCTCCCGCCGAGGAGCAGGCCAAGCGGCGCGGTGTGGTGGGCGACTTCGTGGTGTTCAAGGTCGCCTCGGCGGCGGCCGAGGAGGGCTACGACTTCGACGAGGTGGTGCGGGTCGCCGAGCACGCCAACGCGCGCACCCGCAGTCTCGGGGTCGCCTTCGACGGCTGCACGTTGCCCGGCCAGGACCACGCGCTGTTCGAGGTGCCGGAGGGCCGGATGGGACTCGGCCTGGGCATCCACGGCGAGCCCGGCGTGTCCGAGACTCCCATGCCCTCGGCGTCCGAACTGGCGAAGACCCTGGTGGACGGCGTGCTGGCCGAGGCCCCGGCCGAGGGCGGGCGCGTGACGGCGATCCTCAACGGACTCGGTGCCACCAAGTACGAGGAGCTGTTCGTGGTGTGGGGCACCGCGGCCCGGCTGCTGGCCGAGGCCGGGGTCGAGGTCGTCGCGCCGGAGGTCGGGGAGCTGGTGACCAGCCTGGACATGGCCGGGTGCTCGCTGACGCTGACGTGGCTGGACGACGAGCTGGAGCGGCTCTGGCTCGCCCCCGCCGACACCCCCGCCTACCGCAGGGGCGTCGTCGAATCGTCCACATCGGACGTCGAGGTCGAGGACGTGGCCCCGGTCGAGCAGGAGGTCGTGGTCGCGCCGGAGGTAGGTCGAGCCACCTCCGGCGTGGTGGCCGGTGCGTTGCGCGCGGTCGCAGACCTGTTGCGGGACAACGAGGACGAGTTCGGCCGGCTCGACGCCATCGCGGGCGACGGCGACCACGGTCGCGGCATGACGCGCGGCAGCGCAGCCGGTGCCGAGGCCGCCGAGACGGCCGCGGGCCAGGGCGTCGGTCCCTCCGCGGTGCTGCTCGAAGCGGGCGACGCGTGGGCGGCGAAAGCCGGTGGGACCTCCGGGGTGCTGTGGGGAGCGGCGCTGCGCTCCTTCGGCGATCTGCTGCCCGGCGACCGGGAAGCACGCGCCGCCGACCTCGTCGCCGGTGCTGAGGCCGCGCTCGCCTCCGTGCAGCGGCTCGGGCGCGCGGAACTCGGTGACAAGACCCTGGTCGACGCCCTGGTTCCGTTCGTCGACGAGCTGCGGGCCGCCGTCGAAGAGGGCATCGGGGGCGGCGCGGCCTGGCGCCGCGCGGCTGCGGCGTCGACCGAAGCGGCTGCCGCCACGGCGCAACTGCGGCCCCGCACGGGCCGGGCAAGGCCGCTGGCCGAGCGCAGCGTGGGAACACCGGACCCGGGCGCGACCTCGCTCGCACTCGTGCTCACCCGGGTCGGAGAACTGATCGAACGAGGGGGAGAGGACCAGTGAGCCAGGAGCAGCTGCGCATCGTCGTCGGATCCGACGACGCGGGTCTCGAGTACAAGAACGCGTTCAAACAGGACCTGGAGCAGGACCCGCGGGTCGCCTCCGTCGTGGATGTCGGGGTCGGCAGCGACGAGCACACCGCCTACCCGCACGTGGCGGTCCAGGCCGCGCGGTTGGTCGCCGAGGGGTCGGCCGACCGGGCGCTGCTGGTGTGCGGGACCGGGCTCGGCGTGGCCATCAGCGCCAACAAGGTGCCCGGCATCCGGGCGGTCACGGCGCACGACAGCTACTCGGTCGAGCGGTCGGTGCTGAGCAACAACGCGCAGGTGCTGTGCTTCGGTCAGCGCGTGATCGGGCTCGAACTGGCCCGCAAGCTCGCGGGGGAGTGGCTCGACTACCGTTTCGACGAGAACTCCTCCTCGGCGGGCAAGGTCGCGGCGATCGACGGCTACGAGGGCCCAGGGGTGGCTTGTTGAGCGGGAAGGGATGAGCGCAGTGCGTCTGGCTGAGGAGCGCGGCGAGGTCATCGACATCGCCCGGCGGATGACGTCCGACCGGTTGGTGGTCGGCACCTCGGGGAACGTGTCGGTGCGCAGCGGCGACCTGGTCGCTGTCACGCCCTCGGGCGTGGAGTACGACGAGCTGCGGCCGGTCGACGTCCCGCTGGTGGACCTGCGCGGTGCCCTCGTCGAGGGCGAGCTCAAGCCGACCTCCGAGCTGCCGATGCACCTGGCCGCCTACACCGCGCACGACGCGGGAGCGGTCGTGCACACGCACTCGCTGCACGCGACCGCGTTGTCGCTACTGCGCGACGAGGTCCCGGCCGTGCACTACCAGCTGGCCGACTACGGCGGTCCGGTGCGGGTCGCCGACTACGCGACCTTCGGGACCGATGCCCTCGCGGACTCGGTGTCCGAAGCGCTGCGCGACCGCACCGGGTGCATCCTCCGCAACCACGGCACGGTCACCATCGGCACGACCCTCACCAAGGCCTACAACCGGGCCAGGCAACTGGAATGGCTCTGCGAGCTCTGGCTCACCGCGGCCCGGCTCGGCGATCCGGCGCTGCTCCCGGACGACGAGATCGCCCGCTGCGCAACTCTCTTCGGCGGATACGGCCAGAGCGTGCGCTGAGAAGGTGCGTTCGCGGGGCGGATCACCCCCACGGGTGTGATGTCGGGCCGTTAACACCGGTGTGACGCGGATTCGTCCGGAGGAAACCTGCGGCCTGAAGCATGGGGACATGACTCCCAGCGAGCACCGTCGGGCCCACCCGGACCGGAACCGCGCGCTCATCGAACTCGCCGTGCTGGTGCTGGTCATCGGCGCTGCGAACGTTCTCCTGGCCCGCGTGGCAGGCCCCTCCGCAGCGACGTCCGCGCTGATGGTCACCGGCATCGCCCTGCTGGTGGTGGCCCTCGTGCGCTGGTGGACGCACCACGACGCGGCGATCGCGAAGGCACCGGCACCGGAGGCCGCTGGTGTCCCGCGGAACCTGTGGCGGCTGCGGGCGCGCGTCACCGACGCCCCGGGACGCCTCGCTGACCTGGCAGGAGCGCTGGCGGCGCTCGGCGGTGACATCCGGACGATGCAGGTGCACCCGGTGGCCGGCGGTGCGGTCGACGAGGTGCTGCTGCACGTTCCGACCCGCGTCCGGCATGCCGACCTGGTCGCCGCCGTCGAGACCGCGGGCGGCTACGACGTGACCGCCTCGCGCGCCGACGTGCGCGAACTCGACGACGTGCCCACCCGCACCGCAGTGCTCGCCAACGACCTCGTCAACGGCAGGACCGACCTGGTGCGGGGGCTGCGCTCGTTGCTGGGCCACGTCGACGCGCGGTGGCAGGAGGAACCGGACGCGCAGCTGGCGACCGGGACCTTCACCGAGACGGCGATGTGCCTGGCCGAACCCGGCGGTGGAGTGCTCGTGCTGACCCGTTCCGGAGGCGCGTTCACCCCCGCCGAGTTCGCGCGTGCTCGCGCGCTGGTCGACCTGGCCACCAGTTGCCGCGCTCGCGTGCGCTCGGCGGAGCGGGCCGTGACCACCTCCCACGGGATCGAGCTGACGCTGCGCTCGGCGGACCGCACCGACGTCGACCTGGTCGTCGAGTTCCACGAGCGCTGTTCGAGCGCCGCGCGCTTCCGCCGCTACTTCAGCCCCGGGCCCGCGTCGGGTGAGCGGGGTTTGCGGCGGTTGCTGACCCCGGCGCTGGGTCGTTCGCTGCTGGCGCTCGGGCCGGACGGCCAGGTGGTGGGCATGGGAAACCTGATGTACGACGGCGATTCCGGTGAGCTCGCGCTGCTGGTGCGGGACGACTGGCAGCGCCGGGGTGTCGGTGCGGCGCTCGCCGAGGGCATCGCCGAGCAGGCGGCGGACATGGGGATCGCGACCCTCACGGCGCAGACCCACGTCGACAACACCGCGATCGCCCGCACTCTGCGACGTGCCGGGATGAAGCTCGTCGGGGCACCCGAACCCGGGGAGTGGAGCTGGACGCGGGACCTCGCTGCGCTCGCCCGAACCGAGTGACGTGGAACAGCCCCTGGGAACCGCGCTTCCAGGGGCTGTGCCACGTCGTGGGATCAGGCCACGCGCGCTGCGGGCGGCAGGCTCGTCGGGGTGCCGATGGGCCACTGCGCCGGCTCCGGGCCCAGCTCGGTGAGCTCGCGGACCTGCAACGCGCACCAGGGCGACACGGTCGCCTCGCCGGAGAGCACTCCGGTGCTGAACTCCTTCCACCGCACCCAGCGCGTCCCGGCCACCTCGTCCTGGTTGGGTTGCGGGGTCGCGTCGGTGAAAGCCACGAAGACCGGGCACATCTCGTTCTCCGCGACACCGTTGTCCATCGTGGCGCGGTACCGGAACGCCGGGAGCGCGAGCTCCATCCCGCGCACGGTCAGGCCGAGCTCTTCGCGAAGACGCCTGGTGATGGCGGCCTTCATGTCCTCCTCGGGTGCGGGGTGGCCGCAGCACGTGTTGGTCCACACGCCCGGGAAGGTCCGCTTGTGGTGGGCTCGTTGGGTGAGCAGGAATTCGCCGTGGTCGTTGAACACGTAGCAGGAGAACGCCAGGTGCAGCGGCGTCTCCTGGTGGTGCACGGTCGCCTTGTCTTCGGCGCCTATCGCCTGACCCGTCTCGTCGAGCAGGACCACCTGTTCCACGTGCGGTACCTCCCTGAGGTAAGAACTTGATCTTCGTCGCGCAGCCGGAATCCTAATCCGGTCCTGGCCGTGCCTGCCGTGCGGTCGTGATCACCAGGACACCGGCTGCGGAGCCGTGACCAGGTGTCTCCAGCTTGCCTCAGGGCCGCTGCGAGAACAACGCGAGCCGATCGTGCGGGGCCACCCCCGGCCGGATCTCCGAGCTCGGCAGCGCCGAATCGGTGTGAGATCTCTTCGTGAATACGGGAAAAACGCGTTGTTGAGGCGAGTTTTGGTCAAAGCGGTCTTCGCCCTGATCCCCGCGGATACGTTCCCCTCGCGAATCGAGATCGACGCCGACATCTACGAAGGGGATCGCGGGATGCCGAACCGACCGATGCTCGCCACCGCCGCCGGACTGGCCGCGGCCGCAGCGCTGGTGCTGCCCACCGCGGCGGTCGCCGACAACGGCGCGCGCGCCGACGTCATGGCCGTGCAGGACCACCTGCAGGAGTTGCAGAACATCGCCGGGGCCAATGGCGGGAACCGCGCTGCGGGCACCCCCGGGTACCAGGCGTCCCTGGACTACATCAAGGGCAAGCTCGACGAGGCCGGGTTCGCCACCACGGTCCAGGAGTTCCCGTCCATGGGGGGCACGACGTACAACCTGATCGCCGACACTCCTGGTGGTGACGCGAACAACGTCGTGATGTTCGGCGCCCACCTGGACAGCGTGGGCGACGGGCCGGGGATCAACGACAACGGCACCGGCTCCGCCGCGATCCTGCAGGCCGCCCTGGACTACGCGGGCGGCGGCGAAACCCCCACCAACAAGCTCCGCTTCGCCTTCTGGGGCGCGGAGGAAGAAGGCCTGGTCGGTTCTACCCACTACGTGGAGACCCTGCCGGAGGCCGATCGCGGAAAGATCGCCGCCTACCTGAACTTCGACATGGTCGGTTCGCCCAACGCCGGGTACTTCACCTACGACGGCGACGACTCGGACGGCGTCGGCGCAGGTCCGGGACCTGAGGGTTCGGCGCAGATCGAGAAGCTGCTCAACGACTCCTTGGGCGCGGCGGGCGCGCCGGCCGAGGGCACCGACTTCGACGGTCGGTCCGATTACGGCCCGTTCATCGAGGTCGGCATCCCGGCTGGTGGGACGTTCACCGGTGCCGAGGAGTCCAAGACCCCCGAGCAGGCCGAGAAGTGGGGCGGTCAGGCCGGTGAGGCGTTCGACGCCTGCTACCACCAGTCCTGCGACACGATCGAGAACGTCGACGCGCAAGCCCTCGAGCGCAACTTCGCGGCCATCGCCAACGCCGTGAAGACCTACGCGGCGCAATTCCCGCAGCCGTAGACCTCAAGCCATCGGGAGAGGGAAAGAGCCGTCCCCGGCAGCACCGCAGCGCAGGCGGAGCTGCCGGGGCGGCTGCTTCGGGCGCCTCAGTCCCCTGTCTGACGGGCCTACGCCGATGGATTGATGCGCGATCTGTTCTGGGGCAGTTCAATTTCTCCTGTCGGTTCGAACGGGAACCGGACGCGCCGGGCACGCCTGACCAGGCCCGACGGGTGCAGCTACAGGAGGTGGCGGCAGTTGACCGGACCGTATCTGCTGCCGGCGCACCTGGATTCCGCACAGCCCCACTACCGGACGAGCTTCTCCGTCGAGGTCGACGGCCGCCGGGTCACCGCGCGCGCAGGGCAGACGGTCGCCGCGGTGCTGATGTCGTTGGGCCTGACCTCGTGGCGCGAGTCCGGTGGCCGCGGGCGCAGGCGCGGCTTGTTCTGCGGCATCGGCGTGTGCGCCGAGTGCGTGCTGGTGATCAACGGAACGCCGAACGTGCGCGCATGCCTGCGGACCGTCGAACCCGGTGATGTGATCAGCACTCGCGGTCCCGGGGAGTCGCCATGAGCGTGGTGGTCGTGGGTGCCGGTCCCGCAGGCATGGCAGCCGCGCAGCACGCCGCCCGCGCGGGTGCCGACGTGCTGCTCGTCGACTCCTCGAACGACCTCGGCGGCCGGTACCACCCGGCGCCGCCGGTGCAGTTCGGCGTCACCAAGCCGCAGCGGAGCGGACCGGGGCAGCAGGATGTCGAGGCCCTGGCCGACGAGATCCGAGCCGATCCGCGGATCCGGCGCTGCGCGGGCAGCGTGCGGTCGATCGACGGGCACACCGTCCACGTGCGCAGCAGGGGCGGCGACGCGGAGGAGTCGTTCCGCGCCGAGGCGCTGGTGCTGGCCACCGGTGCGCACGACCGGGTGCTGCCGTTCCCCGGCTGGGAACTGCCGGGCGTGTTCACCGCGGGTGGTGCCCACGCGCTGGCCCGAGGTCAGCGGGTCGCGGTCGGCAGCCGGGTGCTGGTCGCGGGCACCGGCCCGTTCCTGCTGCCGGTCGCAGAATCATTGCTGGACGTCGGTGCCGAGGTGGTCGCCGTGCTCGACGCGGGGAGCACGACCTCCTGGCTGCGACGCGCGCCGACCCTGGCCGGGCAGTGGGACAAGCTGGCGGGGTTCGCGGGCTACCTGCGCAGGCTCGTCGGGAGCACCCGCTTCCGCACCCGGGCCGGCGTGGTGGAAGCGATCGGCGAGGGGCGGGTTCGGGAGGCCGTGGTCGCCAAGCTCGACGCTCGGTGGCGGCCGATTCCGGGCACGCACCGGCGGATTCCGGTGGACGCGATCTGCGTGGCCCACGGCTTCGAGCCGCGCTTGGAGCTGGCCAGAGCCGCGGGCTGCGAGATCGTCGACGGGTTCGTGCGGGTGGACGACGAGCAGCGCAGTTCGACGCCGTGGGTGTTCGCGGCGGGGGAGACCACCGGCATCGCGGGGGCCAGGGCCGCGGCCGCCGAAGGTGCCGTCGCCGGGCTCGCGGCCGCGGTGCAGGTGCGGGCCACGACGTGGCGAGCGGTCGAGAAACCCGCGCGGCGCGCGAAACTCATGGTCCGCTGTGGACAGAGGTTCGGGCGGGCGATGGCGTCGGCGACCCGCATCGGCGAGGGCTGGAACGAGTGGCTCACCCCGCAGACGGTCGTCTGCCGCTGCGAGGACGTTCCCTACCAGGCCCTGCGGGACAACGCTCCCGTCCAGCGCGATGCGAGTGCGCTGAACCGGTCCTGTCGCGTCGGGCTCGGGTCCTGCCAGGGGCGCATGTGCGGCCGCAGCGCCAACGAGCTCGCCGAGAACCTCCTCCGACCTCCTGCGAACGAGCCTCCTTTCGCCTGATTGATGCCATCATGTGCCGCATGACCGAAATCCGGACGGTGCACACGGCAGATCTCGACGAGGTGAGCCTGGCCGCGGCGCGCAGGCTGCTGTGGGACGTCTTCCCCGAGGACGACGCCATGACCGAGGCGGACTGGGAGCACTGCCTCGGCGGGATGCACGTGCTCGCCTGGGACGGCGAGGAGCTGGTCGGGCACGCTGCGCTGGTGCTGCGGCGTCTGATGGTCGGCGAGCGCGCCCTGCGCACCGGGTACGTGGAAGGGGTCGCGGTGCACCGCGAGCGCCAGCGCCGGGGCATCGGTGCAGCGCTCATGGCCGAGGTGGAGCGGATGATCCGTGCCGCCTACGACTTGGGGGCTCTCGGCGCCAGCGAGGACGGGGTGCCCTTCTACGAGTCGCGGGGCTGGAAGCCCTGGCCCGCCCCGACCAGGCAGTTGACCCCTGAGGGGATCCAGCCGACCCCCGAGGAGGACGGCTGGATCTACTACTACCCGGCCGCGGTGTCCCTGGACACGACCGCACCGATCACCTGCGATCTGCGCCCCGGCGAGTCCTGGTAGCCGCCGATCGCTCGCGCCGCGATCAGGTCCGCGGATAGCGGTGGTAACCCGGGAAGTTCCCGTAGAGCTGCTCTCCCGGAGGGCCCTGGGTGACCGCGTGCACCAGGTGCTGACCGCCGACGAACGCGCCCTTCCACGAGTCGCCCCGGCCGCCGAACGCCTCGTCCCGGTCACCGCGCGAACGCGGCTTGTTGATGCCGACCTTGAACGCCTGAACGCTCTCCGAGAGCTCGGCGGCGAACTCCTCGTCGTCGCAGGCGATGGTGGCCACCAGGGCGCCGTTGGACGCGTTCATCTGCGCGAGCAGTTCGGCCTCGGTGTCGACCACGACGATGGTGTCCACCGGTCCGAAGGGTTCCTCGTGCATCAGCCGACTGGCGCCCGGCGGCGCCAGCAGCGTCACCGGTGCCGCGTAGGCCGAAACGTCCTGGCCTTCCAGGAAGTGGCCGTGCGATCGGTCGCCGTGGTGCAGCGGAACCGCGCCGTGGCGCAGGGCCTCGGCGACCCGCCCTTCCAGCTCGGTGGCCTTGGCCGCGGAGATCAGCGGTCCGAAGTCCAGCGCGGGCGGCTCGTCGTCCTCGCTGGCCAGCGGGTGGCCGAAGCGGACCGATTGGACGACCGGGAGGTAGGTGGCGAGGAACTTGTCCACGAGCTTGCGCTGCACCACGAAACGCGGATAGGCCGTGCAGCGCTGCTTGGCGTACTCGAATCCCTTGCGCAGGTGCGCGCTCAGCCCGTCCCAGTCCGAAAACTCCCACAGGCCCCAGGTGTTGAGCCCCTCCTGCTCCAGCATGTGCCGCTTGCCGGTGTCCACCAGCTGCGCGGCGATCTTGCCTCCGTTGGAACGACCACCGACGAATGCGAGCGCGCCGACCTCCGGTGAGCGCACCAGCGGGTCCGACAGCGCCGAACCGTCCCCGGACAGCAGGGTGGCAGGCAGCCCGGCGCGGTTCATCAGGGCGTGCGCGACGGTCAGCGTCACCGCTCCGCCCTGGGTGGGCGTCTTGGCGATCACGGCGTTGCCCGCGAGCAGCTGCACCAGCTCGGCGTGCACCAGGACGCTCATGGGGTAGTTCCAGCTGGCGATGTTGCTGACCGGGCCGGGCAGCGGCTGCCGCTTGTGCGGAGCGCCCTCCACGTCCTGGTTGAGCATCTGCTTGGTGTGGTCGGCGTACCAGCGAGCGCCGTCGAGGCAACGGTCGACGTCCGCGCAGGCGAGCTTCCAGGGCTTGCCGATCTCCCAGGCGAGCAGCAGCGCGAGGTCGTCGCGAACCTTGGCCATGGCGTCCACCGCGCTGATCACCGCTTCGCGGCGCTGCTCGTAGCCGGTCTGCGCCCAGGACCGGTGGGCTCTGGCGGCGGCGTGCACGGCTTCTTGCGCGGTGGCGGCGTCGACCTTGGGCAGCTGGGAGAACACGGTGCCGTCCACCGGTGTGGCCTGCGGGACCTGCTCGCCGATGGAGGCCCAGCGGCGGTCGATGAGATTGCGGGGGACCCCGTCGTCGAAGGCTTCCGGTGCCGCGGCGGTGGCCCGGGACAGCACGGCCGAAGCGGTGCGGTGTTGCGGAACCCGGAGTGTCATACGCCCTCCTCGAAACAGTGGGACGGGGTGCCGGGAGGCATAGAACTATGCCATTTCGAGGGGTTCCACGCCTGCTGCAATCGTGCGAATTCGAACAAAACGTACGTGCGTCTTGCGAACCCGTTCCGGCGAACTCGGGGTCGGCCGCAGTGGGAAAACCGGCGAATTCCAGTCGCGCGAGTGTCCCGATGGCGGATTCCGCAGCGGTGTTCGGGGTGCAGGAAAGCGCGGTTACTGGCGGGTACTCGCCAATTTCTCCGAAATGGGGCGCCGACTTCTTTGAATGAAAGTGCTTTTCGCGCTCCGAACGGAGGAAAACATGCTTCACGCAAGGTACCTCATCGGTGCGGTGGCCGTGTGCGCGGTCACCACTGGCACGGCCGTCACCCCGGCCTTCGCAGCGGATTCCGGGTCCGCCGCTGAGAACTACGTCGCCTTAGGCGATTCCTACGCCTCGGGAACCGGAACCCGCGACTACTTCGAGGACAGCGGCAGCTGTCTGCGCAGCCCCAAGGCCTATCCACAGCTGTGGGCGGACTCCCACGGAGCGGCCAACTTCGACTTCGCCGCCTGCTCCGGCGCGGTCACCGACGACGTCAACTCCGGCCAGCTCGACGGTCTGAGCGCCGACACCACGCTGGTCACGATTTCCATCGGTGGCAATGACATCGGATTCGTCGACGTCATCACCCGGTGCCTCACGGGAACCGACGAGGGCTGCGACAGCGCCGTCGACGAGGCCGCCGAAAAGGCCCGGAACGAACTCCCGGACAAGCTCGACACGACCTACGCCAACATCCGCTCCGCGGCGCCCAACGCGAAGGTCGTGGTGGTCGGTTACCCGCGGATCAACGAGATGGGCGACTGCGGGATCCCGTTCTACTCCGAGCACAAGCGTCAGCGGATCAACGAGGGCGCCGACGAGCTCGCCTCGGTGACCTCCGAACGGGCTTCGGCCGCCGGGTTCTCCTTCGCCGACCCCAGGAGCGCCTTCGAGGGGCACGGGGTGTGCTCCTCCGACGAGTGGATCAACGGCCCCAGCGACCCCATCCAGGAGTCTTTCCACCCCGACGTCGACGGGCACGCCAACGCGTACCTGCCGACCTTGAACTCCGTCACGGGCTGACGAGTCCGGGACGGATGAGGCGTGTCGCGCGGAGAACCTCCCGTCGTTCCGCGCGGCACGCCTTCCTCGCCGGCGCGGTGCGCCCGTCGGCGGGAGAATTCCGCGTCAGAGCGTCGGGACGAGACCACCGTCGCAGCGAACCGCGGTCCCGGTGATGTACGAAGCGTGCGCGCTGCACAGGAACGCCGCCGTGGCACCGAATTCCGCGGGCTCGCCGTAGCGCTTGGCGGGGATCGCCGCCTCGCCGCGGGCGCGGGCCTCCTCGATCGGCAGCCCCTCCCGCTCGGCCGTGGCGCGGTCCAGCGACGCCAGCCGATCGGTGGCGATGCGGCCCGGCAGCAGCAGGTTGGCGGTGACGCCCTCGTCGGCCACGTCGATCGACAGGCTCTTCAGGTAGGCCGCCAGCGCGCTGCGCCCGATGTTGGACAGCGCCAGGTTCGGGATCGGTGCTTCCACACCGCTGGAGGCGATCGCCAGCAGTCGGCCCCACCGGCGCTCGCGCATTCCCGGCAGCACTCCGCCCACCAGCTTCTGGTGCACCAGGAGCAGGTTCTGCACGGCCTCGGCGGTGTCCTCCGGGCTGACCTCGGACGCGCTGGCCGGACGCGGTCCGGGGCCGTTGAGCACCAGGATGTCGATCTGCCCCAGAGCGTCGTGCGCGGCGGCCAGCAACCTCTCGGCACCGCCCTGCGCGGTCAGGTCGACCTCCACGCCGGTGGCGCCGGGCAGCTCGGCGGCGATCGCCTCGGCGCGATCACCTCGGCGGCCGGAGATCACCACGGTGACGCCTTCGGCGGCGAGCGCCCGCGCGGTCGCTTCGCCCAGACCACCGGTCGAGGCGCACACCAGCGCGGTGCGGCCGGCGATTCCTAGATCCATCAGCTCTCCATGTTCTCCACGGCCGCCACGTGCCGGTCCAGTTGCTTGTCGAGAGTTTCGGGCATGCTCGCCGCCGGTGCCCGCACGCCGGAGTCGGTGATGAGTCCCCGGCGGCGCAGCGCCTCCTTGCGGATCGCCAGTCCGATGCGGGCCTGCGCCTCGAAGTTCACCAGCGGCAGGTAGCGCAGGTACGCCTCCAGCGCGGCCTGGTAGCCGCCTTCCCACCACGCGTCGACGCACGCCTTGAGGCCTTCGGGGAACGAGAAACCCGTCATCGCACCGGCGGCGCCCGCTGCCAATTCGTCCAGCAGCCCGACGCCGCCGAGGCCCCCGAAGACCGGGGTTCCGGAGCGCGAGGTCAGCGTCGCGATCGCCGGTGGGGTGGGTGGTGCTTCGGCCTTGACCGCGACCACCGATTCGACCTGCTCGACCGCTGTGGCGAGGTCGGTCGCGCTGATCGACACGCCGCTGACCAGCGGGTAGTCCTGCACCACGAGCCCGGCGCCGGTTGCCGCGTGGATCGCGTCGAGCTGGTGCGCCAGGGCATCCGGGTTCGAGGTGTTGACCTGCACCATCGCGCCCGCGAGCCGGTCGCCGACCACCTCGGCGGCGAGTTCGACCTCCTCGATCACCGGCGCCTGCGCGGTGCTGGAGGCGCCCACGACCACGGGCAGGTCTACCGAGTCCACCACGACTTCGAGCGCCGCCCGCTTCTCGGCGGTGGACAGCCGCGCCGCTTCGCCGAACACGCCCAGGACGGTCAGCCCGGTGACGCCGATCCGCCGGTAGTGCCCGACGAGGTTCGACAGCGAGCCGAGATCGAGATCTCCCGTGGACTCCGTGAACGGGGTGGCGAGCACGCCCCAGACGCCGGGAGCGAGCGGAACCGCGGCCATCTGCACCCTTTCACCCAGCGGCTGGATCGGCGATCTTATGCACGCCGAATCCGATCACGTCAAGGTCCTCGCGAGCCCGCCGGCAGCGGTGGTCCGGGACGTGCGGCCCGAATCCTCACGTTCGTTCAGACCCGCCGCCGCGCGGCGCCAGAATGTGCCCCACAAGGTCGCGGCGATCGGCTATTGTGAACAGCGATGCTGGTGGGGTTCACCTGCCGAGCATTCACCAGGACTTGTGCGGTGCGCACCGCACGCAGCAGGCCGAGCCGGTCCCAGGCGCCATCCAGGACCGAGCCCGGCTCCCGGGTGGCCAAAAGGGAGGGGCGGCGGAGCGCCGCCCCGGTCATCCGCGTGGAAGAGCCCGCTGGCCAAGCAGCCAGCGGGTTTTTTCGTGCCCACGTCGTGCCTGGTCAGCGATGTGGAGACGTCGGCTGATGACGAGGAAGCGCGCTTCAGCAGCCTTCGGTGATGTAGCCCTGCTCGCAGCCGTACTGCTGCTGCATCTCGCCGGAGGTCGGCTCCTTGCCGCACGCGGTTCCGCACTGGAGGTAACCGGGCAGTTGCTCGTACTCGTCCTCGCTGTAGGGGTAGCCGGTGCGGTCCTGGAACTGCTCGTAGGTCGAGTCGCTGTCCGATCCGGTGGATCCGCCACCGCCGCCTGGTGTCCCGTCGGACTCCTCGGACCGTCCGCCCGACCCGCCGGACGAGCCGCCGCCGGTTGCCGGAGCCTCGTCGAGCAGACCGCACTGCGCCTTGGTCTTGTCGTCCATGTCCGCAGGGTTCAGCCCGCAGTTGTCCTTCGGCGCGGCCGGTGCTCCGGCACCCGGCGGGAGCAGCGGGGGGACGGTAGACCGAGTGGGGGCCGGAGTCGGGGGAGGAGCGGTCGGCGCAGGCGAAATGCCCCAGGTGCAGGCTGACCCGGCGAACATCACGGCGGCGAAACCGAGCGCCGCCACCACCTCGTGGACTCGCATGACAAGAACGTCCTCATCGATTCGTGCTCGTGCCAGGACGTACCAGCCAGTCTGCGGCAGCGAGCTCGGCGAGGGCAGGGACCATGTGCCCTGCTATTGCCCCTGGGACGCCTCAGCTCGACCACGACGGGTTCCCTGCTGCGGGGAGGTTGTCCGGGCGGTGAGGGTGAAATCTTGCCAGTCGGTTGATCTTGATCTCGGCTCGCGTCCTATCATTGCCTGGCGTTGTCATTGCAGCTCGTTGTTGCCGCGCGGTCCGGGAGGCGGGGAGGGTAGTGCGCGGGGTCGACTACTACGAACTCCTCGGCGTGGGGAGCGATGCGACATCGGTCGAGATCAAATCGGCTTACCGCACCCTCGCTCGCAGCATGCACCCCGATGTCGGCGGCAGCGACGGGTCGTTCCGGCTCCTGCGGGAGGCCTACGAGACGCTCAACGATCCGGTCCGCCGCGCCTCCTACGACAGCTCGCGGCGTCGACCGGTGGAAACCGATGCCGCCGCGACGAGGCGGCGGCGCCCGGGATCGACCAAGCGGGCCGGCCGCGACTTCGGCGAGGACCCCGACTACGTACCGCGCATGCCCAGGTTGAGGCTCGACGACCTCACCTGGTGGGACAGCGTCGACCCGACGGCGCGGGTGCAGTACCTGCCGGTGCTGGGACCGGACCGGAGACCGACGATGGCGCTGGTGGGAGCGTGGTCGTTGCTGCTGCTGGCCGGCGCAGCAGTGGAGCTCAACGCGCTGTTGATGGCGACGTGGCTGGGGCTGCTGATCAGCTCCGGCGTCGTGATCGTGGTGCTGCTGCGGCGGCACATCGGCGCTCACCGGGAGCACCGGATGTTCACCGCCGAGTTCGGCAAACAGCGCATCTTCGGGCTGCCCGACATCCAGCACGAGCGGGCTCAGCTGCTCACCGCCGAGATGTGCGCGAAGTACCTCATCCGGCTGCCCGGTGTCCGGGTGTTCCACGGCCTCGCCCAGCCGGACTCGATGTTCGAGGACGTCCACCACGCGGTCCTGTGCGGTCGGCGGCTCGTGCTCGTGGAGTCCAAGAGCTGGCTTCCCGGCCACTACACGACCGATGAGAACGGCTCGCTGTGGCGCAACGGGCATCCCTTCCGCGGCGGTGTGACGCGGTTGAACGAGGGCGTTGCCGGCTTCGAAGCCCTGCTGCCCGAGGTCGAGGTGCGCGGAGCCGTGCTGATCTACCCCAGCCGGGCCGGTGAGGTGACCACCGTCGAGCAGCGCGACGAGCAGGTCGTCCCGATGACTCCCGCGCAGTTCGTCAGGGACATCGGGGAGTGGCTGGCGCAGGACTCCGTCACCGTGGACCGCGACGTGTTCACCGCCGTGCTCGACCAGCTCGTGGACTGACACCCGGTCTCCTCGCTCGCGACCGATGAGTTTCCGGTGCGCGTCGAGTCGATACCTCCGATCGAACCTCGATGGCGCGACGGAAGGGGTGCAGACGACATGACCACCACTGCGAATGGCAGGGCGGTTCGGCCGAGGCGGGGCGTCAACATCGGGCTCTGGGTGCTCCAGGTGCTGCTGGCGGCGTTCTTCGTGTTCGCCTCCCTGCCGAAGCTGCTCGGTGATCCGACCGCCGTGCAGATGTTCGACCTGATCGGTTTCGGCCAGTGGTTCCGGTACTTCACCGGAAGTGTCGAACTGCTCGGCGCGATCGGGCTGCTGATCCCGAGGTTGTGCGGGCTGGCGGCGTTCGGGCTGGCGCTGGTGATGGTCGGCGCGACGCTGGCCCAGGTCTTCCCGCTCGGAGCCCCTGCGGTGGCCCTGTCACCGCTCGTGCTGTGCCTCGTGTTCCTGGCCCTCGCCTGGGCTCGGCGCGGGAGCATCCCGGTCCTTGCCCGATCCTGACGATTCAGACCTCTGCGAAGTGGAGCGACCGCCATGTCCATGAAGACCTTCGTGAACCTGCCCGTCAAAGACCTGCGGCGCTCGGTGGACTTCTTCACCGCGCTCGGGTTCACCTTCGACGCGGAGTTCACCGACGAGAACGCCACCTGCATGGTGATCAGCGAGGAGTCCTTCGTGATGCTGCTGACCGAGCCGTTCTTCCAGTCCTTCATCCCCAAGGACCTGGCCGACGCGACCAAGGCCACCGAGGTCATCACCGCTCTGACTGCCGAGTCCCGCGAGCACGTGGACGACATCGTGGAGAAGGCCCGGGCAGCGGGAGCCTCGCGCATCGGCGAGGTCATGGAGGAAGGCCCCATGTACAGCCGGAGCTTCGACGACCCGGACGGGCACATCTGGGAAATCATCCACATGGCACTCGGCTGAGGGCTGCGATCGGGCGTGCGCGGCGAGATCATGGTGCGGGCTCGAACGGCCTGCGAACGGTCATCCTCGACGAAGGAGCACGAGCGTGACGAACCCGCACCAGAACGTCAGCTTCGCCAGCAACGGGCGGACGGCCCACGGCTACCTGGCGACCCCGGATCGACCGGGACCCGGCGTAGTGGTGATCCAGGAGTGGTGGGGCCTGACCGACCACGTGGCCGACGTCGCGAACCGCTTCGCAGCCGAGGGCTTCGTGACCCTCGCGCCCGATCTCTACGGCGGGCGCACCACGCACGACGCGCAGGAGGCCTCCCGCATGATGCAGGAGCTGCCGGTCGACCAGGCCGCCCGCGACCTGGCGGGCGCGGTCGACCACCTGCTCGACCACGAGCTGGTCACCGGGTCGGCCGTCGGAGCGGTCGGCTTCTGCATGGGTGGCAAGTTCGCGCTGGTGCTGGCCGCGCAGCAGGGTGACCGCATCGGCGCCGTCATCCCGTTCTACGGGATTCCGCCGGTGGAGACGGACTTCTCGGCGATGACGGCGCCGATGCTCGGCCACTTCGGCGAGTACGACCGAGGCGTCACGGTGGACGCCGTCGGCGAGGTGGCGGACAAGATCAAGAAGGAGACCGAGGTCCACCCCCAGATCCACGTGTACGGGGCGGGCCACGCGTTCTTCAACGACCAGAACCCCGCGTCCTACCACGAGGAATCGGCACGCGTCGCCTGGCCGCGCACCCTGGACTTCCTGCGCCGCCACCTGGGCTGAGCTTTCCCACTGTGCAGTTGTCAAGCAGCAATGGTGCTTTCACGACGTGCGGGGCTGCCGGCGACCCGGAGGGGGCGCCGGTGGTTCACCGGGGCGACGATCCGGGCTCAGGTGGTGGGTGCGCGGATCGAGATCGCGCCGAGGGCCGTCGGTGGTCGCACCCGGTATCCGGGTGCACCGCACGACGAGCCTCGACCTGTGATCGACGCCCGCCGCTGGACCGGCTCGGTGCCGAGAACAACCGCGTGGGCAACTTCTTTCGTCTTCTGGTTCAGCAGTGTCGAACTCATGTGCTAAGTGTGCCGTCGGCCGTTCGTAAAAGCGAGCTTGTGGCGATCGCTGGATAGGGTGATCTGAAGGGGCCTCGGCCGAACGGCTTGGCGCGGAGAGCGTTTCAGCGCGCCGCGTCGACGGTGCCCGGAGTCGAACGCAATCAGCGTGCGCGGCAACCGTTCTCGCCGGAGTGCAACCGCGGCCGGCGCCGGTTCAGCGCAGCACCGCCAGGCAGTCCACGGCGACGACGCCGCGTTCGTCGACCAGGAGCGGGTTGACGTCCAGTTCCTCCAGTTCGTCCGCGAGGTCGTGGGCGAGCCAGGACAGCCGCGCCACCGCGTCGGCGGCCGCGTCGAGGTCGCGCGGGGCTTCGCCGCGGACCCCGGTGAAGATCGCGCTGCCGCGCAGGGACAGCAGCAGTCGCTTGGCGGAAGCGGTGTCCAGCGGGACGACACCCGCGCGGCTGTCGGCGAGCACCTCCACGAGGACGCCGCCGAGGCCGACCACCACGACGGGTCCGAACGCGGGATCCCGCTTGATGCCGACGATCAGCTCGGTGCCGGTGGACATCCGCTGCACCAGCAGCCTGGCGTCGGGTTCGAGGCCCAGCAGCTCTTCGGCCGCCGACCGGATCTCGGCGTCGGTGCGGAGTCCCAGCCGCACGCCGCCGACGTCGGACTTGTGCCCGATGGTGCCTGAGAGGACCTTCACCGCGACCGGTGCGCCCAGCTCGCGGGCGGCGGTGACCGCACTGCGCGGGTCCTTCGCCGGGAAGGCGCCCGCGCACGGGATGCCGTAGGCGGCGATGAGCCTGCTGGACTCGTGCTCGTCGAGGTGCCTGCGTCCGCGGTCGCGGGCTTCGCACAGGATCGCGCGCACGACCTTGCGGTCGATGTCCGGCGGTGGCTGCGGACTCGGCGGGGCGTGTCGCAGGCTGTAGCCGGCCAGTGCTCCCAGCGCCGCGGCCGCTCGTCCGGGATCGGTGAAGCAGGGGATTCCCAGCTCCCGCAACCGTTCCCGGGGGCGCCCGCTGCCTCCTGTCCACACGACCACCAGTGGTCGGTCGGTCGAGCGGTAGGCGTGCTCGATGGCGCCGATGAGCTCGTCGGCGGCGTGGTCGGCGTTGCCGAGCAACACCGCGATCAGGTCGGATCCCGGGTGGTCGACCGCGATCCGCAAAGCCCGCTGCAGCATCCCGGGGTCGCTGATGAGGTTCGCGGTCAGGTCGACGGGGTTGCGCGGCGACCCGAACGCCGGGATCACCTCGGCCATCCGCTGCTGCCACTCGGGTTCCCATGCGGCGACCTCCACGCCGTGACGGCTGGCCGCGTCGGCCATCAGCACCCCTGCGCCACCGGACAGGGACAACGTGGTCAGCCGCCTGCCCCGGGCGCGGCGACCAGCGGCGAAGATCATCGCGGCGTCGAGCAGCTGATCCATGCCGTCCGCTCGCACCACGCCGAACTGCCGCACGACACCGTCGAACACCGCGTCCTCTCCCGCCAGCGACGCGGTGTGCGATGCCGCCGCTCGGGCGCCGGCGTCCGAGCGCCCCACCTTCACGGCGAGGATCGGCTTGTCCAGCTCGTGGGCCCGCCGGGCGACGGCCAGCAGCTCCGGCCCGTCGTGCACCCCCTCCAGGTAGGCCATCAGCGCGTGGACCTCGTCGAGCTCGACGAGCCCGGCCAGCAGCTCGGCCACCGACAGGTCGGCCTCGTTGCCGGTGTTGAGGAAGTGCGAGATGCCGATCCCGGCGTGCTGGGCGGCGGAGAAGATGAAGGTGCCGAACGCGCCGCTCTGGCTGACGAACGCCAGCGGGCCTTCGTGCGGCTCGAAGTCGCCGTCCATCGCCGAGGTGAAGGTGGGCATCGCCTTGTCCCGCAGGCTGAACATGCCCAGGCAGTTCGGTCCGAGCAGGCGGATTCCGGTCTCGGCCGCGACGTCGACCAGCTGCTGCTGGAGCGCCGCCCCGGCCTCGTCGAGCTCGGCGAAGCCCGCCGCGCCCACGATCGCCGCCGGAACGCCCCGTTGGGCGCAGTCCCGGACGGCGCCGACGACCTGGTCGGCGGGAAGCATGATCATCGCGAGGTCGATCTCGCCGTCGACGTCGGCCAGCCGGGGATGGGCGGGAAGTCCCTGCACCTGCTCGCGCGCCGGGTTGATCGGCAGCAGTCTGCCGGTGTAGCCGAAGCGCTTCATCAGCGCGATCGCGCGGCCGGAGAGCTTCCGCGGATCGTTCGAGGCTCCCAGGATCGCGATCGACCTCGGGTGCAGCATGCGGTGGATCGCCTGGTTCGGGGCGGTGTTGCCTTCCATCGCGCTCCATCCCACCGCGCGCGTTGGTGCGCCGGTGTTTTCGATGCGTGGGCGACCGCAGCGCCGCGGTCGCGGGTTTCGAGGCTAGGTGAGCTTCGCTCCCGGGCCAAGACTCGAATCTCCAGTCGTCCACAGTGGAGCATGTGGTGCAGTCCACTCGTGGAATCGCTAACTCAAGTGCTTCGCGAAACGAAGTACTAGGTGAGCAAGAGGGACAGTGCGTTGTTGACGTTGGGAACACGGGAGGGCATTCGTGGCTGCCGACCGACCGGAGAGTCGGGCATGGTGGATCTGGAGCGTGGCGGTGGTCGCCTACCTCGCCGCGGTGTTTCACAGGGGCAGCCTGGGGGTTGCTGGCACGCAGGCGCTCGATCGGTTCGACGTCGGGCCCGCCGCGCTCAGCGCGTTCACGGTTCTGCAGGTGGGGATCTACGCGAGCATGCAGATCCCGACCGGGTTGATGGTGGATCGCTTCGGCGCTCGCCGGGTGATCACCACCGCGGTGTTGTTGCTGGGGACGGGTCAGACGTTGTTCGCGCTGGCCGACACCTACGCCATGGGCCTGGCCGCGCGCGGCGTGCTCGGCCTGGGCGATGCGTTGATGTGGGTGAGCATCCTGCGCCTGGTGGCGGCGTACTTCTCGGCGCGTCGTTACGCGCTGGTGGCCACCATTTCCAGCGCGCTGGGGGCGCTGGGTGGTGTCGCGGCGACGTTCCCGCTCGCCGCGGCGTTGCGCACGATCGGCTGGACGGGCACGTTCTTGCTGGTCGGTGCGTTGACGATGGCGTACGCGGCGGTGACGGTCTCGGTCGTGCGGGACACCACGCCGAAGGCGTCGGCGCCCCGGAACGGGGGAGCGGTGCTGGCGCAGGTGCGTGCCGCGTGGTCGGTGCCCGGGACGAGGCTGGCGTTCTGGACGCACTTCTGCACGATGTTCGTCTCGGGAGCGCTGACCCTGCTGTGGGGCTTCCCGTACCTCGTCGACGGACTCGGTGTCGCCGCGTCCACGGCCAGCGTGCTGCTGAGCCTGCTGATCATCGGCCAGGTCGTCGGGGGGCCGATGATCGGCGCGCTGATCGGCAAGCGGCCGGAGTGCCGGATGTGGCTGGTCATGGGCTATCTCGGCCTGAACGTGCTGGCGTGGGTGGCGCTGCTGACCTGGCCGCAGGGTCGGCCGCCGCTGGCGGTGATCGCGGTGGCGTTCCTGATCTTCGCGATCGGTGGTCCGGTGTCGTCGGTGGCCTTCGCCCTGGTGCGCGACTACAACTCGCTGCGCCACGTCGGCACGGCCACCGGTGTGGCCAACGCGGGCGGGCACTCCGCGACGGCGCTGGGCGTGTTGTGCGTGGGCCTGGTGCTCGACGCGTTCGAGTTCATGCCCGGCGGCTCGGAGTACCGGGTGGCGATGCTGGCCCTGGTCGCGATGCTGCTCTTCGGTGCCTGGCGCACCTGGGTGTGGTGGCGTCGAGCCCGTGCCGAGGTGTTCGCCGCCGCGCAGCGCGGTGAGCAGGTGCCGGTGCTGCTGCACCGCCACCGCTGGGACCTGGACGTCCCGCGGCGCGAGGTCCTCGCGGCCTGACGATGGGGGAAGGAGGGCGGTTCCGGCGACCTGGGGCGCCGGAACCGCCCTTCGCTTCGTCACAGCACGGTGGACAGGTGCCAGGGGACGAATTCCTCCTCGCCGTAGCCGAGTTCCTCGCTCTTGGTCTCCTCGCCCGAGGCGACCCGCAGGACGTGCTGGAAGATCTGCTCGCCCATCTCGGCCACGGTCATCCCGCCGTCGGCGATGACCCCGCAGTTGATGTCCATGTCGTCGGTCATCCGCTCGTAGAGCGGTGTGTTGGTGGCGAGCTTGATGCTCGGCGCCGGCTTGCAGCCGAACGCCGAACCGCGGCCGGTCGTGAAGCACATCAGCTGCGCCCCGCCGGCGATCAGGCCGGTCGCGTTGACGGGGTCGTAGCCGGGGGTGTCCATGAACATGAGCCCGTGATCGGTGATCGGCTCCGCGTACTGCAGGACGTCGACGAGGTTGGTGGTGCCGCCCTTGGCGGCGGCGCCCAGCGACTTCTCCAGGATCGTGGTCAGCCCGCCCGCCTTGTTGCCGGGGGAGGGGTTGTTGTTGATCGAGCTGCCGTCGGCCTGGACGTGCTTCTCCCACCACTCGATCCGGCTCACCAGTTTCTCGCCGACCTCGCGGCTGACCGCCCGGCGCGTGAGAAGGTGCTCGGCGCCGTAGATCTCGGTGGTCTCGCCGAACACCGCGGTGCCGCCGTGGCGGATCAGCAGGTCGGCCGCCGCGCCGAGCGCCGGGTTGGCGGTGATCCCCGAGTAGGCGTCCGACCCGCCGCACTCCATGGCCAGCACGAGCTTGTCCGCGCCGACGGTCTCCCGCTGGTGGGAGTTGGCGACCGGCAGCATCTCCTCGATCCGCCGGACGCCTTCGGCGACGGTCTTCTTGGTCCCGCCGAACTCCTGGATCGTCATCGCGTGCACGGGCGTTCCCTCGGCCAGCTTGAGGTCGTCGGTGAGCGCTCGAACCTGGTTGACCTCGCACCCGAGGCCCAGCACCAGCACTCCGGCGATGTTGGGGTGGCCGGCGTAGCCCTGGAGCGCTCGGCGCAGCACCTCGAAGCCTTCGTTGCCGCTCCCGCTGTGCCCGCAGCCGAGGGTGTGGGTGAGCGGGCAGATGCCGTCGACGTTGGGGTAGTCGTCGAGGATGCCGGAGGCCTCCACCTTGCGGGCGATCATCTTCGCCGCGGTCGCCGAGCAGTTCACCGAGGTCAGCACCGCGAGGTAGTTGCGGGTACCGACGCGGCCGTCCGGCCGCACGAAGCCCTGGAACGTCGCTCGCCGCTGCTCGGGCACGTACTCGGTCGGCGTGACGTCGGCGCCGAAGGCGTGCTCTCGCTGGAACTCGTGGTAGTCGACGTTGTGGGTGTGGACGTGCTCGCCTGCGGCGATGTCGCGGGAGGCGAAGCCGATGATCTGGCCGTACTTGCGCACGGCCGCGCCCTCGGCGATGTTCGCCGTGGCGACCTTGTGCCCGCTCGGCACGGTGTTCGTGATCGCGAGCCCGGAGTACGTTCCAGGCTCGATGTCCTGACGGGCGATGAGGACGGAGTCCTCGTCGTGCAGGCGGAAACCCAACTGGTCCAAGGTCGGCGACGACAACCGGATCACCCTCGCTTCAGGAATGTGAAGTCACTTCGTCGTGGTGAACCGGATGCTAGAGGTGCGAACGCCCGGTGTCACCGCTCGACGCCATGACCCGATTCTCACGCCCCGAACGCGGTGGCGACACCGTCCGGCCGGTCGTCAGCGCGGCCCGATCGCTTCTCGCGCCCGGGCGGTGGCCGTGATCGTCGCGGTGAGGAACTGGCGGACGGTTTCCCGCTGATCGTCGCTGAAGTGGTCCCAGACCTCGCCGAGCTCGCGCAGCAGCGGCTGGTAGAACTCGCTGCCGATCTGCCTGGCCGTGTCGTGGATGTCCAGGTTGACCCTGCGGCGGTCGGACTTGCTGTGCTCCCGGGTGATGTGCCCGAGCGCTTCGAGGCGTTCCAGCAGGGTCGTGGTGGCGGACGCGCTCAGGTCCAGAGCGGCGGCGAGCCTGCTCGGAGTCATCGGGTCTTCGCGGCGGGCCGCTTCGAGGATCGTGACGAGCGCGTTGAGGTCCGTGCGGTAGAGGCCGTGGGCGTTCCCGAACAGGACGTTGAACCGGTCGAGCTCGACGTTGAGCGCTCTCAGCAGCACGCCCAGCGCCACATCGCCTGCGGGGCCGTGCGAGCCGCCGCGGCTCTGGGTCTCTCCGAGATCGTCCACGGCATCAGCATCGTCCATCGCCTCGCGCTCCGTTCAGCGACCCCCGCCGTCCATATAGTTCGACTGTCAAAATATTCTACTGTCGTTCTACTGGTCGGGCAGCGTTCGGAAAGCCCGAGGAAGAGGTCGACATCGATGGTTTCGAACCCCGCACGCACCTCCGCCGAAGCGCGTTCGGACGTCGCCCGTCGCCGCGGGCGGTGGCTGTTCCCGGCGCTCGTGGTGATCGCGTGGTTGGCGCTGGGAGGCGTGGGCGGCCCGTTCACCGGCAAGCTGGCCGACGTCGCCACCAACGACAGCTCCACGTTCCTGCCGGCATCGGCGGAGGCGACCCAGGTCAACGAGCTCAAGCAGGAGTTCTCCGACGGACGGGCGATCCCGGCGTTCGTCGTGGCGGAGCGCGCGTCGGGGATCACCGGTGCTGACCGCCGGTACCTCGACGAGACCGCGCAGCGGATCCGGGGTGCGGACGGGGTCGAGCAGGTCTCCCCGCCGATCGGCTCCCGGGACGGCCGGGCCGTGCAGGTGGTCGTGTCCATCGACGCGGATCTGGACCCGTCGGAGTCGGTGTCGTCGGTGCGCACCGCGCTGGATCGCTCACCTGCCGGGCTCAACGCCCTGGTCAGCGGTCCTGCCGCCCAGGCGACCGATCTGCGCGAGGCGTTCAGCGGGGTCGACGGGCTGCTGCTGCTCGTGACCGGCGGAGTGGTCTTCCTGATCCTCGTGCTGGTCTACCGGAGCCCGGTGCTCCCGCTGCTGGTGCTGCTGTCTGCCACGTTCGCGCTCAGCGCTGCGGCCGTGGCCGTGTACTTCCTGGCCGACGCGGGTGTGCTCGTCCTCAACGGTCAGAGCCAAGGCATCCTCTCCATCCTGGTGATCGGTGCGGCGACGGATTACGCCTTGCTGCTGGTGTCCCGGTTCCGGGAAGAGCTGCGTGCGACGGGCGACGCGTTCACCGCCGTCCGCCGTTCCGCTCGGTCGACGTGGGAACCGATCGTCGCGTCAGCAGGGACGGTGATCCTCGGTGTCCTCTGCCTGCTGTTCAGCGATCTGAACTCGAACAAGAGCCTCGGTCCCGTCGCGGCCATCGGCATCGGCGCAGCGCTGCTGGCGTCGCTGACGTTCCTGCCCGCGATCCTCGCGCTGGTCGGCCGCGCCGCGTTCTGGCCCTTCGCGCCCGCGCTCGTCGTGCCGGACTCGGTCGCGCCCGCGGGAGGCGGCGGGTTGTGGGAACGCGTCAGCTCCCTGGTCGGCCGCGCGCCCCGCGCGATGTGGGTGGTGACCGCGATCGTGCTGATCGTCGGTGTGCTCGGGCTGCCGCAGTTGAAGGCGAGCGGTACGGCGCAGTCCGACGTGTTCATCAACCCGGTCGAATCCGTGGTAGGCCAGGAGGTTCTCGCGCGGCACTTCCCCGCCGGCTCCGGCGCACCGACCACGATCATCGCCCGCGCCGACCACGCCGAGGAGGTGGTGCGAGCGGCCGCGGTGCCCGGAGTTGCCGAAGTCGCTCCCGCGCAGGCCGGGACGGGAGGGCCCCAGGTGGTCAACGGGCGCGTCCAGATCGAAGCCGTGCTCACCGACCCTGCCGACTCGGAGCGGGCGATCGGTGCTGTGCAGCGGATCCGCGACTCGGTGCGCCTCGTCGAGGGGGCCGACGCGCTGGTGGGAGGCCCGACGGCGACCCAGCTCGACACCCAGCGGGCGGCCGAGCACGACCGCTCGGTGATCATCCCGATCGTGCTCGCGGTCGTCTTCGCCGTTCTGGTCCTGCTGCTGCGCTCCCTCGTGGCACCGCTGATGCTGATCGCGACCGTGGTGCTCTCCTTCGCCTCGACGATGGGAGTCTCGGCGCTGGTGTTC
This sequence comes from Saccharopolyspora tripterygii, assembly GCF_054778355.1. Classification (NCBI taxonomy): domain Bacteria; kingdom Bacillati; phylum Actinomycetota; class Actinomycetes; order Pseudonocardiales; family Pseudonocardiaceae; genus Saccharopolyspora; species Saccharopolyspora tripterygii. The sequence continues at coordinate 249,330 of NZ_BAAGZP010000036.1, read as the reverse complement.
AACCACGTCTTCGACATGCCGGGCGCCGACCCGGTCGTACCGCTGTACGGCTTCGTGTTCCTGGTCGCCCTCGGCATCGACTACAACATCTTCCTGATGACCCGGGTGCGCGAGGAAGCGGCGCTGCTGGGCAACAGGGCCGGTGTGCTGCGGGGGCTTTCGGTGACCGGCGGCGTGATCACCTCCGCCGGAGTCGTCCTCGCGGCGACCTTCGCCGCGCTGGCGGTGCTGCCGATCCTCTTCCTCGTCCAGCTGGCGTTCATCGTGGCGTTCGGAGTGCTGCTGGACACGCTGATCGTGCGCTCGCTGCTGGTTCCCGCGCTGTCGTTGGAACTGGGCCGGTCGTTGTGGTGGCCCGCGCGGCGGGGACGCCTCTGACCCGAATCCAGAGGAAGCGTTCGGCGCTCGTGGGGCGGAAAGCGAACCCCACGAGCGCCGACGAGCGTTCTTCAGCGGCAGCGTGCCGTCAGATCAGCGAAGCGCACATCTCGCCGATCATGTACGAGGGCGCGTTGGTGTTGCCGCCGGTGATGCTGGGCATGATGGACGCGTCGGCGACCCACAGCCCGTCCACGCCGCGCACCTGCAGGTTCGGGTCGACTACGGCGCGTTCGTCCACGCCCATCCGGCAGGAGCCGACCGGGTGGTAGACGGAGTGGACGCGGGTCGGCAGCTCGCGCCGCAGCTCGGTCTCGTCGAAGTACTTCGGGCCCGGGCTGAGCTCCTCGGTCACGTCCTTGGCGATGGTCTTGTTCGCCATGATCTCCCGGATCATGCCCATCGCCTCGATCAGGAACTCGGTGTCGGCCGATTCGCTGAGGTAACCCGGGTCGATCACCGGGGAGGCCGTCGGATCGGTCGAGGCCAGCCGGACCTCGCCGCGGCTCTCCGGGTAGATCAGCGTCGGGAAGACCGTGAGCGCCGGGCGGGTGTCGGTCCGGTACAGCTTGTCCTCGTCCTGGTTGGGAGTCGGGTAGCTCCACGGGATCGTGTGGATCTGCATGTCCGGCACGTCGCCCTTGGCGCGCGAGGTCTTGACGAAGCCGACCGTCTCGAAGAGCGTTCTGCCCAGCCAGGACTCGCCGCCCTTGCCGAAGGTCTCCTTGAGCATCCCCGAGGCCATGTAGGCCGGGGTGGAGCGGTGCAGGGCCTTCTTGGTCACGAAGGTCATCGGCACGAACAGGTGGTCGTGCAGGTTCTGGCCCACCGGCAGGTCGGCCTTGACGTCGATGTCCATCTCCTTGAGGTGACCGGCGGGGCCGACACCGGAGAGCATGAGGATCTGCGGCGAACCGATGACACCGGCCGAGACGACGACCCCGTTGGCCGACCGCAGGGTCTCCTTCCGGCCGCTCTTGGTGTCGATGATCTCCACACCGGTCGCGCGGCCGTTCTCGATGATCACCCGGGAGACGTGCACGTGGGTGCGCACCTGCAGCGACGGCAGATCCCGGTTGGTCAGGTACCCGCGAGAGGAGCTGAAGCGCTTCCCCTGCTTGGCGCTCTGCTGGAAGATGCTGACACCTTCCTGCGATTCGCCGTTGTAGTCCTCCACCCTCGGCACGCCGAGGGTTTCCTGCGTCGCGGCCATGAACTGCTCACCGGCCGGGGTGATGTCCTTCTGCCGCGTGACCTCGATCGGACCGCCCTCGCCGCGCAGGTCGTTGGGGCCGTCCTCCCAGTTCTCCAGGCGCTTGAAGGCGGGCAGGACGTCGTCGTAGCTCCAGCCCTCGCAGCCCTCGGCGGCCCAGGAGTCGTAGTTGGCCTTGTTGCCGCGCACGAAGAGCATCCCGTTGACCGAGCTCGACCCGCCGAGGACCTTGCCCCGGGTCATCGGGATCTCGCGCTCGTGGGCGTGCTTCTGCGGGGTCGAGTACTGCTTCCAGGCCACCTGCTTCTTCAGCTGCGGCACGACGTGCAGCACGGAGATCATGCCGGGCACGGTGACCGTGGGCAGGTTGTCCTTCCGGCCGGCCTCCAGCAGGAGCACCTTCGCGCCGCGTTCGGCCAGCCTGCTGGCCACGACGGATCCGGCGCTGCCCGCGCCCACGACGATGTAATCGGCATCGCTCATCTTGTTCAACTTCTCCAGTGGTCGCCGTTGACTGCTCCGGTCCGCGTGATCACGAACGGCTGGAAACCCTCGTCGCGTCGGCGAACCGCATCTTGAGGTCGCCGATGTGGTTGGTGAACAGTGCTCTTCGGGGAAATCCGAGTCGTCGCAGGTCGTTGCTGATCGGATGGTCTCCGAGTTCGATCCGCGCACCGCCGGGACGCATTCGCGTGCCGCCGGCGCGCATCGTCCACGGGGTTCGCCGCAGGACGTCGTCGCGGTGGGTGTAGGCGTCGAGGGTCATCGCGCCCATCGCCGAGGGGGCGGGGACGCCGCGCGCGAAGTCCAGTGCGACGACCTCGCGCTCGTCGATCCGCACCGCGCAGCGGGTGCGGTTGCCACGGGGGCTGACGTCGATGGCGGCCATCTCCTTGGGGAATCCCCAGATGTTCTGGCCCGCCTCGCAGGTGAAGGACTGATCGACCGGGAGCCAGTGGATGAAAACACCGGTGGAGCCGCGCACTCCGGGCTGCCTGCACATCAGCGCGACCAGGAATTCGTGGTACTGCCCGAGGTCGCAGTCGAGGTAGTGGATGAAGCCCAGCGTCGCGGGGACGCGTCCCGGCAGCGGTGTCACCGGCTCCAGCCCGACGGCTGAGAGGGTGTCGCGCGCGGGACCTGCGGGAATCAGGAACTGGGCGGTGATGCCGGTCGCCGAGCGCACCTCGACGGGCATCCGCACCTGTTCGCCCTGCACCTCGTGCACGGAGTTCGTGAGGGGCTCGTCCTGCACCGCTCACCTGCCCCTTCATCCGCGCCGGTACGTCTTCGGGCCACCACCGCCGAGGCGACAGTCATACAGATAATGGTTTTGTGTATGTCCACAAGTCAAGGGCTTGACTTCGCGGCTCAACTCCGCAAGGCGGCCTCGCGTGCGCGGATCCGGTGCAACATGCGTCCGTCGGCGAACCCGGCGGCTCGCGCGGCGGACTCGGCGGTGGCGCCCCTGCCGATCAGGTGATCAGCGCGCTCCAGGCGGAGAACCTGCTGGTAGCGCAGCGGTGTCAGGCCGGTGGCCTTGGTGAAGGAGCGGGTGAGGGTGCGTTCGCTGATGCCCGCACCGGCGGCGAGCTCGCTCAGCAGCAGCGGCTCGGTGAAGCGGGCGTCGATGACGTCCTGAACCCGGTGCACGGCGTCGTCGAGGTGCGCCCGGTGCCGCAGCATCGCGCTGGCCTGCTGCTCGTCGCCGTTCCGGCGCGCGTAGACCACCATCTCCCTGGCCACGCGCGCCGCTTCGCCCGGACCGCGCTCCTCGGCCAGCAAGTGCAGCGCCAGATCGATGCCGCTGGCGATGCCCGCCGAGGTCACCACTCCGCCGTCGGACACGAACAGCACGTCGCGCACCACCGACGTCGCGGGGTGGCGTCGCGCCAGTTCGTCCTGGAGGTCGTGGTGGGTGGTGCAGCGACGACCGTCGAGCAACTTCGCCTGGCCCAGGACGTCCGCACCCGAGCACACGCTCGCGACCGTCCCGCCGGAACCGTGGTGGTCCCGCAGCTTCTGCGCGGTCGCCGAGTGCAGCCGGGGCCAGCGGGGCGGGTCGGGAACCCGCGAACCCGGGACCAGCACGAGATCGTCGGCGGTGAGGTCGGGCCAGTCGCGCTCAGCGCGCAGGGGAAGTCCCTGCGCGCTGAGCACCTCGCCGTGCTGGGAGACGTAGTCGAGCTCGTAGTCGTGCCCGAGCTCGGCGGCCGTCGAGAACACCTGCGCCGGGCCCGCGAGGTCCAGCAGGTGCAGTCCCGGCATCAGCAGGAAGACGACACGGTTCACGATCCGGTCAGCTTACCCCGGTGACCTCCGCGACCGTGCGGATCGACGCGAACCGGCCGGCCAAGGCGTACTCGGTGCGCGCGATGATCTCCGCCGGGTGCAGCGTCCCCGGATCGGCCAGGACGTCGGCCACGCTGCGGTCGGCCGGGGCGCCGCGGTGCGCGACGGGGTTGGTCGCGGTGGCCTCGGTGATGAACGAGACGTCGTAGCCCAGGTCGGAGGCGACGCGGGCGGTCGTCTCGCAGCACTGCTCGGTGCGGATCCCGCACACCGCGAGTTCGCGAACACCCCGCCGCGTCAGGGTCTGGTCGAGGTTCGTGCTGGTGAAGGCGTTGTGCGAGGTCTTGACCACGGTCGGCTCACCCTCGATGGGGGCGAGGCCTCCCAGCAGTCGCAGGTGCCCGTTGACCGGATCGAAGACCCCGCCCGAACCGGGCTCGCTGTGCAGCATCCACACCACGAGGTCGGATTCGGCCCGGGCGTGCTCGACGAGGCGGGAAACCGGTTGGGCGACAGCGGGATCGGACACGGCCGACCACATAGGTAGCCGACGGAAGGACTCTTGGACGTCGATGACGAGAAGTGCTCTGCTCACACCTCGATCCTCGGGTGGATCGGCCCTGGCGAGAAGGCACGATCAGGCCCGTATCCTGCACGATCCGGTCAGCATCCGCGGGTGTCGTTGCGGTCCTTGAGGATCTGGTGGCAGTCCTGGCAGCTGGGGAAGCAGATCCAGTCCACCTCGGACGGCGCGGCCATCGGGGTTTCGGTGCCGCAGACCGCTGTTTCGGACGGCGTGCCGAGCCAGCGGGCGCCGGGGAAAGCGTGGCGGACGCCGCTGCGGCCGGAGGCTTCGGGGATCGGCAGCCAGTAGTGGCGCGCGATTCGGGCATCGGAGGACACCGGGTGGTCCCTTCTCGTCGGGTGCGTGGGCTCGGTCGGCGGCAGCGAAAGGGGGAAGGGGGTGCCGCCGACCGAGTTGCCGAGAACATCGGCAGAAGGGGCGGCGAATGTAGGAGTCCTAACGTTGTTTCGCTCGAAAGGGGGCTCTTCTCGGCGGTGTCGGCGATCGATACTCATCACGAACCGCTCGCACCCCGGAGGCACCGACTCGATGGCCATGACCCCTACCGTTCGCCGACTTCTGCTGTCCAACGAGCTCACGCGATTGCGGGAGCGAGCGGGAGTCGACCCGGAGAAGGCCGCCCAGCACCTCGGGTGCCGGACCAGCAAGATCAGCCGGATCGAACTCGCGCAGAGCAGCATCCAGGCCGGCGACGTCAAGCTCCTCGGCGAGCTCTACGGAGCCGACGCCGACCACGCGGAAGTCCTGCTCGACCTGGCGCGCGGCCAGAACCAGCGCGGCAGGTGGACCGGCTACCGAGCCGTCTACCCCGACTGGTTCCGCCTGTTCGTCGAGCTGGAACGCGACGCCGCAGCGCTCAAGTCGGTCGAGGTCGAAGTAATCCCCGGACTCCTCCAGACGGAGAACTACATCCAGGCGCTGCTGGAGGGCAGTCAGGCCGGCGGTCGGGAGGACAACCTCGAAAGCCGCGTGTTGGCGCGCAAGGAACGTCAGGACGTGTTCACCAGGCAAGATCGGCCGCAACTCTCGTTCGTGCTCTCCGAATCGTGCGTGCGCAGGAACATCGGTGGGCCCGAAGTGATGCGCGAGCAGCTGAGACACCTCGCGGACATGGCGCGACGTCGCAACGTGCAGATTCAGATCCTGCCGTTCGACGCCCGGACCTATGCCGGACAAGTCGCCTATCGCTTCACGCTGCTCAACATCCCAGCCTCCGGCCTCACAGCTCCCCTCGATTTCGTCTACGTCGAATCGCACGATGACGCGCAGTACCTCGACGCCCACGATGCTGTGACCTCCTACGGAGGCTTGTGGGGTCGACTTCAGGCTGCCGCGCTCGGACCGGTGGAGTCACGCGAGTTCATCGCCGAGGTGGCGGAACAGATGAGGTGAGCACACGAGAGGGGCATCGATGGGAAACCACGCCGGTCAAGGTGCGTCCGCGCGGTGGGTCAAGAGCAGCTTCAGCTCTGGTGACGCGCAGTGCGTCGAAACCGCTGTCGTCGCGGGCGGGCGACTCGTACGGGACAGCAAGCTCGGCGACGCCAGCCCGGTGCTCGCGGTGAGCGCGGCTGAGTGGTCGTCGTTCACCGCGAAACTCAAGTCGGGCGGCTTAGACCAGGCCTGACCTCGCCGGCGAGCGTCCCCCGCGCACGAGGAGGGGCGCTCGCCCTCACCGGGGAAGTTTTCATGAAAACTTCCCTTCGTGGGTGGGGAGGTTCCCATGGAAAGGTCTCTCTCGTGGGTGGGGAAGTTTTCATGAAAACTTCCCCCCGAGGGTCAGGCCATCGGCGGGGTCGCCACCGCGGTCACCGTGCAGTAGCCGAACGGCCCCTCGGGGTCGTGGAACGTCGTGGATCCCGTCGCCACGCCCGTGTGGCTGAGGTGGCCGGTGGCCTCCATGCCGATCTCCGGCGTGGAGGGCATCCGGCTGAGCGTGAGGGTGTAATCGGCGTTGATGAAGCCCAGAGCTCCACCTTCCGGCATGTTGGCCAGAGGGCTCGCGAAGTCGGCCGCGGTCGCCGTCCGGACGAAAGGCGTCATGGGTTCGCCCGCGACCAGCTCGTGGGTGTCGCGCACCCAGGCGCGGCGGGCTCCCGCCTGGGACCAGTCGGTCGGGGCCCCGGAGGAGTCGAGCATCCAGATGTCGAACGGCGGTTCCCACTGACCTGCGGAGACCGGCGGCGGTCCGAGCTCGGTGACCGGCGGCATCGACCACGGCGGGGTCGCGGGGACCTCGCCCTCGGGCTGCTCGCCCGTGCGGAGCAGGACGGCGCTGGCGCGGGCGACGGCCTTGTCCCCGGCGTAGACCGTGGCATCGGCGACCCGGATGCGCCGCCCGTCGCGAACGCGCTGGGTCTCCACGCGGACCGGGTCGAGCTGGGCGCTGCGGAACAGGTCCACGGTCAGCCGGGCGAACTGGAAGTCCTCCGCGCCGTGCTCGATCTCCAGCGACCTGGCCAGCAGGCCGCCGAACAGCCGCCCGTGCATCATCTGCGGTGACCAGGGACTGCTCGCGTGCTTGGCCGGGACCAGCAGGTTCCCGTCGGGGTGGAAGAACGGCTCACCGGGGATATCGACCATGCGCGGAGTCTAGAACGCCGGACGGTCGAGCTCAGCCGCGCGGCTTGGCGAAGGTGGACGCGCAGGTCCAGGACTCCGCCGCGTCCGCCCAGGCCCGCTCGCTGCTGAGCAGCGCCACCGCCGAGGTCTTGAGCTCCACGGATTCGCCGGTCAGCAGGTGGACGAGGTCCTCCAGGCCGGGGTTGTGCCCGACGATCGCGGCCGTCATGGCCGTCACCGGCAGTTCGCGCACGAGGGAGAGCAGCTCGTGGGCGGTGGCGTCGTAGACGCGCTCGTCGAAGCTCACCTGCGGGCCTGCCGGGATGTTGGCGCCTGCCAGCTGCCAGGTCTCGCGGGTGCGCACGGCGGGTGAGCAGCGCACGACCTCGATCGCGTAGGCGTTGTCCCGCAGCCAGCGGCCCACGGCCGGGGCGTCGCGCCGCCCGCGCTCGGCCAGCGGCCGGTCGAAGTCCTCGACACCGTCCGGGTGCGCCGACTTCGCGTGCCGGACCAGGATCAGCTTCCGCCGCGCGTTCGTCATGTCACGTCCTACGAGCTCGCCGTTGAATCGGCACCACAGTACCCAACGCGCACGTGCTTCCGCCCCGTGGAAAAGCGACCGATGTGCGCAGGTAGCGGGTCTTCACCGCGCGTTGGCCGCGCGTTCGACGACTCTACTGTGGACCGTCCCGCGGTGCCCCGGCGAGCGGCCGGGGCACCGCGGTCGTCAGCCTTCGACGAGGCCCGGCCGACCGGCCCGGATGGTGAAGGTGGCGCGGTCGGAGATCGCCGCGCCGGGAGTGGTGACCTGGTCGACGACGCGGAAGTCGGCCTTCCACGCGTCGTGGGTGATGGTGTTGCGGACGTAGCCGCGCTGCCGGTTGACGAACTTGATGTGCGGGTTCTCCTCCAGCTGCACCGCGTCGCCCGGGTTCTGGTCGGAACCGTTGCCGCCCGAGGCGATCGAGGTGCCCACCAGTTCTACGCCGACCGTGGCCGAATCGGGCCGATCGAAGTCGGCCTTGATGTCCGCCGCGTAGTTGGCGTGCACGTCGCCGGTGATGACCACCGGGTTCGAGACCCCGGCCAAACGGTCGCGCACCAGGTTCCGCTCCGCCGGGTAGTTGTCCCACGCGTCGTCGCTGAACGAGTCCGCGTCGCCCGAGGTGAAGTCGCGCTGGCTGAAGAAGACCTGCTGCGCCAGGACGTTCCAGCGAGCGGTCCGGCCTGCGAGGTTGTCCAGCAACCACTTCCGCTGTTCGGCGCCGAGGATGGTGCGCTCCGGGTCGTCGACCTGCTCCGGCGGTACCTCCTGGTCGTCGCGGTACTGGCGGGTGTCGAGCAGGTGCACGTCGAGGAGGTCGCCGAAGGTCAAGCGGCGGTGGATGCGGATGTCCGGGCCGCTCGGGCGCTGCGCGCGGCGCAGCGGCATGTGCTCGTAGTAGGCCTGGAACGCCTGCGCGCGGCGCTGGCGGAACACCGCCGGGTCCTGGTCGGGCTCCGCGTCGGGTTGCGAGAGGTCACCGGCCCAGTTGTTCTCCACCTCGTGGTCGTCGAAGACGACGGCCCACGGGAACGCGGCGTGCGCGGCCTGCAGGAACTCGTCGGACTTGTACTGGCCGAGCCGGGTCCGGTAGTCGGCGAGATCGGTGATCTCGTGCGCGGGCACGTGCGGACGCCCGATCGCACCGGGATCGCCGCCCTCGTAGATGTAGTCGCCGAGGAACGCGACCAGGTCCAGGTCTTCTTCGGCCATGTGCTGGTAGGCCGTGTAGTGACCGGCCGGGTAGTTCTGGCAGCTGGCGAAGGCGAAGGTGAACTTGTCCAGCTTCGCGCCGGGTGCCGGGGCGGTCTTGGTGCGGCCGACCGGGCTGAGCTGGTCGCCCGCGCGGAACCGGTAGAAGTACTCCGCGCCGGAGCGCAACCCCGCGACCTCGGCGTGCACCGAGTGGGCCGAGGCGCGCACGGCCTGCTCGGTGCCTTCGGCGACGACGTCGGAGAAGCGCTCGTCGGTGGCGACCTGCCACTGCACCGGCACGATCTGGTCGGGCATGCCGCCGAAGCCGTCCTCGGTCAGCGGCTCAGGGGCTAATCGAGTCCACAGCACGACGCCGTCCGGCAGCGGGTCGCCGGAGGCGATGCCGAGCTGGAAGGGCTCGCGGATCCGGTTGGTGCCGGCGTAGGCGTGACCGGACGTGCCCAAGGCCGCCGCGCCGAGGGCGGCAGAACCTGCCAGCAGCACCTGGCGCCGGGTAGGGCGGTAGGAGTTCTCGTTCATGCTCCACCTTTTCGCGTCGGTTCGGGAAAACCGGACCGACACTATGGAGCGCAGATGACGCCTCGGCGAACCGGAGACGGCATCCGAACGGACTCTTGCGGCAGGTCAGCCTTGGTTGAGCTGGTCGAAGCCCGCGAGCAGGTCGTTGAAGTTCATCGCCGGGTAGACCTCGACCTTCGCCTCCAGGTTGGAGAAGAACGGGTCGAGCGAGGCCACGATCTCGGACTCGTCGGCGAGGTCGCAGAAGAAGTAGGCGGTCCGCTGCCCGTTCTCCGGCAGGAAGTACGAGGCTTCGGGCTTGAGCTGCTCGTGCGCTTGCTGGAGCGCCTTCTGCATGGACCCGTCCTTGACCGCCTTGTTCGCGGCTTCCAGGCCCGGCTTGATCCTGATGAGCATTCGCATGGTTCTCGCCCCCTGGTATCTCCTGCGGAGCGCCGGACACCGCACCCCGCGCCAACAGGGGCAGTCTCGTCCTCACCCGGCCGGTGCGGACCTGCTGAAAGTCCCGGCGTCAGCTGGGAAAATCGCGCACGTACCGGTGCTGCCACGGTGTTTCGACCGCCCGGGGGTGGTAGTGGGCGCGGACGTAGGCGACGGCTTCACCGGGCGGTACGCCGTCGATGACGGCGAGGCAGGCGAGAGCGGTGCCGGTGCGGCCCCGACCGCCGCCGCACGCCAGCTCGACGCGCTCGTCGCCCGCCCGTCGCCACGCCTCGCGGAACGCGTCGGCGGCATCGGCGCGGTCGCGGGGGAGCAGGAAGTCCGGCCAGCGCACCCAGCGCGAATCCCACTCGACCCGGCCGGGCCGGCGTCCGAGCAGGTGCACCGCGAAATCCGGCAGCGGCCCCTCCGGCAGCGGCCCGCGCAGACCCCGCCCCCGCACCAATCGCCCCGACGGCAGAACCATCACCCCCGGAGCCCCGACCTCCCAAGCAGCCATCCGGCAGTTCTACCCAGGGTGACGGACGGGTGCGGGGTGCCGTGGGGGCGGTTTTGGTTCGAACCGTCCATGATCGAAGTCCGTTTTGCCCGGTCAATTCGGACCAAAACTGCCCCCAGGTGAGGATCTCGGCATCACGGCGCACCGCCGAAGTCGTGGGGTCAAGGGGTGGGGTGGAGGTGGGATTCGGCGTGGTTCCAGGGGGTGGTGCTCGTGCTCGGGGTGTAGTGGCGGAGGGGGTGGGAGCGGGCTGTGAGGTGGCGGATCTCGGTGAGGTCTGCGACCTGGCCCGCGGCTCTGGCTTGGATGAGGAGGTTCCCGGTCGCGGCGGCCTCGACCGGGCCTGCGATGACCGGGACGTTCAGGGCGTCGGCCGTGAGCTGGCAGAGGAGTTCGTTGCGGGCGCCGCCACCCACCAGATGGACGACCTCGACGTTGCGGCCCGAGAGCTCCGCCGCTTCGCGGATGGCACGGCGGTGTGCCAGGGCGAGGCTTTCGAGGATGCAGCGGACCATCGCGCCGCGGGTCCTCGGCGCCGGTTGGTCGGTGTCGCGGCAGGCCTGGGCGATGCGCGCGGGCAGGTCGCCGGGTGCGAGGAAGCGGTGGTCCTCGGCGTCGACGACCGCCGTCAGCGGTTCGGCCCCGGACGCCTCCGCCAGCAGGACCGGCAGGTCCTCGGAGGTGAGGCCCCAGGTGCGGAGGCTCTCCTGGAGCAGCCAGAGGCCCATGATGTTGCGCAGGAAGCGGACTGTTCCGTCGACGCCCAGCTCGTTGGTGAAGTGGGCACGGCGGGCTCGATCGGTGAGCACGGGGCCGGGTAGTTCCAAGCCCGCCAGCGACCACGTTCCGGTGCACACGTAGGCGAAGTCGGTTCGCTGCGCCGGAATCCCGACCACGGCGGAAGCGGTGTCGTGCGAGCCGACGGCGATCACCGAGGTATCCCTCAGACCCGTCTCCTCGGCGATCGCCGGTCGCAGCGAACCCACGGTGTCGCCGGGGTTGCGCAATGCGGGAAGCGCTGAGAAGTCGATGCCGGCGGCCCGTGCCAGCTCGGGCGACCACCGGTGGCTGCGAGCGTCCAGCAGGCCGGTCGTGGAGGCGTTGGTCAGTTCTGCTCCGACCTCGCCGGTCAACCAGTACCCGATCAGGTCCGGCATCAGCAACAGCTTGTCGGCGGCTTCCAGGGACGCGCCGCTCTCCGCGACGAGCTGGAAGATCGTGTTGAACGGGAGGAACTGCAACCCGTTGCGCGCGAACAGATCCGTTGAGCCGAACGAGTCCACGAAGGACCGAGCGACTGCGTCGGTGCGCGAATCCCGGTAGTGGAAGGGCTCTCCCAGCAGTTCTCCGGAGTCGTCGATCAAACCGTAGTCGACCGCCCAGGAATCGACGCCGACCGACACTGGCGCACCGGCCTCGCGGAGGCCGGCGAGGATGTTCCGGAACAGTCCCGCGGCGTCCCAGTGCACACCGTCCGGTCGCGTGGCCGGGCCGTTGGGGAAGCGGTGGACCTCGGTGGTCTCCAGCAGTCCGCCGGAGATCCGGCCGACGACCACTCGGCCGCTGGAGGCGCCCAGATCCACCGCTGCGAAGGTCGGAGCCTCCGTCGTCATCCGGCACCCCCTCAGCGCAGGAACGCCGCGGGAACACCGGCGTCGACCGGCACGTGCGCTCCCGTGGTGTGCGTGAGATCCCCGCCCACCAGCGCGAACACCGCCGCTGCGACGTGCTCCGGCAACACCTCGCGCTTGAGGAGGGTGCGCTGGGCATAGAACTCGCCCAGGTCCTCCTCGGCGACGCCGTAGACCTCCGCCCGCTGCGCGCCCCAGCCGCCGGCGAAGATGCCCGACCCGCGGACCACGCCGTCGGGATTGACGCCGTTGACGCGGATCCCGTGCTCGCCCAGCTCGGCCGCCAGCAGCCGGACCTGGTGCGCCTGGTCGGCCTTCGTCGCGCCGTAGGCGACGTTGTTCGGGCCCGCGAACACCGAGTTCTTGCTGGCGATGTAGACGACGTCACCACCCATCCGCTGCGCCACCATCAGCCGCGCCGCCTCCCGCGAGACCAGGAACGAGCCGCGCGCCATCACGTCGTGCTGGAGGTCCCAGTCGGCGACCGTCGTGTCCAGCAGCGGCTTCGAGACCGACAGCCCGGCGTTGTTGACCACCAGGTCGACACCGCCGAATGCCAGTGCGGCAGCGCGGAACGCGTCGGCGATCTGCTCCTCCTCGGTGACGTCGACCCGCACCGCCACGGCCCGGTCCGGCCCACCGAGCTCGTCGGCCAGCACCTGGGCGTTGCCGAGGTCGAGATCGGCCAGCACCACGGACGCGCCCTCGGCGGAAAGCCGCTGCGCGGTGGCCCTCCCGATCCCGGAAGCGGCTCCGGTGACCAGCGCGACGCGGGTCGCCAGCGGCTTGGGTCGAGGCATCCGGGCGAGCTTGGCCTCCTCCAGCGCCCAGTACTCGATGCGGAACTTCTCGGACTCGTCGATCGGCTGGTAGGTGGAGAGCGCTTCGGCCCCGCGCATCACGTTGATCGCGTTGCGGTAGAACTCGGCCGCCACCCGAGCGGTCTGCGCGTCCTTGCCGAAGGAGAACATGCCGATGCCCGGCACCAGCACGATCGCCGGGTCCGCGCCGCGCATCGCGGGGGAGTCGGGTTCGGCGAAGCGGTCGTAGTAGGCCCGGTAGTCCTCCCGGTAGGTCTCGTGGAGCTCCCCGAGACGCGCCACCACCTCGTCGAAGTCGGCGTCGGGCTTCAGATCGAGCAGCAGCGGGCGGACCTTGGTGCGCAGGAAGTGGTCCGGGCACGAGGTCCCCAGGGCCGCCAGGCGCGGGTGGTTCTCGCGTGCGAGGAACTCCAGCACCTCCGGCGCGTCGTCGAAGTGCCCGACCTGCGGGCGGTCCGTCGACGCGAGCCCCCGGACCACCGGCGCCAGCTCGGCCGCGCGGGCCCTGCGCTGTCGTTCGGGCAGCGGCTCGAAGCCCTCGATCACCGGTCCGAACGACTCGGCGTCGCCGCGTTCCTCGATGAACCGCTCGGCGGTGCGGATGATGTGCAGCGAGTTGCGCCTGCACTCCTCGCCGGTGGAGCCCCAGGCGGTGATCCCGTGCCCGCCCAGGACCACGCCGATGGCCTGCGGGTTCGCCTCCTTGATCGCGGCGATGTCCAGGCCCAGCTGGAAACCGGGACGCCGCCACGGAACCCACGCGACCTGGTCGCCGAAGCACTGCTCGGTCAGGGCCTCGCCATCGGCGGCGGTGGCCAGCGCGATCCCGGCATCGGGGTGCAAGTGATCGAGGTGGTCGGCCTCGACCAGGCCGTGCATCGCGGTGTCGATGGACGGTGCCGCGCCGCCCTTGCCGTGCAGGCAGTAGTCGAAGGCGCCGACCATCTCGTCCTCCCGGTCCACGCCGGGGTAGACCTCGACCAGCGCGCGCAGCCGGTCCAGCCGCAGCACCGCCAAACCCGCTTCGGTCAGAGTCCCGAGATCGCCGCCGGACCCCTTGACCCACATCAGCGGCACGGGTCCGCCGGTCACCGGATCGGTCTGCTCGCCCTTGGCCGAAGCGTTGCCGCCGGCGTAGTTGGTGTTGCGGGGATCCGCGCCCAGCTCGTGCGAGCGCGCCAGCAGCGCAGCCACTTCGGGATGCGTCGAACTCATGGTGAACCTCTCGTGCTCCCGGGGGTGTCAGCGGGTCAGGCGCCCCAACCCGCGGGGGTTCCGCCCCGGCGCTCGGCGATGATCTTCTCGGCGTAGCCGGAGCGCTGGTAGGCGGCGATGGGGTCGGGATCGATGCCCGCGTCCTCGCGGAGCTCGGCCAGCAGCGGCCGGACATCGGTGTTGTAGGCGTCCATGAGGACCGCGTTGGCGCCCAGGACATCACCGTCGCGTTGCGCCCGGGCGAGGGCGTCGCCGTCCACCAGCAGAGCCTTCGCCGTGGCCTCCTGGACGTTGAGGACCGAGCGGATCAGGGCCGGGACCTTCGGCTCCAGGTTGTGGCTCTGGTCGAGCATGAACGCCACGTTCGCCGAGCTCTGCAACGCTCCGGCCCGCACGATCTCGTGCATGATCCGGAACAGCTGGAACGGGTCGGCGGCACCGACCATCAGGTCGTCGTCGGCGTAGAAGCGGCTGTTGAAGTGGAATCCGCCCAGCCGCCCGCGCCCGAGCAGGAACGCCACGATGAACTCGATGTTGGTCCCTGGCGCGTGATGCCCCGTGTCGACCAGGACCTGCGCCCGCTCGCCGAGGTCCGCGCAGTGGGCGTAGGAGGTGCCCCAGTCCGGGACGTCGGTGGCGTAGAAGGCGGGTTCGAAGAACTTGTACTCCAGCAGCATCCGCTGGTGCTCGCCGAGCCGGTCGTAGGTGGCGCGCAACGCCTCCGACAGGCGCTGCTGGCGCTCGGCGAGGGAGTCCTGGCCGGGGTAGTTGAGGCCGTCGGCGAACCACAGGCTCAGCGCGTCGGAGCCGGTGGTGTCCATGATGTCGACGCATTCCAGCAGGTGCCCCAGCGCTTTGGCGCGCACCGCCGGATCGGGGTTGCAGACGCTGCCGAGCTTGTACTCCTCCTCCTGGAACGTGTTGGGGTTGATCGCGCCGAGCCGCAGCCCGAGCGACCGGGCGTGCTCACCCAGCGCGCCGTAGTCGTCGACCCGGTCCCAGGGGATGTGCAGGGCGACGCTCGGGGCGGCTCCGGTGAACCTGTGCACCTGCGCGGCGTCGTCGAGCTTCTCGAACGGATCGCGCGGAATTCCCTCCTGCGAGAAGGTCTTGAAGCGCGTACCTGAGTTCCCGTAGGCCCACGAAGGGGTTTCGATCCGCTGCTCGGTCAGCGCCGCCTTGACGGTGTTGCGGTCGGGCATCGTGGGCTCCAGTGCGCGTCGCAGGGTCCGTGGCGCCGTGGCGACCAAGGTGCATGAAACGTTTAAAAGCCTCTGAACGGTAGGCCGACGACCAAGTGACGGTCAATGATCGATCCGAGTTTTCGGGAGATTCGCTGGACCGTTCAGCCGATTGACGGTCTGATGGTCGTTCTCTAATGTGCTCGCATCATAAAACGTTTCAAGCGCCGTGCGCGATTCCAGTGCGGCGACGTCCGAACTCGACGAGCCGCATGAAGGACGACGATGACTTCATCCGCCGCAGGAGTTCCGCAGAGCGAGCACGCCTCGTCGGGACAGCACTGGAAGTGGACGTTCGTAGCGGCGATGGCCGGCTACATCGACGCGGGATCCATCGTCGCCGGCTCGGTCGCGCTGAGCGCGTGGGTCTCGGCCTACGGCCTCACCGACAGCACCGTCGGACTGCTGGGCGCGCTGAGCTCCAACGCCATCTCAGCCGGAGTGGGCGCGCTGATCGGTGGTTACATCTGCGACCGCTACGGGCGCAAGAAGATCTACGCCTACGACCTGCTGCTGTACATGTTCGGCACGCTGTGGCTGATCTTCGCCGTCGACACCTGGATGCTGTTCGTCGGCTACATCCTCGTCGGGCTCGCGGTCGGCGCCGACATCCCGGCGTCGTGGAGCCTGATCACCGAGTTCTCCCCGGCCCGCAAGCGCGGCAAGCTCGGCGGCCTGTCGCAGGTCCTGTGGTCGCTCGGCCCGATCGTGACGCTGGCGCTGGGACTCCTGCTGCAGCCGCTCGGGATGCTCGGCATGCGGTTGCTGTTCGCGAGCCTGTTCGTCGCCGCGCTGATCACCTGGTGGATGCGGCACGGCATCGGCGAATCCGAGCGCTGGGAGCGGGAGAACACCGACACCGCGCCGGTGAAGTGGAGCGCCGCGCTTCGCCCGCTGCTGACCGGCAAGGACCTCAAGCTGTCGCTGATGCTCGTCGGCATGTACGGGATCTGGAACCTCTTCGCGGGCACCAACGGCTTCTACACCCCGTACCTGCTCAAGGCCTTCGGCAGCCAGAGCGATGCCGCCGGCGTCGGGCTGCAGTGCCTGTACTTCTTGCTGGTCGCGGTGTTCACGGTGCTGGTGTTCATGCCGTTCAACGACCGGTTCAACCGGCGCCTGATGCTCGCGCTGTCCACGGTGATCCAGGCGGGCGGGATGCTGCTGCTCGCGGTGCTGCCGCTGAACTTCGGGTCCGCGCTGGGCTACATCGTGGCCATCGGCGTCGGCGGTGGGTTCGGGGCGCAGCACTTCTTCCAGATCTGGTCCGGTGAGCTGTTCCCGACCAAGCTCCGCAGCACCGCTCAGGGCCTGATGTTCGCCGTCGTGCGCATCGGGCTCGGATTCTGGAGCTTCTTCGTCCCGATCATCACCGCCACCGGCTTCCAGGTCCTGGCCTGCATCCTGACGGCGTTCATCGTGATCAGCGGCGTGATCGGGGTGGTCTGGGGACCCAAGACCGAAGGGCTGACGCTGGAGGAGATCGAGCGGGACCAGGGACTGACGAGGTGACGCGTTCGGGTCAGATGGTGAAGGCGAGGTTTCCGGAGATCTGCTCGCCCAGCGCGGCGTCGCCGTCGTAGGACATCGCGCCGCGCACCGTCGCCGGGTCGACCCGGCCGCCGCAGAGCCTGGTGAACACGCCCAGCGGCAGCGCGATCCGCACCGTCGGTTCGCCCGGCAGCTCGTCGACGACCTTCGCCCGCCCGTCCACCACCACGTGGATGGTGCGGAATCCGTTGAGCTCGAAAGTGATCGCCGACCCGTCCGGTGCACCGCCGCGCTTGCCGACCACGAAGCCCAGCGCGGTGGTGATCTCGTCGACCGACAGCTCCGCGCACACACCGCCCTCACCACCGGGCAGGCCGACGGTGTCGCGGATGTCCTGCTCGTGCATCCAGCAGTCGAACACCCGGATCCGCATGAAGCGCGCGTAGGTGGCCTCGCCCGCCGGGGTCGTGGCGGGAGCGTGGAACTCCTCGTCCGGCATCGCGCGCAACGACGCCAGCCGGGCGGCGGTGACGTCCCGGAAGCGAGCCAGCAAGGCCTCGTGCGACTGAGCGCGGAAGTGCCGCACGTAGTGCTCGTTGCGCGCGCCGATCGCGTTGTGCACGTGCGGGAAGGAACTGACGTCCTGGCCGGTGTCGGGCGTCGGCTCACCGCTGAGCATCAGCTCGGTGCCCACGAGGTGGGCGACGACGTCGTGCACCCGCCATCCCGGCAGCGGCGAGTCCTCCTCCCACTGGGCGTCGGTGAGCCCGGTGAGCAGGTTCTCCAGCGCGTCCCACTCGGTCGCGAGGGCTTCGACGATGCGTTCCTTGTCCAGCACGAAACGACACAAGCACTCCGGCGGCCTTGAGGTCAACTACCGGTCGTGGGGCAGACTGCCGTGCATGCGTTCGGGTGTGCAGCGCGGTGCGATCGCCGTGGTCCAGGTGTTCGGGCTCGCCGTGTGGTTCTCGGTGTCAGCCGTGGTCCCCACGCTCCGCCAGGAGTGGGGGATCAGCGCCGCAGCGGCGGTGTGGCTGACCGGGTCGGTCCAGATCGGCTTCGTGGCGGGCGCTGTCGGGTCGTCGCTGCTCAACCTCGCCGACCGGATCCGCCCGCAGCTGCTGCTGGCCGCCAGCGCCGCACTGGCGGCCGGGTGGACGCTGCTGCTCGCCGGCGTCGTCGACGGTATGGCCAGCGCGATCCCGCTGCGCTTCCTGACCGGGATGTGCCTGGCCGGGGTGTACCCGATCGGGATGAAGCTGATGGCCTCGTGGGCGCCGAGCAAGGGGCGCGGGCTGGCGATGGGACTGCTCATCGCGGCGCTGACGATCGGCTCCACCCTGCCGCACCTCATCGGCGGTCTCGGCTCGCTGCCGTGGCGCGCGGTGCTGGTCGCCGCCGCCGGAACGGGACTGCTCGGCGCGCTGGTGGCGGTGGTGCTGGTCCGGCCGGGACCGCACCTGGCCGCGTCGGCCGCCGTGCACAACCCGCGCTACGCGCTGGCCATGTTCGCCGAACGCGGGCCGCGCCTGGCCAACCTCGGCTACTTCGGGCACATGTGGGAGCTCTACGCCCTGTGGACGTGGATCCCGACGTTCCTGCTGGCCAGCGACGCGGGCCGAGAACTCCCCGCCTCCACCGGCATCACCGTGTTCGTCACCATCGGCGTGGCCGGAGCTGTTGGCTGCCTGCTCGGCGGATGGGGTGCTGATCGCTTCGGACGCTCCCCGGCTGCGGTGGCCGCGCTGGTGATCAGCGGTGCGTGCTGCGTGCTCTCGCCGCTGGCCTTCGACGCCGGGCCTGCCGTGCTGGTGGTGTTCTGCGTGGTGTGGGGCGCGTCGGTGATCGCCGACTCGGGGGTGTTCTCCACGTCGCTGAGCGAGGCCGCCGACCCGCGCTTCATCGGTACCGCGCTCACCGCGCAGACCGCCATCGGCTTCGCGTTGACCGTGGTGAGCATCCAGCTGGTCCCGCTGCTGGCCGCGGCCGTGAGCTGGCGCTTCGCGTTCCTGCTGCTGGCACCGGGGCCGATCATCGGGGCGATCGCGATGAGCAGGCTCGGGGCGCGACGGGCGCGGTGAGTGGAATCGGACTGCCCGCACTGGTAATCACGGGGGAGTCCAGCAGCACGACGGAGGCGTTGATGAGCGACGTGTGGCCGAACGGCAAACCCGAGGTCGGCGACACCGCCGAGCTCTCCCGCACCATCGGACCGACCGACATCCGGTTGTTCACGCAGATCAGCGGCGACCGCAACCCGCTGCACTACGACACCGAGGCGGCGGAGTCCTCGCAGTTCGGCGAGATCGTCGTGCAGGGCGGGGTGACCAGCGCGGTGCTCAACGCCGTCGTGGCCGAGAAGCTGCCGGGCCCGGGAACGGTCTTCCTCAACGTCAACTGGAACTTCACCGCCCCGGTCCGACCGGGCGACACCATCACCGGGCGGGTGCACGTCGACGAGGTCCGCGACGACAAGCCGATCACCAAGATCACCACGACCGTCACGCGGGACGACGGCACCACAGCGCTGGAGGGCACGGCCGTCTGCTACACCATGGCCATGCCGGGTTCGACGAGTTAGCGTCACTGGCGGATCACCGAAATCGCCTGCGCAGCAGGCAGATGAGGAGACCGCATGCTGGATGCCATCGTCATCGGTGCCGGGTTCTCGGGGCTCTGCGCACTGCACCGGCTGCGCGGACTCGGCATGTCCGCCCTGGTCCTCGAAGCCGGCGACGGAGTCGGCGGAACCTGGTACTGGAATCGCTATCCCGGCGCCCGGTGCGACTCCGAGAGCTTCTACTACTCGTTCTCCTTCGACGACGACCTGCAGCAGGAGTGGCGCTGGAGCGAGCGCTACCCGGCGCAACCGGAGGTCCTGGCCTACCTCGACCACGTCGCCGACCGGTTCGACCTGCGCCGCGACATCCGGCTGGGCACCGCGGTCGTCTCGGCGACCTTCGACGAGGGCTGGACGGTGTTCACCGAGGCCGGTGAGCGACTGCGCGCGCGGTTCCTGATCAGCGCCGTGGGCTGCCTGTCGTCGGCGAACGTCCCGGAACTGCCCGGGCTCGACTCGTTCGCCGGGGACTGGTACCACACGGGCCGCTGGCCGCACGAGGACGTGGACTTCACCGGCCGCAGGGTCGGTGTCGTCGGCACGGGATCGACCGGGATCCAGGCGATCCCGGTCATCGCCGAGCAGGCCGCGCACCTGACGGTCTTCCAGCGAACCCCGAACTTCAGCGTGCCCGCTCGAAACGCCCCGCTGGACGAGGAGTTCCAGGCCCGCGTGCGCGCCGAGTACGACGAGATCCGGGCGCTGCAGCGGGAAACGAGCAACGGGCACCCGTTCCAAATCTCTCCGCGCAACGCCGTGGACTGCACGGCGGAGGAGCGGCGGCAGGTGTACGAAGCGGCGTGGGAGCGGGGCGGCCTGCGCTTCCGCGCCGCCTTCAACGACCTGCTCAGCAGCCAGGACGCCAACGACACCGCCGCGGAGTTCATCCGAGGGAAGATCCGGGAAACCGTGCGGGACCCGGAGGTCGCCGAACGTCTGCTGCCGCGCGACCACCCCTTCGCCGCCAAGCGCCCGCCCATCGACACCGGATACTTCGAGACCTACAACCGGGAGGACGTGACGCTCGTCGACCTCCGGGAGACGCCGATCGTCGAGGTGACGCGCGGCGGCCTGCGCACCACCGGAGGCGAGCACCTGCTGGACGCGCTGGTGTTCGCGACCGGGTTCGACGCCATGACGGGCCCGCTGCTGGGCATCGACGTTCGCGGCCCGGGCGGCACCCTCGCCGAGAAGTGGCGGGACGGCCCGCGCAGCTACCTGGGCCTGCAGGTGGCGGGGTTCCCGAACCTGTTCACCATCACCGGGCCGGGGAGCCCGTCGGTGCTGACGAACATGCCCACGTCCATCGAGCAGCACGTCGACTGGATCGCTCGGTGCCTGGAACACCTGCGCCAGAACGGATTCCACCGCATCGAGGCGACCGAGGAAGCCGAGCGGGACTGGGGTCGCGAGGTCCAGGAAGCCGCCGACCGCACCCTCCTCCCGAAGGCGGAGAGCTCCTGGTACCTAGGTGCCAACGTGCCGGGCAAGCCCCGAGTCTTCATGCCCTACGCAGGAGGCCTCGCCCACTACGCCTCCCTCTGCGACCAAGCCGCCACCAACGACTACGAAGGCTTCCACCTCACCTGAGCCCGACACGCGGACGCCGGTTCACCCGATGGAGGCAATTCCCAGTTTTAGTCCAAACCGAGGACCCTCCGTGCCCGAAATGTCGGCTCGGTTTGGACTAAGGGGTCGTTTCAGAATGCGGCGGAGCCGCTGTTTCAGGTGTGGGACTCAGCTGGCACCGCTGTGGCCTTCCCCTGCGGGGATTTCTCACCCGTCGTCTGGCGAGTACGCCGCGACGCCGTGTATTGGCATACATCAGGAGTGGCGCACGGAGTCCAGGCGGCGTGTGAGGTTCCGCTACCCGCACCGCCAAGCAAGGTGATTCTGCAACGACCCCTAAAACCGGGAGATGCCGCAGTGCGGTCCTCGTGCGGGTCAGTCCTCGACGGTGATCGCCAGAGCGGGGCAGACCGCGGCGGCGTGGTGGACGTCGTCGGCGAGCTCGGGACCCGGGGAGTCGGTGAGCAGGACGGCGATGCCGTCCTCGTCGCGCTGGTCGAAGACGTCGTCGGCGGCCATCACGCACTGGCCCGAGGCGACGCACCTGTCCTGGTCGATGGAGATCTTCATGAGCTGATTCCGTTTCGTGGTGAGATTTTTCGGGATTACCAGGTGACCGGGAGTTCGTAGACGCCGTAGACGGACCCGTTGTGCTTGAACGGGACCTCGTCGAGCCCGACCGCCGCGCGCAGCGTCGGGATCCGCTTGTACAGCGTGCTGTAGACGACCTGTAACTCCATCCGGGCCAGCGGCTGACCCAGGCACTGGTGCACGCCGAAGCCGAACGCGACGTGCTTGCGCGCGTCCCGGGAGAGATCGAGCCGGTCGGGGTCGTCGAAGACCTCGGGGTCCCTGTTGCCGATGTCGTTGGGCATGATCACGCCGTCGCCCGCCTGGATCAGCTGACCGCCGACCTCGATGTCCTCCAAGGCGACGCGGCGGCGACCGTTGTGCGTGATGTGCAGGTAGCGCAGCATCTCCTCGACCGCGCCCGCCACGACCTTGGGGTCCTCGGTCTCGCGCAGCAGGGCCAGCTGCTCCGGGTGCTCCAGCAGCGCGAGCGTTCCCAGAGCGATCATGTTCGCGGTGGTCTCGTGGCCTGCGATGAGCAGCAGCACGCCCATCTGCGAAACGTCGGAGCGCTCCAGCTCGCCGGCCTTGATCCGCTCGCAGAGCCCGGACAGCAGGTCCTCGCCCGGGTTCTCGAGCTTCTTGCCCACCAGGTCGTCGAGGTAGGTGTTGAGGTTGTTCATAGCCGCCCCGCGTTCCTCCGGGGTGGCGTCGCGGCGGATGATGACCTTGCTGTTGTCCTGGAAGAAGTCGTGGTCGGCGTAGGGCACGCCGAGCAGCTCGCAGATGACCAGCGAGGGCACCGGGAGCGCGAAGGCCTCAACTAGGTCCACCGGTTTCGGCCCGGCGAGCAGGGTGTCGATCTGGTCGTCGACGATCTTCTGCACGGCCGGGCGCATCGCCTCGATGCGCTTGACGGTGAAGGGCGCGGTCACCATCCGACGCAGCCGCGCGTGTTCCGGGTCGTCCATCAGGATGAAGCTGATCTTCGAACCGCCGGGCTGGGCGGGCACGCCGCGCGGGTAGCCGGGCCTGTCTGCGTCGGAGCTGATGCGCGGGTCGGCGAGCACCGCGCGCTGGTCGGCGTAGCGGGTCACCAGCCAGGGCGTCGTGCCGTCAGCGAGCCGCACCCGGTGGATCGGTGTTTCCCGCTGCAGGGCGCTGAGCTCCGGCGGCGGGTCGAAGGGGCAGCCTGATGCGCGGGTCATCGGGTAGTCGGGGACGCCTGCCTTCTCGGCTGGGTGCAGCGTGTTGGTCATGCCGACCTTCCTTGTGATTTTGGTCGTGCCAATTCGAAAGTAGCGCCGCCGACTGGATTAAGTCAACTGACTGAATTAGGGTGTTCGGGACATCCGAGGCAGTGCGAGAACGAGAGGTCCCGGCGAGCATGCGAGCAACTCCCACCAAGGCGGACGAACCCGCTGCTCCGGGGGCAGAACGATCCAACCTCGTGGTCCTGGTGCTGGCCTTCGCCGGCATCTCGGTCGCGATGACCCAGACCACGGTGATCCCGCTGGTCCCGATGCTGCCCGGCCTGCTGCACGCCTCCGCCGCCGACACCGCGTGGGCGGTCACCGCCACGCTGCTGGCGGGCGCGGTCGCGACGCCGGTCGTCGGACGCCTCGGGGACATGTACGGCAAGCGGCGGATGCTGCTGATCAGCCTCGCGATGCTCATCCTCGGCTCGGTCGTCTGCGGGCTCAGCGGATCGCTGCCGGTGGTCGTCGTCGGCCGCATCATGCAGGGCCTGTCGTCCGGTGTGATCGCGCTGGGCATCAGCATCATGCGCGATGAGCTGCCCGCCGAACGGCTCGGTTCGGCGACCTCGCTGATGAGCGCCTCGCTCGGGGTGGGCGGTGCCCTCGGCCTGCCTGCCGCCGCGTTCCTGGCCGAGCGCACCGACTGGCACGTGCTGTTCTGGAGCTCGGCCGCGCTCGGCGCGCTGGCCGTGGTGCTCGTGGTGACCTTCGTGCCCGAATCGCCGGTGCGCTCCGGCGGGCGGTTCGACCCGCTCGGCGCGCTGGGCCTGTCCGCCGGATTGATCTGCCTGCTGCTGGTCGTGTCCAAGGGCGCGGCCTGGGGCTGGGGCAGCTCGACCACGCTGGCGCTCGCCGCGTCGGCCGTCGTGGTCTTCGCCGTGTGGGCCTGGTGGGAGCTGCGCATCACCGCGCCGCTGGTGGACCTGCGCACCATCACCCGCAGGCAGGTGCTGCTGACCAACATCGCCTCGGCGGTGTTCGGGTTCGCCATGTTCGCGCAGTCGCTGGTCTTCCCGCAGGTCCTGCAGCTGCCCATCGGAACCGGCTACGGCCTGGGGCAGACCATGCTCGCGGTCGGCATCGTGATGGCCCCGTCCGGTCTGGTGATGATGGCGATGTCCCCGGTCTCGGCACGCATCTCGAAGGCCAAGGGTCCGAAGGTGACGCTGATGATCGGAGCCGTGGTCGTCGCCGCCGGCTACGGGCTCGGCGTGGTGTTCATGGGCAGCCTGTGGCAGCTGATCATCGTCTCCAGCATCATCGGTGCGGGCATCGGGCTGGCCTACGGTGCGATGCCCGCGCTGATCATGGCCGCCGTCCCGGTGTCGGAGACCGCCGCGGCCAACAGCCTCAACACCCTGATGCGCTCGATCGGGACGTCGGTCTCCAGCGCGGTGGCCGGTGCCGTTCTGGCGCAGCTGACCATCGACTTCGGCTCGGCGACCGTGCCCTCGCAGACCGGCTTCCAGGTGATCATGGGCATCGGCTGCCTGGCCGCTGTCGCGGCGTTGAGCATCGCCGCGTTCTTGCCCGCCAAGGACGAGCCCGTCGATGCCGTGCTGGTCGCCGCGCGGGCGTCGCGCTGAAACCGGTTGCGGGCGGTGGTTGGATCGGTGGGGAGCTCGGCTCGACCGGCCGCGCTCCGAGATGTCCGCCGTGGACTGCGCGAGTGAGGAATGTGAGATGAGCGAGGCCCTGCCACCGGTTCCGTTCGACCCAGAGCTGGAGGTCTTCCTGAAGGCGATGCCCGACACCGGGATGGACTTCGCGGTGGAGGACGTTCCGAAGCTGCGCGAGATGTCCCGCCAGTTCACCACCGATGACCAGCTCGAGGCCAACGGGTTCACCGTCGAGCACCGCGAGGTGCCCGGACCGCAGGGCGCGCCCGAGGTGTCGTTGGTGATCGTGCGCCCGGCCGAGCTCGACGGTCCGCTGCCGGTCGTGTACTCCATCCACGGCGGCGGCATGATCATGGGCGATCACCGGCAGTCCCTCGACGTCATGGCCGCCGAGTGGGGGCGCGAGATCGGCTGCGCGATCGTGTCGGTGGACTACCGGCTGGCGCCGGAGAACCCGCACCCGGCGCCCGTGCAGGACTGCTACGCAGGGCTGAGCTGGGTCGCCGAGCGCGGAGCGGAGCACGGTCTCGACCCGGAGCGCGTGGTGATCGTCGGCGGCAGCGCGGGCGGTGGGCTGGGCGCCGCGGTCGCGCTGATGTGCCGTGATCTCGACGGGCCGGATCTGCTGGGACTGCTGCTGATGGCCCCGATGCTCGACGACCGCAACGACACCCCGTCGGCGAACCAGATGCGGGGGCTGGGCATCTGGGATCAGCACGCCAACGGCGTCGGCTGGACCGCGCTGCTGGGGGAGACGCGGGGCGGTGCGGACGTGTCGCCCTACGCCGCTCCGGCGCGTGCCCAGGACCTGTCCGGGCTGCCCCCGACGTTCATCGAGGTCGGTTCCGCGGAAACCTTCCGCGACGAGGACGTGGCCTTCGCGACCCGCATCTGGCAGGCGGGCGGCATCGCCGAGCTGCACGTCTGGCCAGGCGGCTTCCACAGCTTCCGCATGGTCCCCGACGCCCATCTCAGCAAGTCCGCCGCGCAGGCCCGGAACACCTGGCTGACCAGAATCCTCACCCCCTGACCGGAACCCCCAGAACCCCGGACCCTCCACACCGAACACCGCCGGAAGCTCCACGCCGGAAGTGCCACACCGGCGCCCGGCGCCGATCGGCTCCGACCGAGCACGGGGCGGTGGTCCCTTCGGGTGAATGTGCCCGGCACTTCCCAGTTTTAGTCCAAACCGAGGGCCTTTCGTGCCCGAAATGTCGGCTCAGTTTGGACTAAAACTGGGACCGGGTGAGGTCCGCTCGCGGGGTGCGCTTCAGCGGGCTGAGGGGAGGGGGTCGCCTCGGGGTGGGATCTCGTCGGCTCGGGCGGGGTCGACGTCGGTGACCGTGCCGTCGGCGGTGGTGTTGGCGATGGCGTGCATCGAGGCCAGCGCCGAGGAGATCTGGAACTGCTCGTGCTCCGGTCCCATGTCGCTGAGCTCGATCAGCACGCTGCCGCTGCCCAGCAGCCCGTAGGCGTTGCGCGCGATGCCCCGGTAGTCGCCACCCGGGTACTGGGACACGTTGGCACCGCCGGAATCCATCGCCGTCCGCGCCACGACCGAGACCTGCTTGGCCAGCTCCAGCGGCTCCGCGGCCACGCCCGGGGTCGTCGGCCACATCAGCGAGGCGGTGATCTCGCGGCCGTCGCCACCGACGTAGCGGCCCTGCATGTGGTAATCCACCGCGACCTGCGGTGCGAACTCCGCGTGGTGCCGCTGGATCAGACCCGCCTCGGTCGCCGGGTTGTCCTCCGGAGCCACGTCCGGATCGTGGTAGCGGTTGATGTCGTAGCCCTTGCCCTGCTCGCCGTGCTCCGGGTCGGCTTCGGGCGCGTAGTTGTAGCGCCAGCCGTGCTCGTGGCCGTCGGGGTTGGCACGCACCACCACGTCGACGGTCAGCTGATCGCGCAGCCAGCGCTGGTGCTGGGAGTTCCCGATCCCCGCATCGCGCAGGAACTCCACGGCCGCAGGTGTGCCCAGTGGCTCGTCGCCGTGCTGCTGGGTGACGTAGAGGATGCGGGTCGGTCCGTGACCGACCCGCGCGCTCCACACCGGCCGCCCCTGGTTGCTGGCGCCGATCGGAGCGACTCTGACCTCACCTCGGCTGCGCACCTGCAGCTCGACCAGCTGACGCGCGAGCTCCTCGGTGCTGGGACGCGGATCGATCTCGCGGTCAGCTCCGGCGGGCGCCACCAGTCCCAACGCGGTCACGACCGCGATCAGTGCCGACAACAGGGCACAACGCATCAATTTCGACATAACGACGCAGTCTGCAACCCCGGACCGGCGCTCACAAGATCAGGCCTCGCGCGGGTCGGTGAGCTCGCGGCGCATGCAGGCGCGCGGCCAGGCATCCAGGCCCGCGCGCGTCTCGGCGGCGCGGATCTCGCGCAGCCCGGGGGTGATCTCGGAGTCCGAGAGGTAGCGGAATCCGCAGCGCAAGTAGTACGGGCCGTTCCAGGGGACCTCGGTGAAGGTGGTCAGCGTCAGCGCCGGAAGACCGCGGAACCGAGCCCACGCCGCGAGGTGCTCGATGAGCCCGAGGCCGATCCGCCGACCTGCGTGCTCGGGGTGCACGGTGACCTGCTCGACATGCGCGCAGCCGTCGACGACGTCGGCGATGAGGTAGGCGAGCGGTGTCGTCCCGGCGACGTGCACCCACGCCCTGCCCGCCGCCACGTAGCTCCGCAGCGTCTCCGGTGACGGTGGTTCGTCCTCGGCCACGAGATCCATCCCCAGAGGGGCGAACGCCCTTCCGGCGTCGCGCTCCAGCTGCCGCAGCAGCGCAACGTCCGCTTCGTTCGCCGACCGGATCATCCCCGTGCCTCCCGCACCGCTTCACCGAGCCCCGGAGTTGCGACTTCCAGGGGAATCCGCCGAGGACCGGGTTCGAACCGGCGGGCGTTCGTTGTAGCTTGCGATGCGATGTCCTGGCAACGGAGTTTTGGGGCGTGGATGGTGGACGTTCCCGGGGTGGACTGCACGACGCCGAACGCCGCGCGAATCTACGACTACGACCTGGGTGGGGAGCACAACTTCGAGGCCGATCGGGCCGCGTCGGAGGAGATCCGCCGCACCGTGGCACCCACCGGCCCGTTCATCGCGCGGGCCAATCGGGCCTTCCTGCAACGCGCGGTGCGGTTCTGCCTCGACCGCGGGATCGACCAGTTCCTGGACCTGGGATCGGGAATCCCGACGGTCGGCAACGTGCACGAGATCGCGCAGGCCCGGAACCCGCGGGTCAGGGTGCTCTACGCCGATGTCGAGCCGGTCGCCGTGGCGCACACCCGGCACCTGCTGGAGGGCAACGCCCACGCCGGCATCGTGCAGGCCGACGTCCGCGACCCGGATTCCGTGCTCGAATCGCCGGAAGCCGAACGCCTGCTGGACTTCTCGCGACCCGTCGCGCTGCTGAACGTGGCGGTGCTGCACTACATCACCCAGCAGGAGCAGGCCGGGATGCGGCGCTACCGCGACGTGCTGGTGCCGGGCAGCGCACTGGTGATCTCCACGCTGACCGCCGACCACCGGGAGGAGGAGGCAGCGCGGGTCGAGCGGTTCTTCGCCGAGAAGACCACCGCGCGGATCACCTTCCGCACGGCCGACGAGGTGCGGGAGTTGTTCGACGGCACCGAGCTGGTGCCGCCCGGGCTCGTGTGGAGCCCGCAGTGGCGGCCCGACCCGGCCGACCCGAACGGCTGGGAGCCGCACCGCGCCGGCTGCTGGGCGGGCGTCGGACTCCTCTAGCGAGCCAGGAACTCGTCGAGCTCGGCGCGCGCGGGTGCGGTGGCCGGGCCCTTCTTCTGCACGGACAGGGCCGCGGCCGCGTTGGCGCGGCGCGCGGCTCCGGCCAGGTCGGCGCCCTCCAGCAGGGCGGCCGCGAGGACGCCGCAGTGGGTGTCCCCGGCACCGTTGGTGTCGACCGGGGTGACGGGAAAGCCAGCTATGCGGTGCGTTTCGCCGTCCGTGGTGAGCAGGCAGCCGGATTCGCCGTCGCGCACGACGACCGCCGCCGACGGGCCGAGACGTCCGGCCAGCTTCGGTGCGGCGGAGGCGGTCTCGGGCACCCCGGCGAGGGTGCGGGCCTCCTCGGCGTTGCAGCTGAGCAGGTCGACGTGCGGGAGTACCGCGTCGAGCACCTTGCCGGGGATGTCGGCGACCAGCGGGCACGGATCCAGCGTCACCCGCGAGGAGACCCCGGGAAGCCAGGCCAGCAAAGCCTGCCGGTTGGAGGGGTGCAGCAGGCTGTAACCGCTGAGGTAGACGACGTCGTCGGCCTCGGTGCGCACCTGGGCCAGCTGCTCCGGCAGCAGCAGGCCCTCGGCACCGACGCCGGTGACGAACGTGCGCTCACCGCTGGGTTCCACGAGCGCCACGCAGATCCCGTTGTCGGCGTCGGGTTGCTGCGGCTGCGCGACCTCGATCCCCTCGTCCCGCAAGGACTCTCGGGCCTGGTCGGCGAAGCGACCGGTGCCGTGCGCGCCCGCGTAGACCACCCGCGCACCGGACCGGGCGGCGGCGGCCATCACGTTGAACCCACCGCCGGCGAGCAGTTCGGTGCCCTCCGCCAGCACGTCACCGCCCGCGGGCGGCAGCGACGGCACCCGCATCACGAGGTCGAGCACGACCTGACCGGTGTGCACGAGACGCCCGGTCATGCCGCGTTCTTCCGGCTGCCGCCGAGCAGCGCGTACACCCCGGCGGAGATGACGAAGGTGATCACCCAGCCCAGGCCGTTCTCCCCCAACCAGGTCTCGGCGAGCAGGCCGGTGAAGAAGTCGTTGCTGCTGAAGAGGTATCCGACCACGATCGCCAGCGCCCACGCGAAGAACGCGCGCGGTTCGACCCCGCCCCGGTACCAGTAGGAGCTGCTGCTGCGCATGTCCATCAGCCCGGCCGGGTCGTAGGTCTTGCGGTGCAGCATGTCGGTGAGGAACACGCCCAGCCACGCGGTGATCGGGATCGCCAGCAGGCTGATGAAGGTGACGAACGGGTCGTAGAAGCTGTCGGCCACGAGCATGAAGTAGATCGAGCCGAGGAAGGTCACGACGACGTCCACGGCGACCGCGTAGACGCGCTTGATGTTGATGCCCATGGTCAGCGTCGTCAGGCCCGCCGAGTACACCGACAGGTGGTTGGACAGCAGCAGTCCGCCGACTGCGGCGATCAGGTACGGCACCGCCATCCAGGCGGGCAGCATCGCGCGGATCGCGGCGACCGGGTCGCCCGCCTCCGCCAGCGCCGGATCCCCCGCTGCGAGAAGGCTTCCCAGCGAGATCAGCAGGATCAGCGGGATGCCCGCCCCGACCGAGGCCGAGGCGATCAGCGACCCGGCCTTGACCGCGGGGGACTGGTAGCGCGACATGTCGGCCGCCGCGTTGGCCCAGCCGATGCCGGTGCCCGCGGCGATCGTGCCGATGCCCGCGATCACCACGCCGACCGGGGCCGGCGAGGCCGAACCGACCGCGTGCCAGTCGATGGTGGCCGCGAGGCTGATCGCCACGACGATGTTCAGAGCGCCGAAGATCCAGGTGGCCCACCGCTGCACGGCCACCAGCACCTTGTGCCCCAGGCCGGAGACGACCATCGTCAGCAGCTCGAAGATCGCGATGCACACGATCGTCAGCAGCGGTGCGGCCTTGGCGTCGCCGACGGTGCCGAACAGGATCGTGAACAGCGACAGCAGCGCGAAGGCGGCGGTAGTGGTGTTCACCGTTTCCCAGCCGAGCCGCGAGATCAGCGACACCAGGGTCGGTCCGGCGTTGCCGTGCACGCCGAAGACCGCGCGGGAGAGCGTCAAACCCGGTGCGCCGCCGCGACGTCCGGCGATCGAGACCACGCCAACGATGGCGAACGAGCCCACCGAACCGATCACGGCGACGATCGCGGCCTGCCAGAAGGCGAGTCCTTCGGCGACGAGCGTGGCGCCGAGGGGTAAGCCGAGGATCGAGATGTTGGCGGCGAACCAGACCCAGAACAGCTGCATCGGATGTCCCGTGCGCTCACCCTCTGGTACCGGTTCGATCCCGCGCGTCTCCAAGGCGCTCTCCGCGGTCTCGGACGTGGCCTCGCGGACCATGCGATCTCCTTCAGCTGCCGGAGTTCCTCAGTTCGAGCAGGCCGTCCACGGCGGGTCCCAGGTCGAGTCGGTTGACCTCGCGCACCTTGGCCAGCAGGTCCACCGGAAAACCGGAAAGACCGTGCTGCGCACCGAGCATCGCTCCGAGGACGGCGGCGATCGTGTCGGTGTCACCGCCGAGCCCGGCGGCCGTGGTCAGCGCCTCGACCGGCGTGTCACCCAGCGCCTCGGCGAGGGCGAACGCGGCGACCATCGACTCCTGCACGGCGACCGACGTTCCGATGACCTTGGAAACAGCGTAGGACAGCGTGGTCCGGTCCATGCCGCGCACCCAGCGCCGCGCCCACCTGATCCGGCACGCGATGTCGCCTCCCGCGCACCACCAGCCCTTGCGGGCGCCGAGTGCGGCGGCGTGCTCGGCCTGGTCGAGCGCGGTGGGCAGGTCCGCCCCGTCGATCCCGGCCGACACGGCGGCGGCCACGGCCGCAGCACCCGCGATGCCCACGTTGGTGTTGTGGGTGAGCTTGCTGGTCGCGACGACCGCCTCCACCAGCCGGGGCAGCTCGGGCGGCGTGGCGATGGCGACCGGGGTGATGCGCATGGCGGCACCGTTGGTGGTGCCGCCGCGGCCGGTCTCCTCCGGATCAGCCCCGGACTCCAGCAACTTCAGCGCGCGCTTGGTGGACGGGCCGAGCAGGTCGGCCAGCCCGCGGGCGACCATGTCGGATTCCCAGTCCAGCAGCGCCTTGCCGAAGACCATCGGGTCGATCGTGCCGGAACCGCCGACGAGCAGGTCGGCGACCAGGACCGCCTGCTCGGTGTCGTCGGTGACGGTGCCCGCCGGCAGGTTCGGCGAGATCGGTTGCTCGGCGACCGCGTCGCGCAGCGACCGGATGAAGCCGTAGTGGGTGACGATGTCCTCTCGGGACATCGATTGGGTCGGCATGCCCAGGGCATCGCCGATCGCCAGTCCGTAGAAAGCGCCGAGCGCGCGTTCGCGAGTGCTCATGGGCGGCCAAACGTCAGGTGGAACTGGAACCGGTTCGGATCGAGCAGGCTCGTGACCTGCTCGACGAGCTCGCCCTCGGCGGAGACGCTGGTGCGCACCGCCTGCAGGAACAGCTCGCCCTCGGTGCGTTCGAGCAGCGCGGCCATCTCGGCGGACAGCGCATGGGTCCCGATGCGCTGGTCACCGGCCCCTGCGACCAGACCGGCCGAGAGCAACGTGGCGGTGATGGAGTCGTCGAGCAGCCCGCGCTCGGGCAGCCCGCTGAGCTCGCCGACGGCCGGGATGAGCGATGTCTCCACCGACACCGGCCCTACCGCCCGGTCTCGGCGGAGCCGCCGGACTGCGACGAACTCCGCGAGGCCGAAGCGTTCGGTGAGCTCCGCGTCCGCGGTGCGCTCGATGCTCAGCAGCTCGGTGCTGACGTCGAAGCCGGAATCGGCCAGCGCGGTGGCCCAGCCGACGGTCTGATCGAGCGTGACACCGTCGAAGGTGACGAAGGAACCGACTCCGCTGCGGGTGGCGATGAGCTCCTGGCGCTGCAACTCGGACAGAGCGCTGCGCACGGTGCCACGGCTGACCTGGTATTTCTCCGCGATCTGGTTCTCGCCCGGCAACTGCTCACCGCGCGCGAGCCTGCCCGAGCGGATCTGCTCGGTGAGCTCGGCGATCAACCGGTCACGTTTCCCGAAGGGAACCTGTCCAGTCCTGTTCATTCCTGTACATTAAGTGGACGGGGAACTGCGCACAACGAAAGACACGCCTACGGAGTAGCGCGCCCCCGCGAGCGAGGCCGCGCCGGCGGGGCCTGCCCACCGCCGCGACCTCCATCGCCGCCGGTCAGATCGATTCGACCGAGTTCGGGTACAGCTCCTCGATGGCGTGGACGTGGTTGTCGGCGACCGCCTTCCGCTTGATCTTCAGGCTCGGCGTGACCTCGTTGTGCTCGATGGTCAGCTCGCGGGGCAGGATCGAGAAGCGCTTGATCGTCTCGTGCCTGTTCAGCGTCGCGTTGAGGTCCTCGACCGCAGCGGCCACCATCTCGTGCGCCTTCGGGTGCGCGGCCAGCTCCTGGTAGGAGAGCCCGGCGAGGTCGTTGGCCCGCGCCCACTCGACGATCGCCTCCTCGTCGAGGGTCACCAGCGCTGTGCAGTAGGGCCGCTTGTCGCCGAACACCACCACGTTGCTGACGTAGGGGCACAGCGCCTTGAACTTGCCCTCCACCGACTGCGGCGCCACGTACTTGCCGCCGGAGGTCTTGATCAGGTCCTTCTTGCGGTCGGTGATGCGCAGCCGCCCCGCGTCGTCCAGCTCGCCGATGTCGCCGGTGTGGAACCAGCCCTCCGCGGTGATCACCTCGGAGGTCGCCTCCGGCATCCCGTGATAGCCGCGCATGACGCCGCCACCGCGCAGCAGCACCTCGCCGTCCTCGGCGATGCGGACCTCCATGCCGGGCAGCGGCTGACCGACGGTGCCGATGCGGAAGTCGTCGGTGCGGTTGACGAAGCTCGCGGCCGTGGTCTCGGTGAGCCCGTATCCCTCGGCGACCAGCACGCCCGCCGCGTGGAAGAAGCGGGCGATGTCGGGGGCCAGCGCGGCGCTGCCGGAGATGAAGAACCGCAGCCTGCCGCCGAACTTCTGGCGCAGCTTGGCGAACACGAGCTTGTCCGCGACCGCGTACTGGACCTTCAGCCCCAGCCCCGGTCGCTGACCGGCCTGCTGCAGCCGGGAGATCTCCAGGCCGACCGCGCAGGCCCAGCGGAAGATCTTGTACTTGGCCTCGCCGCCTTCCTTGGCCTGCATGACGACCTTGTTGTAGATCTTCTCGAAGATCCGCGGTGCACCGGCCACGAACGTCGGCCGCACCACGGCGAGGTTGTCCACGATCTTGTCGACCCGGCCGTCCACCGCCGTCACGTAGCCGGTTCGGATCTGGCCCACCTGCAAGACCTTGCCGAACACGTGCGAGAGCGGCAGCCACAGGTACTGCACGTCCTCGGCGGTCATCTCGCGGATGGCGTGCATCGCCTCGGCCACGTAGACCCAGTTCGACTGGGCGAGCCGCACGCCCTTGGGGTTGCCGGTGGTGCCGGAGGTGTAGATGAGCGTCGCGAGATCGTCGACGCCGACCGAGCCGACCAGCTCGTCGAAGAGCTCCGGCCTCTCCGCGTGCAGCGCGCGTCCCCGGGCCTCCAGTTCGTCCAGGCTCAGCACCCAGTCGCCGTCGGCGGTGCCGTCGAAGGTGATGACCCGCGTCAGGCCGGGCATGTTCGCGCGCTGCTCGCGGAGCTTGGCGATCTGCTCGTCGTCCTCGGCGAACACGATCGTCGAGCCGGAATCGGTGACGATGTAGGCGCAGCCCTCGGCCGTGGTGGTCGGGTAGATCGTGGTGGTGGCGCCGCCCGCGCACATCACGCCCATGTCGGCGAGGATCCAGTCCATCCGCGTGCCGGCCAGGATTCCGCACCGCTGCTGGGATTCCAGGCCGATCGAGTGCAGGCCCAGCGCGATCGAGCGGGCCCGCTCCCAGGTCTGCGACCAGGTCAGCGAGTGCCACTGCTCGCCGTCGGGGTACCGGAAGGCCTCGGTGTCGCCCGAGCGCTGGACGCGATCGCGCAGCATGTCGGGGACGGAGCGGAATTCGGAGGAAATGGCGGCAGGCATGGGCGGGAACGTAATCGAGCTCATGCGGCCGCGCAATGAAAGGCGGACAAATCGGTCTTATGTCCATGGTTGCCTGACCAGTGCCTCGATGAAGGCGCAGGTCGGGGGACGGGCCGGTCGTCCCCGATCGCACCGGGGGCGGACCCGGGGTTCGCGGGTCCACCCGGTGCGGATCGGGTGGGGATCATGGACTGGCCCCCGCGTTCCCGGCGACCAGGATCAGGGCGAGGACCGACAGGACGGTGAACACCGCCGCTGGCGGGCCGAGCACCGATCGGACGATGCCGGCCAGGCCGGACATGGCCCTGGCGAGCACGACCGCTGCCGCGAACATCGCGACCAGGACGCCGAGCAGCATTCCTTGCAGTGCGGTGGAAACGGTGTCCGGGGTGACGACCTGTGGGTCGTTTGCCGCCAGCACCTCCGGGAGTATCGTGAACATGCGAGCTCCCTTCACGGGTGGTGTCCCGTTGTGAGGGTGATCGTGAGTGCGCGTGGCGCCCCCGGTCGTGGCCAAACGAGTTCCGGGGGCGTTCGCGTGTCCGGCCGGCGATCCGCCGGCCGCGCCTCTGGGGTGGTCGAGGCGCCCTGCGCTCCTGGCGGTGAAATTTCACTTCTCCGTTGAAGTTCATTTCTCGCCGGTGAAACGCTGCACGGCCAGTATGCGATTGCTTCAACAGAGCGTCAATGTGTTTGTGGGGCAATGACTTGCCGTTATCGTGCCGAGGTGCGAGTATCTGCTGGTCTTCAGCGCTTCAGTGAAGTTTGGTGAAATTCTCCGGCCGGAGTGAAGGAGAGGACGGGATGGCTCGTCCAGGGAGCCATGGCGGAAGCGGGGAGCTCGGCTCGCGACTTCGTGAGCTGCGCGAATCCCGTGGTATGACGCAACTTCGGCTCGGACGGGCGCTCGGCGTCGCGGTGTCGAGCATCTCCTCCTGGGAGAGCGGCGCGAAACTCCCCCCGCTCACCCGGTTGGCCGATTACGCCACGTTCTTCGCCTCCGGCGCGAGCTCGGGCGGAGTTCCGCCGGAGAACGCGCTGACCGGAGAGCAGCGCGAAGAGCGCCTGCGCCTCAAGCAGGAGCTCGGCCAGCTGCGAGCGACGGGGGAGGACGTGAGCGCTCCGGTGGAAGCCGGTACGACGCGGGACTTCTGGCACTTCCCGGACGACGGGCCGATCCTCATCGTCACCGGCGGCCTGACCGAGAAGCACTGGTCGCCGCTGGGCACCCCCAGCGCCCCGAACTTCCTGTCGCTGGCCCGCTGCGCCGACCTGGACGCCGCCGTGGAGCTGTTCGGCACCGTGCGAGCGGCCAACCCGCGCTCGGCGGTCGAGATCCGGCTCGAATACCTGGGTGACGACGACCTGCGGGCCCACCTGGTGTTCCTCGGCAGCGGTGCGATCAACCCCTGGGTGGAGTGGCTGACCGCGGAGTGGCCCGTCCGGCAGGTCCCCGACGAGGAGGTCGACG
This sequence comes from Saccharopolyspora tripterygii, assembly GCF_054778355.1. Taxonomy (NCBI): domain Bacteria; kingdom Bacillati; phylum Actinomycetota; class Actinomycetes; order Pseudonocardiales; family Pseudonocardiaceae; genus Saccharopolyspora; species Saccharopolyspora tripterygii. The sequence goes on along the minus strand of NZ_BAAGZP010000036.1, from coordinate 213,827 downwards.
ACGGTTCGGTGTTCGAGATCGACGGCGAGCGCCGGCTGAAACCGAGCTTCCGCGGCGACCAGCTGATCGAGGACGTCGGCATGCTCGCCAGGATCCCGAACCCGAACAACATCCGCCGGACCCTGACCTTCTGCAGCGGGGTGTTCACCCGTGGCGGCTTCGGCGCGGTGCGCTGCTTGACCGATCCGCAGGCGAAGGACCGCAACCTCGCCTACCTCAACGACAACGTCGAGGACCTGGACCACTTCGGGATGCTGATGCGGGTGCCGGTGATGCGGCACGTGACCGGTACCCCCGACCTGCAGAACCCGGCTAACCGGCTATACGAGTGGCGGCCCAAGGGCTGACCAGGGGAGGTGGAAGGCGATGGTGAGTGCGCTCCGGCCGGGACTCGGTGCGCGGCTGAGGGAGCTGCGCCAGGCCCAAGGCCTGACCCAGGGCAAGCTCGCGCGGGGGCTCGGCGTGGCGGTCTCCAGCGTGTCCCAGTGGGAGAGCGGCGCGAAGGTGCCGCCACCCGCGAGGCTCGGCGACTACGCGACGTTCTTCGCGGCGGAAAGCCCTGCGCGCAACGGGAAGTTGCCTTCGCTCGCCTCGTTGACCGAGGAGGAGCGCAAGGCGCGCGCCGTCCTCAAGGACGAGCTCGACTCGTTGCGCTCCCATGCGGAGAAGTCCTCGGGGGCGCAGGGCTTCTCGGACTTCTGGCGGTTCGCCGACGGAGGGCCCGTGCGCATCCTCACCGGGCGGGTGCCGGTCAGGAACCTCTCGCCGCTGGCCTCGCCCGAGCGGCGCAACTACATCGGGATGTCCTCCTACGCCGACGGGGACTCGCTGATCGAGCTCTACGGGCACGTCCGGGCGCTCAACCCCGACTCCGACGTGCGGTTCGAGATCGCGCGCCGCATCGATCCCCACGACCTGCAGGCGCACCTGGTCCTGCTCGGCAGCCCGGCGATGAATCCCATGCGGCGGCAGGTGCGCTTCGGTCTGCCGGTGCGCCAGGTCGAGGTCGACGACCTCGGGCACGGCGAGATCTTCGAGGTCGATGACGAGCCCCGGCAGTACCGGCCGACGCTGCACGACGACCGGTTGATCGAGGACGTGGGGCTGCTGGCGCGGTTCCCCAACCCCTACAACGTCCGCCGCACGCTGACGGTGTGCAGCGGGGTGTTCACCCGCGGCGGGTTCGGTGCCGTTCGCTGCCTGACCGACCCCGAGCTGCGCGAGCGCAACCAGGACGTCCTCGGGCGCCGGATCGCCGATCAGGACAACTTCGGGATGCTCATGCGGGTGCCCGTCGTGCGGGACGCGACCGCCACCCCGGACCTCAGCAACCCCGACACGTGGCTGCGCGCCTGGTCCCCGATCAAGTCCTGAGCTTCGAGGGGCGATGTGTCGGGCCCGGTGGTTACCGTCTTGGCATCACGGCCGAGGAGGAGCCATGACGGAACTGGATTCCAACCAACCGAGCGGAACACCGACGTGGATCGATCTGGGCGTTCCGGACCTCGATCGCGGGATGGAGTTCTACGGCGCGGTCTTCGGATGGGAGTTCGACGTGGGGCCCGAGTCGATGGGCCGCTACACGATGTGCCTGGTCCGGGGGAGGGAAGTCGCCGCGATCATGCCCAACCACGACGAGGGGGCGACCGAGTTCTGGTGGAACGTCTACTTCGCCACCGATGACGTCGCCGCCACCATCTCCAAGGCCGAAGCCGCAGGCGGGCAGGTGATCACCCCGCCGATGGACGTGATGGACAAGGGCAGGATGGCGATCCTCAAGGACCCGGTCGGTGGTCAGTTCGGGCTCTGGCACGGCAACCGGCACATCGGAGCGCGGCTGGTCAACGAGGCCAACGCGTGGCTGCGCAACGATCTCGTGACCCCGAACCCCGGGCCCGCACGGGAGTTCTACGCGACGGTGTTCGGCTTCAGCCTGGACGCCGAGGGTTACCAAGGCGACGGAGATTTCACGTTCCTGCGGCGCCCGGACGGCCACGAGATCGGCGGCATCTTCGGTGACCCGAAAGCCACGTCGTCCTCCTGGGGGACCCTGTTCATGGTCGACGACGCCGACGTGGCTGCCGCCCGAGCAGCCGAAGCCGGAGGCACGGCGGAATCGCCCTACGACATGCACTACGGCCGCATCGCCGAGCTCAAAGACCCCTTCGGCACCCCCTTCTCGGTAGGTGCCGCCCCCGAGGCGTAGGTCGGCGAGTCGTAGGTCGGCCGCGAGCGGTGCGGTGCATCCCAGCTTTAGTCCAAACCGAGGACCTTTCGTGCCCGAAATGTCGGCTCAGTTTGGACTAAAACTGGGAGCTGCCGGCTCAGTCCCAGCTCAGGGCCGCGCCCGACTGGTATTCGGTCACCCGGGTCTCGAAGAAGTTCTTCTCCTTCTTCAGATCCATGGTCTCCGACATCCACGGGAACGGGTTGTCCGTCTCCGGGAACACCGGTTCCAGGCCGAGCTGAGCGCAGCGCCGATTGGTGATGAACCGCATGTACTGCTCGCACACGTCCGCGTTGAGCCCGAGCATCCCGCGCGGCAGGGTGTCGCGCCCGTAGGCGGTCTCCAGCTCGCACGCCTCGCGGAGCATGGTGCGGGCCTCCTGCTGGAACTCGGCGCTCCACAGGTGCGGGTTCTCCAGCTTGATCTGGTTGATGCAGTCGATGCCGAAGTTCAGGTGGATCGACTCGTCGCGCAGGATGTACTGGTACTGCTCGGCGATGCCGACCATCTTGTTGCGCCTGCCCAGCGACAGGATCTGCGCGAAACCGGTGTAGAACCACATGCCCTCGAAGATCACGTAGAAGGCGATGAGGTCCCGCAGGAAGGCTTGGTCGGCTTCCGGGGTGCCGGTCGCGAAGTCCGGGTTCTCCAGGTTCTGGGTGTAGTGCAGCGCCCAGGCGTCCTTGTCGGCGATCGACGGGATCTCCCGGTAGGCGTTGAACAGCTCGCCCTCGTCGAGTCCCAGGCTCTCGCAGATGTACTGGAAGGTGTGGGTGTGCACGGCCTCCTCGAAGGCCTGCCGCAGCAGGTACTGCCGGCACTCGGGATTGGTGAGGTGCCGGTAGACGGCGAGCACGATGTTGTTGGCCACCAACGATTCCGCGGTGGCGAAGAACCCGAGGTTGCGCTTGAGCATGGTGCGCTCGTCGTCGGTGAGCCCGTCGCGGGACTTCCACAGCGCGATGTCAGCCTGCATGGACACCTCGGTGGGCATCCAGTGGTTGTTGCAGCCGTTGAGGTACTTGTCCCAGGCCCAGCCGTACTTCAGCGGCAGCAGCTGGTTGACGTCGGCCCGAGAGTTGATCATGGCCTTCTCGGTGACGTCGACGCGCCCGCCGTCGCGGTCGATGGTGCCGAGTCCGGTGGTGGTGCTCATGTGCTCTTTCTCCTGGGGGATCACTGGCAGGCTTCGCATTCCGGGTCTTCGACCGAGCACGCCGCGGCCGGGACGGCGTTGAGCTTGCCGTCGGTGCCGCGCAGCGTGGACTTCTCCACGTGGGTCGCGCTGGTGGAACGCAGGTAGTAGGTGGTCTTGAGCCCCTTGCGCCAGGCCAGCCGGTAGAGCTCGTCGAGCTTGCGGCCGCTGGGCGTGGCCAGGTAGAGGTTCAGCGACTGGGCCTGGTCGATCCACTTCTGCCTGCGTGCGGCGGCTTCGACCAGCCACTGCGGCTCGATCTCGAACGCCGTGGCGTAGAGCGTCTTGAGCTCGTCGGGGACCCGCTCGATCGGCCCGAGCGAACCGTCGTAGAACTTCAGGTCCGCCACCATCGCCTCGTCCCACAGCCCGGCCTCCTTGAGGTCGGCCACCAGGTGCGGGTTGACCACGGTGAAGTCGCCGGACATGTTCGACTTGACGAACAGGTTGCGGTACAGCGGCTCGATGGACTGACCGACCCCGCAGATGTTGGCGATCGTCGCGGTGGGCGCGATGGCCATCACGTTGGAGTTGCGCATCCCCTTGTCGCGCACCCGTTCCCGCAGCGACGACCAGTCCAATGTGGTCGTCGTGTCGAGGTCGGCATCGCCGCGCGCGTCGCGGACGAACTCCTGCGAGTCGATCGGCAGGACGCCCTGGCTCCACAGCGATCCGTCGAACGACGCGTAGCGGCCCCGCTCCTCGGCGAGCCGGCTGGACGACTCGATCGCGTGGTAGCCGATCTCCTCCATGCTGCGGTCGGCGAATTCGACCGCAGCGGCCGAGGACATCGGGATCCGCAACTTCTGCAGCGCGTCGGAGAAGCCCATCAGCCCCAGGCCGACCGGGCGGTGCCGCATGTTGGAGCGCTCGGCTTCTGGGATCGTGTAGAAGTTGATGTCGATGACGTTGTCCAGCATCCGGACCGCGGTGCGCACCGTCGCCTTCAGCCGGTCGCGGTCGAGACCGTTGGCCGAGATGTGCCGAGCGAGGTTCACCGATCCCAGGTTGCACACGGCCACCTCGTCGGAGGCGGTGTTGAGCGTGATCTCGGTGCACAGGTTCGACGAGTGCACCACGCCCGCGTGCCGCTGCGGCGAACGCAGGTTGCACGGGTCCTTGAATGTGATCCAGGGGTGGCCGGTCTCGAACAGCATGGTCAGCATCCGGCGCCAGAGGTCCACCGCGCGCACTCGCCGGAACACGCGGATCTCGTCGCGCTCGGCGGCCGCCTCGTACTCCCGGTAGCGCTCGGCGAACTCGGTGCCGTAGAGGTCGTGCAGGTCCGGGGTCTCGTCGGGGGAGAACAGCGTCCACTGCTCGTCGGCCTCGACGCGGCGCAGGAACTCGTCGGGCACCCAGTTCGCGGTGTTCATGTCGTGGGTGCGTCGCCGGTCGTCGCCGGTGTTCTTGCGCAGGTCCAGGAACTCCTCGACATCGATGTGCCAGGTCTCCAGGTACGCGCACACCGCGCCCTTGCGCTTGCCGCCCTGGTTGACCGCCACCGCCGTGTCGTTGGCGATCTTCAGGAACGGCACCACGCCCTGGGACTCGCCGTTGGTGCCGTGGATGTGGGCGCCGATGCCGCGCACCGGGGTCCAGTCGTTGCCGAGGCCGCCGGAGTACTTGGCCAGCAGGGCGTTGTTGCGGTAGGAGCTGAAGATCGACTGCAGATCGTCGTCCACAGTGGTCAGGAAGCAGGACGACAGCTGGGCCCGGGTGGTGCCGGAGTTGAACAGCGTCGGCGTGGAGCACATGAAGTCGAACGACGACAGCAGGCGGTAGAACTCAATGGCGCGCGCGTCCCGGTCGTCCTCGCGCAGCGCGAGCCCCATCGCCACCCGCATGAAGAACGCCTGCGGCAGCTCGAACCGGGTCCCGTCGTGGTGCAGGAAGTACCGGTCGTAGAGGGTCTGCATCCCCAGGAAGTCGAAGGCGAGGTCGCGGTCGGCCTCCAGCGCCGCGCCCAGCCGGGGCAGGTCGAAGCGGGCCAGCTCCGGGTCCAGCCTGCCCAGCTCGATGCCGCGTCGCACGTAGTCGGTGAAGTAGGCGCCGTAGCGGTCGCGCATCTGGTCCTGGTCGGCCTGCTGCGGGGAGCCCGCCAGGTAGCTCAGCGCTTCGCCGCGCAGCTTGTCCAGCAGCAGTCGGGCGGTGACGCCGGCGTAGTTCGGTTCCGACTCGACCAGGGTGCGCGCCGACATGATCAGCGCTTCGCTCAGCTCGGCCGCTCCGATGCCGGGGTAGACGTTGCGCTCGACCTCGGTGAGCACCGCCGACGGGTCCACGTCGGCCAGACCCGCGCAGGCCTGATCAACCACAGTGGACACTCGGCCGCCGGTGAGCGGGATGGGTTCGGACAGTGCGGTGTCGGTCACCGGGACTCTCTCCTCGCGAGCTCGGAAGGCGTGCCCGGAACCGGCGGCGGAGGAGCGCGAGGACGCGACGGCGGCAGCGGCCGGCGCATGTCCGCGTGGACCCTCCCGCGAGGTCCCGGACGGCGCGCACGGGCGTGCGCGCGCCGATGGCAGGTCTTCGGACTCACGGGCGTCCGGTCTCGTACGTGGTGGGGGAAGTTTTCATGAAAACTTCCCTCACCACGAGACAGGTCCTAGTAGCCGTCGCTTCCCGAACCCCAGGGGTCCAGTGCGTCATGACGGCGGTCGTTCCCGTTCACCGCTGCGGGGCAGTCCCGGACTCGCACCGGGTTCCCTGTTGCCACACCGAGCCCGCTCGGACCCGGTGAACCACCAGCGAGCGACACTCTACATCTTGGGGCTGAGGCGAAGTCCAACACCAACATGGGCGTGTCGGAGGGAGAATTGAGTCACCCTCCGAACCACCTCGAAAGGTGTCGGCGGAGGTCCTGCTGCTCGTCGCCGACCCACGCCACGTGGCCGTCCGGGCGCAGCAGCACGGCTGGTGCGTCCAGCTGTTCACCGACGTCGACGACGTGGTCGACCCGGTCCGCCCAGCCCTCGGTCGACAGATCGCCGGTCTGGTCGAGCAGCAGGCCGCGTCCGTCGTGCATCAGCTCGTAGAGGCGCCCGTGCTTGAGCTCGACGTCCCGGATGCGCCTGCCGACCAGGTCGTGCTCCCCGCCGAAGTCGTAGCGCACGTCGAGTGCGATGAGCTTCTCGGTCAGGTGCCGGTTGACCACGTCGAAGTCCATCAGCTCCGATACCAGGCGCCGCACGGCCTGCGCGCCGGGCTCGGTGGACATCAGCTGCATCTGCGCGCGCGTGTTGTCCAGGACTGCGGCCGCCACCGGATGGCGTTCGGCCTGGTAGCTGTCGAGCAGGTCGGCGGGCGCCCACCCGGCGACCTCCGCCGCGAGTTTCCAGCCGAGGTTGAACGCGTCCTGGAGGCCGAGGTTGAGCCCCTGGCCGCCGACCGGCGGGTGGACGTGCGCGGCGTCGCCGGCGAGCAGCACCCGTCCGGAGCGGTAGCGCTCGGCCTGCCGGGTGGCGTCGCCGAAGCGGGCCAGGCGGCGAGGGGAGTGCGCGCCGAAGTCGGTGCCCGCGACGGCCCTCAGCTGACGGGAGAGCTCGTCGAGGGTCGGCGGCGTTCCGCGGTCGTCGGCGACGCCCGCGGCGGGCACGACGACCCGGCACCACTCGCCGTCGAGGGGGCCGATGCCGAAGCGCTTCTGGGTCTGGCGCACCTCGCCGGTCACCGCGGCCAGCGTCTCCGGCGACGCGGTCACCTTCAGCTCGGCGAGCAGTGTGTCCACTCTGGACGGTTCGCCGGGGAACCCGATGCCGCACAGCTTGCGCACGGTGCTCCGACCGCCGTCGCAGCCGACGAGGTAGGGCGCACGCAGCCTCGTGCCGTCGGCGAGCTCGGCGGTCACGCCGTCCGCGTCCTGGTCGAGTCCGACCAGTGCGCAGCCTCTCCTGACCTCGACCTCGAGCTCGGAGGCACGCTCGGCCAGCAGGCGCTCGGTCGTGGGCTGGGGGATGCCCAGCACGTAGCCGTGCGCGGTGTCCAGGCGCTCGGGCGCGGGCTTGGAGATGGCGGCGAAGAAGCCGCCGAGGGGGTGCTTGGTCCCTTCGGCCAGGAACCGCTCCAGCAGTCCTCGCTGGTCCAGCACCTCGATGCTGCGCACGTGCAGTCCGAGCGAGCGCACGAAGTCGTTCGGCTCGTCGGCCTCCTCCAGCACCAGCACCCGCACCCCGTGCAGCCGCAGCTCAGCGGCCAGCATCAACCCGGTCGGTCCTGCACCGGCGATGATCACGTCAGTCATGAATCCCCCGTCCAGCCGCGCTGCGGATGCTCGTCATCGCAGGTCACGGCATGTGTGCAGAGGATTGTGCGCCACACCCCGGCCCTTGCCGCAAGCCCCGGTCTGCGCTATACGTTGAGAGTGGCGGGGAGAACTCTCACTCCGCACCAGTTCACCGCTCCTCATCAGAGCACCACCTTGGGTCTGTTGATGCCCGGTGCTGCCGAGTCCGCCGCTCTTCGGCTTCCGCGGATCCGACCAAGTTATTCGGTTCGGCGCACGACGAGTCCCGCTCCCTCACGGCGGGCACGCCCGCTAGAACACTTCGCGTCGGAGAGGCCGCGGCGGCGCAGAGCCCGATCCTCCAGGGCTCAGCGAGAACCGCTGCGTCGTCGCAGCCGAGGATCAGATCGAGTCCGAGGTTCATGCGCGCACCGTAGGGGAGGCGTCCGACGCTCCCGCCGAGCCGGGGTCACGTCCCGAACCCGTATCTCAGTGGAGTTCCGTGTTCTGATCTCCCTCGGAATCCGGGGGTTCGCCGGAACGGGTGTCGTTGGGTGGGGTGATCGTGGTTCATCGGGTGGTTGTTGACGCGCACGTGGTCCTGGTGCGGGAGGGCGGTGTGCTGCTGAGCCGTCGGCGCGGTGCCTACGGCGACGGGTGGTGGCATCTGCCGTCCGGGAAGCTGGATGCGGGGGAGTCGTTAACGCAGGCAGCGATCCGCGAAGCTCGCGAGGAGATCGGTGTCAGCATCGAGCCTTCGGCCCTCCATCACGTGCACACGCTGCACGCGACCGCGTCTGGGGTTGAACCCAGGCTCGGCGTGTTCTTCGAGGTGCGCGACTGGCGAGGCGATCCCGAGAACCGCGAGCCCGAGAAGTGCTACGAAATCGCGTGGTTCGGGTTCGACGACCTGCCCGCCGACCTCATCGCGTACCCGGCCGCGGGTCTGCGCGCCTACCGCGAGGGGCGTCCCTTCGGCACCCTCGGCTGGTCGTGATCCCGGGGACGGCAGCGGCTCAGCGGACGCTGCGGAAGTTGTCCGCCGGGACGTGGACGGAGTCCCCGGTGGTGAAGGTGATCTCGACCGCGTCCGGGCGCCAGGCCACCTCGCGGATGGCGGGAGGGGACGAGCCGAAGCCGACTTCGACCGGGTAGTAGTAGCTGGCGGCGTCCGGCCCGATGCGCAACTCGTAGTCGGATCCGGTGAGGTGCCACTGCTTGACCAGGTAGAGCTCGCTGGACCACTGGGTCCCCGAGTACTCGTAGGTCATCCCGGAATCCTGAGACGTCTCCCGGTGCAGGATCTCGGTGCGAACCGCGAACGAGGGCCCGATCAGGAGTATCAGGGCCAGAACGGCGGCTGATGCTGCGACGATCGATAACGTCCTGCGCATCCCGGAATTGTGCCAGCGCCAGGCCCGAGCCCCCGCAGACCCACCCCGCCGATCCCCCCGGCTGCCCGAGCCACCCGCCTCTCATCGACGGGGCCACGAGCATTCCCAATTTCGCGCGAAATCGGAAAATCTCCCCGCGGTCGGGCGTGTCTCACCAGGTCATGACGGGTGGGGCTCGGGGAATTCTCAATTTCGCGCGAAATTGGGAAGGGAAGTCAGGGCTCAAACTTCGCGCGAAATGGGAATCCGGTGTCGTGGCTTGGCGGTCCGCACGGGTTTGGGCAGCTTCTGCGAGCGCGGATGGGTGGGGTTCTTGGGGTTGTGGGCTCCGCAGTGGGGTTGTGGGAGTGCCCCGCGCCACCCCCGGTGGCGCGGGGCGAACCGCTAGAAGACGGTTCCCGCGTCCTGGGCGAGGAGTTCGTCGGTGGCGCGTTCGGCGACCGCTGCGATGGTCATCGACGGGTTGCAGGCGGCGGTGTTGCCGGGCATGAGGGCGCCGTCGAGGACGTAGAGGCCCTGGTGCCCCTTGACGCGGCCGGCGAGGTCGCAGACCACGTTCATCGATGCGCCGCCCAGCGGGTGCCAGGTGTTGGGGACCAGCGAAGTGGTGTCGAGGCGGACCGAACCGTTGCCCGCGACCGCGGCGACGCGTTCGTCGATCCGCTTGGCCAGCAACGAATCCGGCTGCGAGGGCCAGTCCAGCACCGCGTCGTCCTTCTTCGAGTCGTAGACGAACCGGCCGCGTCCCGAGCTGACGCCGTAGCCGACGAGCATCGTGGTCCGCAGGTTCGGGGTCGGCGGGATCGACGCCTGGATGACCGTGTTGGCCATCGTCGGGTCGTCCCACTCCTTGCTGCCGAAGACCACCGGGCCGCCCTGCGGCGTGCCGAAGTCGTCGGCGAGGTTGGTCCAGGTGTAGATGCGGTCGCCGTTGGAACCCCAGTTGGAGCCGAGACCGTCGGGCATGTCCGGGATCTGGTCCTTGGCCGCGGCGCGCATCAGCAACCGGGTGGTGCCCGCCGTGCCGGCCGCCATCACCAGAGCGCCGGTGGTGATGATCTTCTGCTCCAGCACGGTGCCGTCGGTGGCGATGCGGTCGACGTGGATCTCCCACCGGCCGTCGCGGGTCTTGGCCACGTCGGTGACGTTGTGCTGCTCGGCGACGGTGACCTTGCCGGTGGCTTCGGCCTGGGCGATGTAGGTGACGTCGACGGAGTGCTTGCCGCCGTTGTTCACGCCGAACGCGCAATCACCGTTGGTGTAGGAAGGTTTCATCTCGCCGCGGAGCTCGCGCAGCGCGTAGTCCCAGTCGATCGGCATCGGGATCTTCTCCACCGAGAAGCCGGCCCGCTCGACGTTGCGGGCGAAGATCCGCGATGCGGTGTAGTTCTCGTGGTTGATCAGCTCGTCCGGGGCGGTCGCGATCTTGAGCATCTCGGCCACTCGCCGGTAGTAGACGCGGTCCATGCGCGCGTAGTCGAGCCGCTCGGGCATGTTGGCGTTGAAGACGTTCTCGGTCGGCTGCAGCGTCATGCCCTGGTAGAGCAGGGAGCCGCCGCCGACACCCGCCGCGCACATGATGTCCATGCCGTTGCCCGGCACGCGCTCCAGCAGGCCGGTGTAGCGCTCGAACGGCGGCGGGGAGATCCCGAACAGCGACGGGCCCGAGCCCAGCCAGAAGAACCGCTCGTCCGGCGAGGCGAGGGTGGGGAAGGTGTCGGAGTTCGGGCCGGTCGGCCAGCGCTTGCCCCGCTCCAGCACGAGCACCGGCAGCCCGGCCTGGGCGAACCGCAGCGCCGTCACGCCACCGCCGAACCCGGAGCCGATGACGACCACCCGGTGCTCCTCGCGGGTGAGCGGTACCCGGCTGGCCGCGTTCGCGTACGGGCCCAGCAGGGACAGACCCGTTGCTGCGGCTGTTCCGGCGAGCAGGGTGCGGCGGCTGAGTTCGGGCATGCGGTACCTCCACGGCGAGTCCTCGTCGACTGAGCCGCGAGCTTAGGGAGCCAAAACGAGACATTGAACTGGTCGACGATCTCACTACTGGCGAGTAAGTTGGGAGGTCGTGCGGTCATGCGGAGGTAGTCGGTGCTGAGCTCTCGCCGTACCGACGCGCGCCGCAACCGGGAGGTCATCCTGCGCGCCGCTGATGAGGCGTTCACCGAGGACGTCGACCTCGTGCCGCTGTCGGAGATCGCCCGCCGCTCCGGACTCGGCCGCGCCACGGTCTACCGGCACTTCTCCGACCGCTACGCGCTCGGGATCGCGGTCGCCGAGAGCAAGCTGCACATGCTGCGCGAGCTCGTCGCCGAGTGCGACTTCATCGAAGTGCTGGAGGAGCTGTTCGACGAGCAGATCTCGCGGCGTCCCCTGGTGCGGTTGTTCCGCGAGCTCACCCCCGCCGACCAGCGCCGATACGCCGGTCAGCTGGTCGCGATCCTGGCTCCGGGGCTGCGCGAGGCACAGGAGAGCGGGCTCATCCGCGAGGATGTCGGACCGGACGATCTCGCGCTGATCTGCGAGATGGTCGAGGGTGCGCTGTCCTCGCACCTGCCGGTGCCCGGCGGGGTGGAATCGGTCCAGCGCGTCGTGCAGGTCATGCTCGCCGGCCTGCGGGCCTGACCTCAGGCTTCGCCTGCCAGGACCTGCTGCATCCGGGCGGTGACCAGCGGGCGGCGGGAGTCATGGCGGGGGAGCCGGTGCGCCAGCTGGCCCAGTACCTCCAGATCGTCGGTCGGGTGGTCGCGGAACAGCGCCCACAGGGCGGCGACGTCGCCGCGGTCGAGGACCGCGTTGCGCAGCGAGGCGTACAGCTCCTCCCGCTCGTCGCGGATCGCCGGTGCCTCGCTGTACTCCAGCAGCGGGCCCCGGTAGGTCTCCGAGGCGGTCCGGATGTCGCCGTCGTGCAAGGCCTGGCGCACCGCGAGGAAGTCGGCGTCGACCTCGGCCTGGAGCCGGTAGGGCTTGGTGGCGATGACGTGCTCGCCCAGGTGCGTGCGCAGCCGGTGGATCTCGGCGCGAGCGGTGACCGGGTTGCCGCGCTCGCCGTAGAGCTGGAACGCCAGCCGGTCGGCGGTGAGCCCGGCCGGGCGCATCGCCAGCAATGTCAGGATCTCCGCGTGCCGCAGGGAGAGCGGGACCTCGCGCCCGTCGAGCACCGCGCGCGGACCCGCGGAGTTCAAGAAGGACAGCGACAGGACCGGTCGCGGACGTGCGCGGGTAGCGGACGAACCGGGCAGCCGCAGCAGGAAACCCTCGGCGAGCCGTTCCAGCACGGCCTCGCGACCGTCGGCGAGCGTGACCCGTCCGTCGGCGACATCGACGCGCTCGGGCAGCAGCGACGCGCCCGGCTCCACCGCCAGCACCCGCCCGGTGCGGGTCAGCAGCGCGCCGGCTTCACCTCGCAACGCCCGCAGGTGCGGCATGTTCCGGGCCCGCAGCTGCTCGTCGCGCGCCGCCATCCGCGCCCGCAGGTGACTTTCGGCCAGCTGAGCCGCGGCGCTGACCAGCGACACCATCGCCGGGTGCACGGTCCGCAGCGGACCGCTGATGTCCACCGAGCCGAGCACGTCACCGGTGTCGGGGTCGTGGATGGGGCTCGCCGCGCACGTCCAGTCGTGGTAGGTCCGGACCAGGTGCTCCGCGGAGTAGATCTGCACCGGTTTCCCGACCGCCAGAGTGGTTCCCATCGCGTTGGTGCCGATGGCCTCCTCCGCCCAGCGGGTTCCCTCGCTCAACCGCACCCGGTCGGCGCGGCGCTGCACGTCGGCGTTGCCCTCGCGCCAGAGGATCAGCCCGTCCCGGTCGGTCACGATCATCACGTGCATCGCCTCGTCGGCGACGTCGAGGACCGTTTGCCTCAGCACCGGAATCGCCGCGGCCAGAGGATGTTCGGTGCGCATGTCGCGCACCTCGGCGCGCTCGCAGACCACCGGCGCCTCGCACGAGTCGGGGTCGATCTCGGCGGCCAGCGACCGCTGCCACGATTCGGAGACCAGCGTCCGCGGCGAGTGGGACGAGCGATCGCCGCGCAGCACCGCGTCCCAGACCCGGCCGAGCAGCGATGCGTACTCCAGCGGATCGGCCAGCATCGTCGCGGTGGGGGATTCCTCCTCTGCCTGCACGCTGCCTCCTGTCCTCGCGTCGGCGGTGACGCGTGAGCTCATGATGACCACGAGGACCGGCGGGGACAAGGGATCGGCGCGGTGAAGGGCCCGAAAACCGTCCGTTCGGTCGGGCAGCCGATCGGTGCAACCTCGTTGCAACGTGAGGTGGGACACGCTGCTGCACGACAACGGAAGTTCTCGTGCAGGAGGCAACGCATGACCAAGTACGCAGCGCCGGGTACGCAGGGCAGCGTCGTGGCCTACGAATCCCGCTACGACCACTACATCGGCGGTGAGTACGTGGCCCCGGCCAAGGGCGGTTACTTCGCGAACCCGACGCCGGTGACCGGCGCGGACTTCACCGAGATCGCCCGCGGCACCGCCGATGACGTCGAGCGCGCGCTCGACGCCGCGCACGGCGCGGCACCGGCATGGGGGCGCACCTCGGTCGCCGAGCGGGCGCTGGTGCTCAACCGGATCGCCGACCGCATGGAGGCGAACCTGGAGCGGCTGGCCGTGGCCGAGAGCTGGGAGAACGGCAAGCCGGTCCGCGAGACGCTGGCGGCCGACATCCCGCTGGCCATCGACCACTTCCGCTACTTCGCCGGAGCCATCCGGGCGCAGGAGGGCAGTCTCGGCGAGGTCGACGACAACACGGTGGCCTACCACTTCCACGAGCCGCTGGGCGTGGTCGGCCAGATCATCCCGTGGAACTTCCCGATCCTGATGGCCGTCTGGAAGCTGGCGCCCGCGCTGGCCGCGGGCAACGCCGTGGTGCTCAAGCCCGCCGAGCAGACCCCGGCCTCGATCCACGTGCTGCTCAGCGTCATCGGCGACCTGCTGCCGCCCGGTGTGCTCAACGTGGTCAACGGCTTCGGCGTCGAAGCGGGCAAGCCGCTGGCCTCCAGCAGCCGGATCAGCAAGATCGCCTTCACCGGTGAGACCACCACCGGGCGGCTGATCATGCAGTACGCCAGCGAGAACATCATCCCGGTGACGCTGGAGCTGGGCGGCAAGAGCCCGAACATCTTCTTCGGCGACGTCGCCAACGCCAACGACGCCTTCTACGACAAGGCGCTCGAAGGCTTCACGATGTTCGCGCTCAACCAGGGCGAGGTCTGCACCTGCCCGTCGCGGGCGCTGATCCAGAGCAGCATCTACGAGACGTTCCTCGGTGAGGCCGTCGAGCGCACCAAGGCGGTCAAGCAGGGCAACCCGCTGGACACCGACACGATGATCGGTGCGCAGGCCAGCAACGACCAGCTCGAGAAGATCCTGTCCTACATCGACATCGGCAAGCAGGAGGGCGCCAAGGTCCTCACCGGTGGCGGCAAGGCGGACCTCGGCGGCGAGCTCTCCGGCGGCTACTACGTCGAGCCGACGGTGTTCGAGGGGCACAACAAGATGCGGATCTTCCAGGAGGAGATCTTCGGCCCGGTCCTGTCGGTCGCCCGCTTCGACGACTACGCCGACGCGATCAAGACCGCCAACGACACGCTCTACGGCCTGGGTGCCGGGGTGTGGTCGCGCGACACCAACACCGCCTACCGGGCGGGTCGCGAGATCCAGGCCGGCCGGGTGTGGGTGAACAACTACCACTCCTACCCGGCGCACGCGGCCTTCGGCGGCTACAAGCAGTCGGGCATCGGCCGGGAGAACCACAAGATGATGCTGGAGCACTACCAGCAGACCAAGAACCTGCTGGTCAGCTACTCGCCCGACAAGCTGGGCTTCTTCTGATGGAGCCCGCCCGGGTGGCCGTGACCCCGGAGGCGGCAGACTTGCTCCGCCGCCTCCGGGCCGACCACGGCCCGCTGATGTTCCACCAGTCCGGCGGGTGCTGCGACGGCAGCTCCCCGATGTGCTACCCGGCGGGGGAATTCCGCACCGGAGGCTCCGACATCCACCTCGGCGACCTCGACGTGGACGGTGAGGCGATCCCGGTGTGGATGTCGGCCTCGCAGTTCGAGTACTGGAAGCACACGCATCTGACCATCGACGTCGTGCGCGGCCGGGGCAGCGGGTTCTCGCTGGAAGCGCCGGAGGGAGTCCGGTTCCTGATCCGCTCGCGGTTGCTCACCGACGACGAGCTCACGGCGTTCGGCCTCGTCTGATCGGCGGGTGCCGTGCGAAGGGGGGCGGCTGCGGGGTCCGCTTGATCGGGCGGGCCCCGCTCGGTCGCTCCCGGGCGCGTCAGCGATGTGGTGCGGGTCACGTATCGGGCTAGGATGGTCCTCGGTTCGGCCCGTCGACCCGACTCGCGATCGTCGAGGTCCGCGCACATCCCCGCACCGGTGGCTGGAGGATGCCTGATGACAGTGCGAAGCCGGGTGCCCAGCTCGTGCCAGGTCGACGTGCCCGAGTTGTCCGGGCCGCAGATCACGTCCCCGGGCGCCGATTCATCCCGCCTGGCGAAGTTCCACGTGCCGGAGGTCGTCTTCGGGCCGGGGGCGCTGGCCGAGCTCGGCCACTGCGCGCGGCGGCTCGGTGCGCGCCGCCCGTTCCTGGTCACCGATGGCGGGCTCACCGAGGCGCGGTGGGCGGCCGAGGCCGCCGGGCACCTGAAGTCGGTCGGCCTGGAAGCGATCGTGTGGGACGCCGTGACCCCCAACCCCAAGGACCACGAGATCGAGGCGGCCCACCAGCGCTACGCCGAGTCCGGGGCGGACGTGATCATCGGGGTCGGCGGCGGCTCGGTGATCGACGCGGCCAAGGGCGTGGCCATCCTGTCCGGCAACGGCGGCCGGATCCTGGACTACGAAGGCGTCGATCAGCTGACCAACCCGATCCCGCCGCTGGTCATGACTCCCTCGACGTCCGGCTCCGGTGCCGACGTCTCGCAGTTCGCGATCATCACCGACACCGCGAACGCCACCAAGATCACGATCCTCAGCCGCGCGCTCGTCCCCGAGATCTCGGTGGTCGACCCGAGGTTGCTGACCAGCATGCCGGACTGGCTCAACGCCGCCACCGGCCTCGACGCGCTCACCCACGCGATCGAGTCCTACGTCTCCCGGGCGCACAACACCCTCACCGAGCAGCACTCGTTGCACGCCGCGAAGCTGATCACCGGGAACCTCGCCCGCACGCTGTTCCGCCCGGCCGAGGCGGAGCCGCGAGTGGCGATGGCGCAAGGTGCGCTGGAAGCGGGGATGGCCTTCACCAACGCCATCCTCGGGGCCACCCACGCGATGAGCCACCAGGTCGGGGGACTGCTCGACGCTCCGCACGGGGTGATCAACGGGGTGCTCCTGCCGCACGTGATCCGCTTCAACGCCGAGACCGACGCCTCCCGCTACGTCCCGCTGGCCGCGGCGATCGGGATCGACGTGGTCGGCGTGCCCGCCGGGGAGGTGGCCTTCGCGCTCGCGGATCGAGTGCGGGAGCTCGCCGACGTGGTCGGCGTGCCGCAGACGCTGCGATCCCTCGGGGTGTCCGACGCCGACGTCCCGGTGCTGACCCGCAACACGCTCAAAGACGCCTGCCTGACCACCAATCCGCGCGAAGCGCGGGCCACGGACATCGCGCGGCTGTTCCGGGCGGCGCTGTGAGCGGCGGTGCCGCCGCGTCGGGCGGTGACTTCGGCGACGACCTGGGCGTGCTGACGGGGCTGCGCTCCGGAAAGCGCTCGTTCTACCCGGAGTACGTGCGATCCGCCGAGCGCCTGGAGCACGCGGTGCAAGCGCTCGACCGCATCTCCCGCGCCCTGGTGCGCACCGTCGAAGGCCCTCGCACCCTGGTCGAGGCGGTGGTGCGGGCCGCTGCCGAACACCTGCAGGCCGATCGGCTGCTGCTGGGCATCGCCGACGGCGCGCTGCGCGCCGCCCGCCCCCGGTTCCTCCTGCTGGACCGCGGCGAGCTCGTCGACGACGAGGCCGATCTGCCCACGGAGGTGCGGGAACAGCTGGAGGTGATCCGCAGCCGGCCGTGGGAGGTCGAACTCGAACCCGGTGGTCCCGGGTGGGTCCGGGCGCCGATGACCCTGGACGACGAGCCGGTCGGCGGGCTCGTCGGCTGGCCCGGTGACGTGCCGGTGGCCGACACCGACCTGGCGATCCTGCGGGTCCTGGCGAACCAGGCCGCCGTCGCCGTCCACAACTCGTTCCTCTTCCACGCCGCCGCCCAGCTGCGCGGGCGCACCGAGCAGCTCTCGGAAGCCGCCGCCCAGCAGGCCAGGGACCTCGCCGCTCGCAACGCGGAGCTGCAGGAGACCCAGCGGCGCCTGGTGGAGGCGATGCAGCGGCAGGCGCTCGACGACGAACGGCACCGCATCGCCCGCGAGCTGCACGATACCGTCACCCAGTACGTGCTCAGCGCCGGCATGACCGTCGAGGTCTGCCGCGGTGAACTCGCCGAGATGGGTCCGGACGCGGAGCGCGTCGCCGACAAGCTCGCTCCGGCCAAGGGATTCACGCAGCAGGCGGTGGAGCGGCTGCGCGCGGCGATCTACGCGTTGCACCACGGAGCGGAGGAACCACCGGGTTCGCTGCCCGTTCTGCTCAAGCAGCTGTCCACAGTGCACCTGTCGAGCGAGTTGAAGGTGGAGGTGCGGGTGGCCGGTTCCCCCGCGCCGCTGCCGCCCGAGGACGAGAGCTCGATCCTGCGGCTCACCGGCGAGGCGCTGTTCAACATCGTTGCGCACGCCGAGGCCACTCGGGCCGTCGTGCACCTCGTCTACCAGACCGACCAGCTCCGGCTCACGGTGTCCGACGACGGAACGGGCGATCCGGCGCGGCTCCGACGGTCGCTGAAGCTGTCGGAGGCGACCGATCTCGCCGGTCGGCATCGAGGCCTGGCCAACATGGCCGTCCGCGCGACGGAGCTGGGAGGGACGTTGGGGATCCGCCGCTCGCGCATGGGCGGCATCGCCTTGCAACTGCGGGTGCCGCTCGCACCGGACGCGGAGGTGGTGCCGTGAACCCGGAGGTCCCCGGCCAGCGAAGCGGTTCTTCGCAGGTGCGGATCGTGCTCGTGGACGACCACGCGATCGTCCGCCACGGGCTGCGCTCCGTGCTCGAACGCGAGGACGACCTGGAGGTCGTCGGCGAGGCGGCGTCCGCGGCCGAGGCGATCAACGTCGTCGGCGGAGCCGATCCGGACGTGGTGCTGCTGGACCTGAAGCTCTCCACCGGTGACAACACCGAGGGACTCGAGCTGTGCGGACAGCTCACCCGGCTGCACCCGGATCTCGGCGTCCTCGTGCTGACCACGTTCCTCGACGGCCGGCTGGTCGTCGAGGCGATCCACCGCGGGGCGCGCGGCTACGTCGTCAAGGACGTCGACACCACTGAACTCGTCCGCTCCCTCCGCGCGGTGGCCCGCCGCGAGAGCTCCTTCGACTCGCGCTCCGCTGCCGCGATGGTCGAATCGATGAACTCGCCCGTCAGCCAACCCCGGCTCACCGAGCGGGAGCTCAAGGTTCTCCGGCAGCTCGCTCACGGCCTCAGCAACCGCGACATCGGAGCGGAGCTGTTCATCTCCGAGACCACGGTCAAGTTCCACGTCCGCAACATCATGCGCAAGCTCACCGCCACCAGCCGGGCCGAAGCCGTCTACGAGGCCAGCAAGCTCCACCTCATCTGAGAACCGGGGATCAGGGGGCTTTGCTGATGGTGAGCCAGCCCCCGTGGTGGTCGGTCACCTCGTAGGGGTGGCCGGTGGTCGCGCCCATCCGGTGGAGCTCGTGGGGGGTGAAGGTGCGGACGTGGCCGAAGGCGCCGTTCGGCTCGTCCTCGTAGGGAACCGCGATGATGACGTGCCGCCGGGCCAAGCGGAGCGCTTCGGCGAGGACCGCGTCACCCCGGGCCGGTTCGAGGTGTTCGAGCAGGTGGATCGCCGTGACCGCGTCGACCGTTCCGCCCGGGAGGGGGACCTGGGTGGCGTCGCAGACCAGGGTGGGCATCCGGTGACCGCGGGTCGCGGCCACGGCCTCCAGCAGGCGCATGCTGCCGGGCGCGAGGTCGGAGGCGATCACCGAGTGCTCGGCCCGCTCGGCCAGCAGCAGCGGCAGGAAACCGAAGCACGATCCCAGGTCCAGGACCCGGCCGGGCGGCGTGAGACGCAGGACGCGCTCGTACACCGGGGCGAAGCCGGCGATCGAGGAGTGCGACGCGTCGGACGGCGGAGTCGCCCCGCACTCCCGGATCCGGGCGAGCGTGTTGTCGTAGAACGTCGTCCACGCCCGCAGCGGGTCGTCGATCACCGACTGCACGACCTCGGTGAAGACCCGCTCGAAGACCTCCACACCGCTGAGCCAGCCGGGCGCGAACAGCTCGGCGGCGAGGATCCCGGCGAGGTTGTTGTCCAGCTCCTCTGGCCGGAACCAGTGGGTGATCTCCATCCGGTGGTCCCGCCGGTGCAGGCAGAAGTGCTCCGTGCGCGTCACCGCGACGCGCGCGTCGCACGGAGGTTCGTGCCGCGCGACGGTGACCATCGGGTCGTGGCCGTGCGGGGAGAGCGGGTCGATGTGGTGCAGCGCCGAGCGCTCTCCCGCGCTCACCGCCCGGTCACCTCCGTCGCCATCGTCTCGGCCGCCTTCGCCAGGCCCGAGAGGTCGCGCACCACCTGGACCCGGTCGCAGTGCTCGGCGTAGTCGGGCAGGTCGCAGCGGCCCAGCCGCCACGAGTAGCGCGGTTCCGGGGTGAGCCAGATGGTTTCGCGGCTGCGGCGCGCGATCTCCGCGAGGGCCTCGACGTTCGGGTCGTTGCCGTTGCCGCGCCCGTCGCCGAGGATCAGCACGGTGGTCCGCCGGTTGAGCGCGTTGCCGAACTCGTCGAGGAACGACGCGAAAGTCGCTCCGTAGTCGGAGTTCCCGTCGACGTCGAGGATCCCGCCCTGAGGCAGGCCGTCGAAGACCAGTCCCAGGGCGCGCTCCAGCGGGTGATCGGTGAACAGCTCGGAGATCTCCACCGGGTCGTCGACGAAGGCGAACGTGCGGACCTGGGTGAACAGCGACTGCAGGCCGTGCACCAGGTGCAGCGTGAAGCGCGCGGTCGAGCGCACCGACAGCGAGACGTCGGCGAGCACGATCAACCGGGGCTTGTCCTCGGCTCGCGTCACGGTGACCGGCCGGAACGGCACGCCGTCGTAGCGCATGTTGCGCCGCATCGTGCGCGCCGGGTGCACCCTGCCGCGCGGTGTGTTGCGGCGCTTGCTGGTCGGCGCCCCGCGCAGGCTGTGCACGATCCGGCGCAGCGACTCCTCCAGCTGCTGCCGCTCGCCCTCGTCGACCCGGTCGACCCGGCCGGCGGTGACCTCGCGGGACTCCTTGGCCGTGCTCTCCAGCTCGGCGAGCTTGGCCAGGTGCTGCTTGAGCAGCTCCGGCAGGTTCTCCAGCACGCCCGTGAGCCTGCCGCGCGGAGCGGAGTCGTCCGGGCCGCCGTCGTCGGCGAGCCAGTCCAGCAGCGTCTGCTGCTCGGCGATGCTCAGCCGGGTGTCGATGCGGTGACCGGTGTGCTCGGCCAGCGACCCGGGCGTCCCGGCGTTGCTCAGGTGCTCGGTCTCCAGCTGGACCGAAGGCACCGATCCGCCGCCCGCGCTGCTGTCGTCGCTGGAGAACACCACCTCGTCGGTCATCGAGGCCAGGTCGATCTTGTTGCTCTCCTGGTGCAGGTTGTACTGCTGGGCCAGGTCGTCCGGGTCGAAGTAGTCCCGGATGTCGGCGGGTTTGGCGTGGGTGTGTCCTTCCTGCGGGGTTTCGGCGGGCTCCTCCGAGACGGTGAACGACTGCAGCTCACCGGTGTCGGAGAGGTCGTCGTGCTCGTGGCTGTGCTCGTGCTCGTGGTCGTCGGCCACCACCGGGCGCAACGTGAAGAACGTGGTGAAGACCTCGTCGAAGATCTCCTCGTCGCGCCGGTCCTTGATCATCGCGACCTTCAGCGCGTCCCGCAGCGCGTCCCGATCGTCGAGCATCCCGGGCTGGGCGGCGCAGCGCATCGCGTCGGTCGCCTCGGACACCGAGATGCGCAGGCCGAAAAGCCGCAGCAGGCGGACGAATCGGTGCAGTGCTGATTCCACGGCTCGCTCCTCACGACTTGCGCCGGGTCGCCGATGAGAACGAGCGCTGCCCCTGACCGCCCGTGGAGCGCTTCGGCGCACCGCTGGAACCCGGTGCGCCGTAGTAGGAATCATCGTGGCGGCCGGGTTCGTCCTTGGCCGCGCGCACATCGCGGCCGTCGACGTCGCCGTGGTCGTGGTCATGCCCGTGCCCGTGCCCGTGCCCGTGCCCGTGACCGCGAGTGGGCAGCTGCTCGGGGATGTCGCGGTTCGGATCGGCCATGTGCCCGATCACGTCCAGCGCCTGGTGCAGGTCGCGCTCGTACTTCACGACCACGTTGACCGTCTCGGCCAGGACGTCCGATCCCAGGTCGTCGGCGCCGAGCACCGCGAGGGTGCGGGCCCAGTCGATGGTCTCGGAGATCGACGGCGCCTTGCGCAGCTTCAGCGCGCGCAACCGCCGCACCACCGTCACCAGCTGCTCCGCCAGGTTCTCGGGCAATCCGGTGTGCTTGGAGCGGACGATCTCCAACTCCCGGTCGTGCTCCGGGTAGTCCAGGAACAGGTGCAGGCAGCGGCGCTTCAGCGCGGCCGACAGGTCGCGGGTGTTGTTGGAGGTCAGCACGACGTACGGGGGAGTGGTCGCGGTGTAGGTGCCCACTTCGGGCACCGAGACCTGGAACTCGGCGAGGCATTCCAGCAGCACTGCTTCCAGGGACTCGTCGGCGCGGTCCACCTCGTCGACCAGCAGCACGGCGGGCTGCTCGCCGCGGATGGCTTCCAGCAGCGGCCGGGCCGCCAGGAAGCGGTCGGAGAAGAAGACGCTGTCCTGCGCGCCGATGCGGTCGATGGCGGTGCTCAGGTCCGGTGCGTCGGCGATGATCTCGCCGATCTTGTCCCGCAGCATCTGGGTGTAGAGCAGCTGCTTGCCGTAGTCCCACTCGTAGAGCGCCTTGCTCTCGTCCTGCCCCTCGTAGCACTGCAACCGCAGCAGCTTTCGGCCCGTCGCGGCGGCGAGCGTCTTGGCGAGCTCGGTCTTGCCCACGCCCGCAGGCCCTTCCAGCAGCAGCGGCTTGTCCAGCCTGGACTGGAGGTAGACGGTGGTGGCGAGCCTGCGGTCGGCGATGTAGCCGTGCTCGCCGAAGCGGTTGATCACCTCTTCCACCGACTCGAAGGGCTTGTCGGCGGCCTGGTCCTCGATGTCGTCGAGCACTGCGATACCTCCGGAGTTCGGGCGTGCGGTGGTGGGAGGGCCGTGGTGCCGCGCGGTCGGAGTGCGCGGCACCACGGCCGGTTCCGGGCCGGGGTCAGGTGATGAGGTCGTCCAGATCCCCGGTGAAGCAGTGCTCGACGACCGGGCGCACGGTGTCGAAGGTGCACTCCTTGGCGTTGCCCGGCGTGCAGGCGTCGCCGAGGACGTGGTGGGTGATGCGGTCGACGTCGGCGGCGTCGCCCTTGATCTCCTTGGACTGCTCGTAGAACTTCGTCGGTCCTTGGCCCAGCCGGTTCTTCGAGTAGCTGTCGGCGTTGACGTCGACGAAGCGCTCCGGGATGCCCACGTCGCGCAGCAGCCGGATCGCCGCGTTGAGCGCGGCGTCGGCGGCCTGCGGATCGGTCATGCCGTGGGTGTCGACGCCCATCGCCTCGGCCATGTCGGCGAACCGCTTGTAGGCCACCGGCATGTTGAACGCCCACACGCGAGGGAGCGCGACGGCGTTGTTGAGCCCGTGGTGGGTGTCGTAGAAGGCGCTGATCGCGTGCGAGATCGAGTGGATGATGCCCAGGCCGCCGGAGTTGAACGCCTGCGCGGCGATGTACTGCGCGTACATCATGCCTTCGCGGCCGGCCAGGTCCTGGCCGTTCCACACGGCTTGCCGCAGGTTCTGCGCGGTCAGCTTGACGGCGTGCAGCGCGTTGCCCAGCGACGGCTGGAAGTTCAGCCGGGACACGTAGGGCTCGGAGGCGTGCGCCAGCACGTCGAAGCCGCACTGCGCGGTGTAGTCGACGGGGCAGTCGTAGTAGAGCACCGGGTCGTCGATCGCCAGCGTGGTCACCGAGTTGTCGTCGAAAGCGACGTACTTGTGCGGGTTGTCGGGATCGGTCGTGGTGTCGGTGATGACGTAGGCCCAGGACGTCTCGGAGCCGGTGCCCGCCGTGGTGGACACCGCGATGTGCGGCGGGTTCTTGGGGTTCTCCGACTTGTTGAAGCCCTCGAACTCGTTGACGTTGCGGCCGTCGTGGGCGACCGCGATCCGCGCGCCCTTGCAGGCGTCGTGCGAGGAGCCGCCACCGATCGACACGAAGGAGTCGCAGGCGTTCTCCTGGTACATCGCGACGGAATCCATCACGTTGTAGTCCTTGGGATTGGACTCGACCTGGTCGTAGACCACCACTTCCAGGCCGTGGTAGCGCATCGATTCGACGATCTTGTGCACGAGGTCGGTGCCGCGCAGGCCGGAGGTCATCACCAGCGTCTTCTTGAAGCCCAGGTTCAGCGCCTCCGGGCCGATCATCTCGTGCGAACCGGGTCCCATCAGGGCGCGGGGGAACGGGTGGAACTCCTTGATCGGGAACGGCTTGAGCAGCTCATCGACCTGCATTTCGCTGTCCTTTCCACGCGCGTCGCTGCACGTTGTTCGACGGCCGGGGGTGGGGCGCCGCGACCGGTTCCGGGGGACGACCGGCGTCGAACCCGGCTCATGCCGGAAGTTAGTGCCCCAGGTCACCGCGGGAGAACGGGCGCGAGCCAAGACCCCTCGTCCGAGAACGCAGGTCCGGACGATCGGGGAGGTCGGGACCCGTCCGATCGGTCAGGTGCTGGCGATCGGCCCGTTCGATCGGACGGGGCGGGGTGGGCCCGGTCGCACGGTGCTGCCGGAGGCTGGGCGACCTAGCGTGGTTCGGCATGGCGGAGTGGTTCGAATCAGTGGCGGAGGCACACCGGCGTGCGCGGAGACGACTGCCGAAGTCGGTCTACCTGGCGCTCGTGGCGGGCAGTGAGCGCGGATCGACGCTCGAGGACAACATCCGGGCCTTCGGCGAGCTCGGGTTCGCGCCGCGGGTGGCCGACCTCCCGGCCGAGCGGGACTTGTCGACCAGCGTGATGGGCCAGGAGCTGTCGCTGCCCGTGCTGGCCTCACCGACCGGGGTGCAAGCCGTGCACCCGGAAGGCGAGGTGGCCGTCGCCCGCGCGACGGCCGAGGCGGGCACCGCGATCGGCCTGTCCGCGTTCGGCAGTCGCGCGGTGGAGGACGTGGCCGAGGCCAACCCGATGACGTTCTTCCAGGTCTACTGGGTGGGCGATCGGGAGAAGGTGCTGGGCCGGGCCCAGCGAGCCAAGGCGGCCGGGGCGAAGGGGCTGATCGTCACGCTCGACTGGTGCTTCGCCACGGGGAGGGACTGGGGGAGCCCGCCCATCCCCGAGAAGCTCGACCTGCGCACCAAGCTGGGATTCGCTCCGCAGGGACTGCTGCGGCCCCGGTGGCTGCGCGGATTCCTGCGGCACGGGCTACCGGATCTGACCACACCGAACATGGTGCCGCGCGGCGAGGAAGCGCCGACGTTCTTCGGCGCCTACGGCCAGTGGATGTTCACCCCGCCACCCACCTGGGAGGACATCGCATGGCTTCGGGAGCAGTGGGGCGGCCCGTTCATGGTCAAGGGAATCACGCACCCCGGCGACGCCCGCCGCGCCCGCGACATCGGCGCCACCGCGATCTCGGTGTCCAACCACGGCGGCAACAACCTCGATTCCACCCCCGCGACCATCAGGCTGCTGCCGGCGATCGTGGAGGCCGTCGGCGACGACATCGAGGTGCTGCTCGACGGTGGTGTTCGCAGGGGGAGCGACGTCGTCAAGGCCCTCGCGCTGGGTGCCAGGGCCGTGCTCATCGGCCGCGCCTACCTCTGGGGCCTCGCCGCGGAGGGACAGGCGGGGGTGCGCAACGTCGTCGACGTCCTCCGCAACGGCATCGATTCCTCCTTGCTCGCCCTGGCGCGCTCCTCCGTCCACGACCTCACGCCGGAAGACCTCATCGTTCCGCCGGACTTCGGCCGGGAGGTCCGCTCCTGAGAGCGGTGCCCCGCCGCCGGGACTGCCGCTCTCAGGTGAGCGTGAGCAGTCCGCTGAGGACTGCCGCGATGAGGAAAGCCGTCCCGCCCATGAAGGTCTCCATCAACGTCCAGCTCTGGAGCGTGGTGCGGATGTCGATGTCCATGTAGCGGTTGAACAGCCAGAAACCGGAATCGTTGACGTGGGACAGGACAGTTCCACCGGCGGCCACCGCGACCACGACCAGGGCGATCTCCGGCTGGGAGAGCCCCATCTCCTGGATCAGCGGAGCCATGATGGGCGCGGTCGTGACGATCGCGACCGTTTTGGAGCCCAGCGCCACCCGGAGCGCCGTGGCGATCAGGAACGCCAGCACCACGACCGGCAGGGACGTGCCGCCCAGCAGGTCGGCCAGCGCCTGACCTGCACCGGTGGCCTCCAGGACCGCGCCGAACACACCGCCGGCGCCGGTGACCAGCAGGACCAGTGCCACCGGGCCCAGCGACGCCGAGGCCGCCTTCTCGACGCGTTCCCTCGAGAACCCGCCGCCCAGCCCCAGCACCCAGAACGACAGCAGGGTCGTGGCGGTCAGCGCGATGACCGGCGCGCCGACGAACTCCAGCGCCTCGCGCGCCGCGCCCGCCGGGAGCACCACCCCGGCGAAGGTGTTGAGCATGATCAGCAGCACCGGCAGCAGGATCACGCCGACGGTCACCCCGAGCGATGGGGACGCCTGCGTCGTCGCCCCGCCACCGCCGGAGTTCTCCCCGACTCCGGCCTGCTCGCGGGCTTCGCCCAGCAACGCGGTGGGCACCGGCGTGCCGAGACGGTCACCGATGCGCGTGCCGAAGAGGTAGGCGCCGACGAACCACGCCGGAAGGCCGCAGACCAGGCCCATGATGGTGACCCAGCCGAGGTTCGCGCCCAGCAGCCCGGCCGCGGCCACCGGTCCGGGGTGCGGCGGCAGCACGGCGTGCATGATGGCCAGGCCGCCGACGGCGGGAAGCGCGACGCTGACCACCGAGCGCCCCGATCGTTGCGCCACCGAGTAGATCAGCGGCAGCAGGATGATGAACCCGACGTCGAAGAACACCGGGATGCCGAACAGCAACGCGGTCAGCCCGACCGCGAGCGGGGCTCGCCGTTCGCCGAACGCGGCCAGCAACCGCCCGGAGAGCACGTCCGAGGCGCCGGATTCCTGGATCATCCGGCCGAGCATCGCGCCCAGCGCCACGATGATCGCGATCTCGCCGAGCGTTTCGCCCATCCCGTCTTCGAGCAGGCCGGGGATCTCGGTGGGGCTGATGCCCGCGACCGCCGCGACCACCACGCTGACCACCAGCAGGGCGACGAAGGCGTGCAGCTTCGCCTTGATCACCAGCAGCAGGAGCAGCGCGATCCCACCTGCCACGAGCAGCAGCAGCGCCCACGGCGGGAGGCTCCACGCGGCGTCGGGCATCTCGTCGGCAGCGAGCGGCGAGTCCATCGATCTGGCAGGCAACGTTGCCTCCTGTTCGTGCGGCCCCGGCGACCGCGAACCCCGAGGGCTCGCGATCGGGTGCGGCGCTCAGTCGCGGTCGAGGGCCGGGCGTTTCGGGTCGAAGGCCCAGCCCGGGATCAGGTGTTGCATGCCCGCGGCGTCGTCGCGCGCGCCGAGCCCGTGGGCGAGGTGGAGCTCGTGCGCGGCCTGCAAGCGTTCCTCGTCGAGTTCGACCCCCAGGCCGGGAGCTGTGGGAACCGGCAGCAGTCCGTCGGAGATGCGCAGCGGATCGCGGGTCAGCCGCTGGCCGTCCTGCCAGATCCAGTGCGTGTCGATCGCGGTGATCTCACCCGGCGCCGCGGCCGCGACGTGGGTGAACATCGCCAGCGAGACGTCGAAGTGGTTGTTGGAGTGCGAACCCCACGTCAGTCCCCAGTCGTGGCAGAACTGCGCGACCCGCACCGACCCGCTCATGGTCCAGAAGTGCGGGTCGGCCAGCGGGATGTCCACCGCGTTCGCGCGGACCGCGTGGCCCAGCTGCCGCCAGTCCGTGGCGATCATGTTGGTGGCGGTGGGCAGCCCCGTGGCGCGGCGGAACTCGGCCATCGTCTCCCGGCCGGAGTAGCCGCCTTCGGCACCGCACGGGTCCTCGGCGTAGGCGAGCACGTCGCGCAGCTCGCGGCCGACCTCGATCGCCTCGCGCAGCGACCAGGCGCCGTTGGGGTCCACGGTGATGCGAGCGTCCGCGAACCGCTCGGCGAGCGCGGTGACGGCCTCTGCCTCCTGCCTCGCGGGCAGGACACCGCCTTTGAGCTTGAAGTCGCGGAACCCGTAGCGCTCCCGGGCGGCTTCGGCCAGCCGCACCACGGAATCCGGGGTCAGCGCTTCCTCGTGGCGCAGCCGAGTCCAGTCGTCGGCGCCCTCCTCGGCGGCGAGGTAGGGCAGGTCGGTCTTGGTGCGGTCGCCCAGGAAGAACAGGTAGCCCAGCACCGGCACCTCGCTGCGCTGCTGCCCGTCGCCGAGGAGTTCGGCCACCGGCACGCCGAGGTGCTTCCCGAGCAGGTCCAGCATCGCCGACTCGATCGCGGTCACCGCGTGCACGGTGACGCGCAGGTCGAAGGTCTGCGTTCCGCGCCCGCCCGAGTCGCGGTCGGCGAAGCGCGCGTGCACCTCGCACAGCATCGACCGGAGCCGGGCCACGGGTTGCCCGACGACCAGCTCCGCCGACTCCTCCAACGTGGTGCGGATCGGTTCGCCGCCGGGGACCTCACCGACACCGGTGCGGCCGTCGGAATCGGTGAGCACCAGCAGGTTCCGGGTGAACAGAGGTGCGTGCGCACCGCTCAGATTCAGCAGCATGCTGTCGTGCCCGGCGACCGGGATCACGCGCAGCTGGGAGATCACGGGTGTCATGTTCGTCTCCGAGTGTTCAGCGCCGACCGGGTTCGCCGTCGATCCGCCGCAGCTCAAGCGTCCGGTACGCGTTGGATCAGTTCGTTCAGCAGGTCCAGCTCGGTGTCGTCGAGGTCGACCAGCGGCGCGCGGACCGGTCCGGCCGGGCGACCGATGGCGCGCATGCCCGCCTTGACGATGCTCACCGCGTAACCCGCGCTGCGGTTGCGGATGTCGCAGTAGGGCAGCACGAACTCGTTGAGGTAGCGGTGAACCGCGGTGCGGTCCCGCTCGCGGACGGCGTTGTAGAACCGGACCGCGAACTCGGGGACGAAGTTGTACATCGCCGAGGAGTAGGTCGTCACGCCCAGTTCGAGGTAGGGCAGTGCGAAGGTCTCGGCCGTCGGCAACCCGCCCACGTAGGTGAGGCGGTCGCCGACGCGCGCGTGGATGCGGGTCATCTTCTCGATGTCGCCGACGCCGTCCTTGAAACCGACCAGGTTCGGGCACGCGTCGACCAATCGCATGACCGAGTCGTCGGAGTAGACGGCGTTGGCGCGGCTGTAGATGATCACGCCCAGGTCGGTGGCCGCGCACACCGCGCGGACGTGCTCGACCAGTCCCTCCTGCGGCGCCTCGGTGAGGTACGGCGGTAGCAGCAGAAGGCCGTCGGCGCCGGCGCGCTCGGCGGAACGGGCGAGCTCGACGGCGGTGGCCGTGCCGTACCCGGCGGGGGCGATCACCGGGATGTCGGCCGGCACCTCCCGCACGGCGGCGGTCACCACCGACTCCACCTCCGAGGCGGTCAGCGAGAAGAACTCACCGGTCCCGCCCGCGGCGAACAAGCCGGTCGCGCCGAAGCCGGAGAGCCAGCCGATGTTGTCGCGGTAGGCGGCCTCGTCGAAGCCGAGGTCCTCGCGGAAGTGCGTCACCGGGAACGAGAGAAGCCCACTGGCAAGCCGGTCGGCGGCCTCGGCAGGCGAGAAGCGCGACATCGATTCCTCCAGGTCCGGTGCTCGGTCGGAAGTGACATTAGGGGCGCGAATCAATGCGCGTCCAAATCCGATTGAGCATCCGCCGATACCGTCAGAGCATCGATGCGGCCGGAGTCGGGGATCGCGAACTACGTCGGGCCGCGTAGCCGGAGCGTCGCGCCAGGGCGGACGACCGGGCCCGGCGCAGCGCGCATGCTCGAGCACCGGAGTGAACGGGGGTGCTGAGCATGCGATCTGCGGTGGCGATGATCGGCAGGGACCTGGTCGAGGCGTACCGGGGCGGCACGCGCGTGGAGCGGGTCTGCTACCTGGTCGCCGCGGTGCTGGCGGTGAGCGGGATCTTCCACCTGGGCGTGCTGGTCGCGACGGGCGGTGCGTGGACCGGACCGCTGTCGTGGCGGAAGCCGACGACCTTCGGCCTGTCGTTCGGGCTGACCCTGGCGACGTTGACCTGGGTGCTGTCGTTCCTCCCGATGGCGCGGCGAACCCACGCCCGGCTGCTCACCGCGTTCGCGGTCGCCTGCGCGGTCGAGGTCGCGGGCATCACGATGCAGGCGTGGAGACGGGTGCCGTCGCACTTCATCCCGCCGGGCCGGGCGACAGGGCTGGACGTCCTGGCCGCCGTCGCGGCGGCGTCCGGGGCCGTGGTGATCGTGACGGTCGTGGTGACGGCGACCCTGCTGGTGCTGCGGCGCAACGCCGAGGTCGAGCCGAGCATGCGCCTGGCGCTGCGAGCCGGGTTCCTGTCGCTGCTGCTGGCGATGGCGATCGGTGCGCTGATGCTGGCAGGTGGTCAGGTGCTCACGCGCACGCAGGGCGACGTCGCGCCGGCCTTCGCGTTCACCGCGGTCCTCAAGCCGGGGCACGCCGCGACCATGCACGGCGTGCTCGTCCTCCCGGTGATCGCCTGGCTGCTGCGTTTCACCGCCACCTCAGAACCGTTCCGCCTCACCGTGGTTCGCTTGGCGACGACCGGATACGCGGCCTTCGCAGCGGTCGTGGTCGTCGAGACCCTGGCCGGGATCGACCCGCTGGGCGCCGCGCCGCTGGTGGCCGGCGCACTACCGATGGTGGGACTCGCGGCCCTCGCCGTCGCAGCCGGGGTCACGCTCCACCAGATCATCCGGAACCCGGCGCGGGCGCGGGATGTCCGCACTCCGGAGCGCGGTTGATCCCCGGTCCTGCGCGTACGGACCTCAGCGGGATTCGAAACCCATTCCCCGGCGTCCGGTTTCGTTGAGCTGCTCGTAGGTGAAGCGGCCGTCCCAGGTGCGCTCGTAGTGCTCCGCGGGGAAGTCCGACGGGCTGGACCCGGTCAGGAACGCCTCCCGGACGCACGCGGAGTAGGCCTCGTTGCGCGGGCACCACGGGGCAGCCGGGATGTACATGACGTTGCCCCACCCGCGCTGGTCGGCGACCGGCGCGACGCTGTGGATCACGTCGCAGTGCCACCACACGGAATCGCCCGCCCCGACGTCGGGAATCCCGACCAGGCCGTCGAGGACGTCGGAGTGCCACTTGTGGTCGGCGGGGAAGACCTGGTTCGGCATCACCCCGCACATGTCGTCGTCGGGGACGTCCGGCAGCAGCGGGCGCAGCATGAGGTAGGCCATGGCTTCCGGGATCGGCACCGCGTGCAGCACGCCCTGGTCGTGGTCCATGTCCGACAGCGCCGTCCAGCCCTGGAAGGTGCGGAACGCCGAGCACATGGTCGACCCCGGGTACTGGGTGGCCGCGGTGCGGTGCGCGGCGTCCCACGGGTCGTAGTCCTCGACGGTGCCGTCGAACAGGTGCCGGAACGCCCGCTGGTAGGACGCGGTCATCCAGAGGTCGAGGGTGCCCGGGTCGCTGTGGGTCCCCAGGCCCGCCGAGTCGGCGCCCTCCGGGCGGCGTCGGATCCGGTCCGGGTACAGCGCGTCGCGGTCCGGTTCGAACCAGCGCACGCCCTCGGACTCGTGCTTCCAGAAGGAGTTCAGGAACGACTGCACCTGGGCCGTGCGGTCGCTCTGCCTCGCGCGCATCTGAGCCTGCGACCAGTAGATCGGGTAGATCTCGGGCGTGGAGCCGACGCTGCCGAAGAAGTCGTCGCCCGGGCCGCGGTAGTTCTGGAAGAACTCGTTGCGCTCGACGTAGTTGACGATGCTCTCGTCCCACAGCAGCGCCTGCGCGCGCTCGAAGTGCCCGCGCACCACCGCGCACCCGCGCCGGCGCACCGCTTCGACCTGGCCGGGCGGCACGGTGCCCGCGGCGATGTCGGCGTATTCGATGACCGGCCAGACTTCTTCGCCGCGTTCCCGCAGCCGCTGGATCTCGGCCACCCGGGCGCGGACCTGGGCCTCGACGACGGCGAAGACCGCCTCGACGCTGCGCCCGGACGCCTCGATGCGAGCGCGCAAGGCGCTCTTGGTCTCGCGGATCGCGCCGGAGAGGTCTGCGGGCGGGGTCTCCCAGTGCGGCAGCTCCGGGAGCGCTCGGTGCGTGGCGGTCATCGCCGAACTCCTTTGGTCAGGACTCCTTACCAAACCTGAAGGTAACCGGCACCGAGCATGTGGGCAACACTCCTGACCGAGGAGTCGTTTCAGATGCGGCGGAGCCGCTGATTCAGGTGTGGGGCTCAGCCGGCACCGCCGCGTGTGACGAACCAGCCACTGGAACAACTCTTAAACTGACCTGGTGGTCACCGCCAAGCCTTCCCTGGACCTGCTGCGCTCCATGACCGACGAGCACGTGCTGCGCGCGATCATGCGGCACGGGCGGCTGACCCGGACCGAGATCGCCGCGCTGACCGGGATCTCGAAGCCCACGATCTCCGATGGCGTCCGCCGGCTCACCGAATCCGGCGTCCTCGCCGACACCGGAGAGCGCACCACCGGTCGGGGCAGAGCGGGTTCCTACTACTCGCTGGTGCCCGCTACGGGTGCGGCGCTGGTCGCCGAGATCACCCCGCGCGGCGTGCTCGGCGAAGCGGTGGACGCCTTCGGCGATGTCGTGGCGGGTGCGCGGGCCGAGCTCGGACGCGCACCGGGGAGGGAGAAGGCGGCGGCAGCGCTGAACGAGGTCGCCGGTCAGCTCGCGGACCGGGTTCCGCTGCGCTGCGCCGTGATCAGCGCCGCCGACCCGGTCGATCGGTCGACCGGCCGCCTGGTCCACCTGCCGGACGAGCCGTTCCTGGTCGGGGACCTCGACCCGGTCGCGGTGCTGGCCCCCTTCGTCTCCGGCGAGATCGAGGTCGACAACGACGTGAACTGGTCGGCCCGCGCCGAGCGGGACGGCGGCTGCGCGGCGGGCGTCGAGGACTTCGTCTACCTGCACCTGGGCGAGGGGCTGGGCGCGGCGGTGGTCGCCGACGGCGAGGTCCGTCGCGGCGGCCACGGGCTGACCGGCGAGATCGCCCACGTGATCACCACAGGTCCGGGTGGCGCGGCGATGCCGTTCACCGAGTTCTTCCGCGCGACCGACCTCCGTCAGCCCGGCACCGCGGCCGTCGACGTCGACGCGCTCCGGGCGCGCTGCTCCGACGGTCTCCTGCCGCAGCTGGCCGAGGCGATCCGCGGTGTCGTCCTGGCCCTGATCGCGTTCACCGACCCGCGGCTGGTCGTCCTCGGCGGAACCTGGGGGCGGGACCCCGCACTGCTCGGCGCCCTCGCGGACCAGACGACCTCACCCCGAGAGGTCGCCTACGCCCGGGCGGAGCTCGAGTCCCCGGAGCTCGCCGGAGCGCGGTCCCACGCGATCGACGCACTGCGCGACCGCATCATCCGGCAGGCCGCCGAGCGGTAGCCGCTGAGCCGAACTCGGCGGACATGACGGAATTTCATCTCGTCGGGCTCGATCTCGTGACACGTGCGGGTGGAACCGCCTCGCTGAGCCCAGGTTCACCAGCACCTCCCCGCACCCCTGTGCCAGCTTGGGTTGTCCGGTGATTCGACCTGTGGATTCGGCGATGGGGTGATCGGGGTGCAGGTTCCCACCGCGGAACGTGAAGTGCTGCAGGTGGAGATCGCGACGAGGCCGTGGCGCCGGGTTCCGCTGCTGCCGGCCGCGGTGGTGGCGGCGGTGGCGGCCGGTGTCTTCTGGCTCGTGCACGACTCGATGGTCGACGACGCCTACATCACCCTGACCTACGCGCGCACCCTCGCCTTCCACGGCGAGTGGGGCATGATCCCCAGCATGCCGGCGAATTCGGCGACCTCGCCGCTGAACGTGCTGGTGCTGGCGGCCTTCACGTTCGTCCTGCGCAGCGCGGTCCACGCGGCGGGTGCCCTGTTCATCGTCTCGGCGGTGGTCCTCGCGCTGGGGCTGCGGCGCGCGGCGATCGAGACCGCCATGCCCTCGTGGGTGGGGCTGCTCGGCGCTGCTGCCGTCGCGTTCAACCCGCTGCTGCTGTCGACCGTCGGGCTGGAGATGCCGATGGCCGCCGCTCTCCTCGGGTTGTTGCTGATGTCCGCGACCGGCCGTCGGCCGGTGCTGTTCGGCGTGGTGGCGGGGCTGCTCGTCATGACGAGGGTCGATCTCGCGCTGTTCCCGCTGATCGTCCTGATCGGGCGTCCGGCGCTGCTGCGGTCGTGGTGGAAGTGGCTGATCCCCGCGCTCGCCGTGACCGCGCCCTGGTACGCGTTCAGCTGGCTGCACTTCGGCTCGCTCGTCCCCGACACGTTGCTGATCAAGACCTGGCGGGCCGACTGGGACGGCTACTACGTCGCGACGGGTTTCGAGTTCTTCTACCGGCTGACTCCTGTCCCGGTCTCCCTCGTCATGACCATCACGGTGGCGGGGATGCTCTGCGCGGCGGGGCTCTGCCTCGCGCGGGTCGCGGGCAAGGGGATCGCGGCCTGGCCGTGGACGTTGCTCGGCATCGGCGGCGTCGCGCACTACTGCGCCTACAGCCTGCTCAAGGTGCCGCCCTACCACTGGTACTACGCCCCGCTGGTCATCGGAGCGACGATCGCGCTGACCGGAGCGGGAGGTCTACTGGCCGCTCGCGGCTGGAAGGCGTTGGTGGCGACCCTCGGTGCGGTGCTGGTCGCGAGCCAGGTGGTCTTCGCGCTCGGCTGGGGGATGCCGTGGCGAGGGGCGCCGATCATGACCAACTGGGCCTCGACCGCGGACTACGCGCGGATCGGGCGCGCGGTGAAGGAGATCGTCGGTGACCGGGTGGTGGCGTCGCCGGGTGAGATCGGGCTGCTGGCCTACTTCTGCGAATGCACGATCGTCGACCAGTTCTCCGACCGGGGCTTCGTCTCCGATGGGCTGAAGGACCGGATCGACCAGTCCGGCGCGATCGGCCGGACCTTCTTCCAGCTGAACTACTGGCACTTCGAGCCGGTCGAGCGGCGTCCGGTCGACTTCGTGCTGCGCCGGGTGATGGAGCCCGGCGACCCGTTCTGGACGATCTCCTCGACGACCCACCCGCCGTCGCAGCTCGTGCTCGAACCGGCACCGCGCTGAGCCCGCCGAGGACCTGAAACACGTTTCAGAAATCCGGTCCGGACGGGTAGGGTCGGCCTCGTTGTCGTGTTGCGAGGAGGCGGGCGCCGTGGGAATCCGGGTAGCGCACATCGGCACCGGGAACGTGGGACGACTGGCGCTCGTGGGGCTGCTCGACGCGGCCGAGTGCGAGCTGGCCGGCGTCTGGGTCTCCAGCGAGGACAAGATCGGCCGGGACGCCGGTGAGCTGGCCGGGTCGGATCGCGTCACCGGGATCACCGCGACCGGCGATCTCGACGAGATCATCGCCGCACGACCGGATTGCGCCGTGTACTGCGCGATGGGCGACACCCGCCCGATGGAGGCGATCGCCGACGTCCGCCGCCTGCTCGAAGCGGGCATCGACGTGGTCGGCTCGGCGCCGGTCACCCTGCAGTACCCGTGGCAGGTGTTCCCGCAGGAGCTGATCGACGGGATCGAGCGATCCGCGCGCGAGGGCGGCGCGAGCCTGTTCATCACCGGCGTCGACCCGGGTTTCGCCAACGACCTCATCCCGTTCGCGCTGGCCGGCACCTGCCAGCGCATCGAGCATGTGCGATGCCTGGAGATCGCCGACTACGCCACCTACGACGGCGCCACGGTGATGTTCGACGTGATGGGCTTCGGCAAGCCCTCCGACGAGATCCCGATGCTGTACCAGCCGGGAGTGCTCGGAATCGCCTGGGGCACCACGATTCGGCAGTTGGCGGCGGGTTTCGGGATCGAGGTCGACCAGATCACCGAGCACGTCGAGCGGGAACCGGCTCCTGAGGCCTTCGACGTCGCCGCCGGGCACATCCCGCAGGGCGGTACCGCCGCGGTCCGCTTCGAGATCACCGGACTGGTCGGGGGACGGCCGGCGATCGTCGTCGAGCACGTGACCCGGCTGCGCGACGACCTGCGGCCTGACTGGGCGCGGCCCGCGCAGCCCGGTGGTTCGTACCGGGTGGAGATCACCGGCGAACCGTCCTACGCGGTCGACATCTGCCCGAGCAGCGAGCGGGGCGACCACAACCACGCCGCCATCGTCGCCGCGGCGGGACGCATCGTGAACGCCATCCCGGCGGTGGTGGCGGCGGAACCGGGCATCCGCACCACGCTCGACCTGCCGCTGGTCACCGGCAAGGGCCGCTTCGCCTGACCGGGCGAAACCGCAGCTCTCGCGCTCGGCGAGAACTGCGGCGCGTCCGGCCTTGAGATCACGCGTGGGGGACGTCGGCGACCAGACCGCCGTCGACCACGAACTCCGACCCGGTGGCGAAGGAGGACTCGTCGCTGGCCAGGAACAGGACGAAGGTCGCCACCTCCTCGGGGTCGGCGGCCCGTCCCAGCGGCGTCTTGACCATGTCCTCGGGGATGTTCTCGGTCATCGGGGTCCGGATCATGCCGGGGTGGATGGAGTTGACCCGGATCTTGTGCGGTGCCAGCTCCAGCGCCGCCGACTTCGCCAGTCCCCGCACGCCCCACTTGGTGGCGACGTAGCCGTGGGCCCACGGGCTTCCGCGCAGTCCTTCGACCGACGAGATGTTCATGATCGATCCGCCGCCCGCGGCCTTCATCGGCTCCACCGCTGCCTGGATGCCCAGGAACGTGCCGGTGAGGTTGACGTCCAGGATCTGCTGCCAGCGGTCCAGGTCGAAGTTCTCGATGGTGCTGCCGTTGACGATCCCCGCGTTGTTGACCAGCACGTTGAGCCGCCCGAACTCGCCGACGGCGACGTCCGCGGCCTTCTTCCACTCGTCCGGCTTCGTCACGTCCAGGTGGACGTAGCGCGCCGCGTCGCCGATCTCCTCGGCCAGCGCCTTGCCCTCGTCGTCGAGGATGTCGCCGATGACGACCTTCCCGCCTTCGGCGACCAGGGCCCGAGCGTGCGCGGCGCCCATGCCCCGGGCGCCACCGGAAATGATGGCTACCTTGCCCTCCACACGTCCCATGCACCGGGACGCTACCCGAGCGATAGAACATGTTTCAATATTTTCCCGCTATCCCGTGCTGCCCCGGCGCTGGTGACCAGGTAGATCATCCCGCCGACGGGACGATTACGATGCTCCGGATGACCGCATTCGACGATCTCGACCTAGAGCACCTGGACACCTCGGTCCTCCCGGAGCGCCAGCAGCGCATCCTGGTGACGATCAGGGACTGGGTGCTCCAGCACGGGTACGCGCCGAGCACCCGGCAGATCGGCGACGCGGTCGGGCTGCGCTCCTCGTCCTCGGTGTCGCGCCACCTCGCGAGCCTGGAGGACAAGGGCTTCCTGCGGCGCAGCGAGTCGATGTCGCGACCCATCGACGTGCGGATCTTCCTGCAGGACGGGCAATCCCGCTCCCGCGACGAGCAGTCCGTGCCGGTTCCGGTGGTCGGCGACATCGCGGCCGGAGCGCCCATCGCCGCAGAGGAGCACGTCGACGACGTGCTGACCCTGCCGCGCGAGCTCACCGGCCGCGGCAACGTCTTCGGGCTGCGGGTGCGCGGCG
Source organism: Saccharopolyspora tripterygii (assembly GCF_054778355.1). Classification (NCBI taxonomy): domain Bacteria; kingdom Bacillati; phylum Actinomycetota; class Actinomycetes; order Pseudonocardiales; family Pseudonocardiaceae; genus Saccharopolyspora; species Saccharopolyspora tripterygii. Next base: position 176,824 of record NZ_BAAGZP010000036.1, on the reverse strand, counting down.
ACTCGATGGTCGACGCCGCGATCTGCGACGGCGACATCGTGGTCGTGCGCCAGCAGTCCGAGGCGCACTCCGGGCAGATCGTCGCCGCGATGCTCGACGACGAGGCCACGGTGAAGGTGTTCCGCCGTCGCAACGGTCACGTCCACCTCGAACCCCGCAACCCCGCCTACGAGGTCATCGACGGCGACAACGCGGTCATCCTCGGAACCGTCGTCTCCGTGCTCCGCAACGTCTGACCTCGTCCGTCCTCACGAGGCGCACCGCCTTCCCAATTTCGCGGGAAATTGGAATCACCACCCCGAAAACGTCCCCTGAACTGCGAAGACTCGCCCGAGCGCGGGGGAGGCTCCCAATTTCGCGCGAAATTGAGATCCGGCCTCCGCGTCCAGGGGATTGCGCGCTCGGTGGGCCGGGGCTCAGGAGTGTGCCCGCAGGGCCTTGATCAGCCATTCGAAGTTCGCCACGCGCGGCTCGAAGGGCGGCCACCCGTTGAGCACTCCCAGCAGCTGCCAGTAGCGCTCCACCCGCCGATCGGTGAAGGTCTCCACGGTGTCGGCCAGCGCGCGGCGCTGCGACGAGCCCAGGTCCGGGTCGACGATCAGCCCCAAGACCTCCTCGCCCCGGGCCGATTCCGGTGAGATCCCCTCGCGCAGGGCGTGGCCGGCGTGCTCGATCGTCTTCTCCGGTGAGTAGCCGCCGGGCTGCTCGATGCCCTGCGCGCCGATCACCGCCATGTCGCGGCAGCGCCGCCGGAAGTCCTCGTCCCGGACCAGGTCGGCGAGCTCGACCCACGCCTCCACCTGCGCGGTGGTGGGGTCGGACGGCAGCTCCGGGGGCATGGAGCGCATGCCCTGCGCGATGCTCGCGCCCGGCCCCTCTTCCTCGACCCCGTCGAAGGTGCGCTGGACGAAGTCGTCGATGATGCGCTGGCGCTCATCGGCCGACATCTTGGCCACCTCGTGCATCGTTCTCATCTCCTCGGTGGTGGTTCCGTGCTGAGCGGTCCACCGCAGCACCGCGCGCCTCGTCTGCAGGGTGCGCAGCTCCACGTCGAGCGCCTCCAGGTGCGCTTCCGCGACGTCCTGCACCGTCACCTGGCGGGCCAGCACCCGTCGCACGGACGTCAGGTCCAACCCCAGTTCGCGCAGCGTCCGGACCAGGTCCAGGCGGGCGACGGCGTCGGCGTCGTAGAGCCGGTAGCCGCCCGCCGAACGCCCTGCGGGCGCCACGACCTCGCTGTCGGACCAGAAGCGGATCGTCCGGACCGCCAGTCCCGTTCGCTGCGCCAGCTCACCGATGGTGAACAGCTCCGGTTTCTCGCTCACGGGAACCACCCTCGACCTTCCACCGGCTGGAGACTCAACCCCATTTTCCGAGGTCGTCCAAAATTCCGTGCGCGGATTACCCAACACTCCCTATCATGTCCTCAAATGAAGCACATTAGGGACTGATAGGGAGTATCGATGGACGAGGCGAAGATCTACAAGTCCGAGCGGGGCAGGCTCGCGATCCAGCGCACCTACCGGGATCTGCTCGACGACTGGCCCGTCCCGGCGACCCGCCGGACGGTCGAGACCTCGCTCGGGCGCACGTTCGTCCTGGAGAGCGGGCCGGCCGACGCACCGCCGCTGGTGCTGCTGCACGGGTCGGGGACCAACACGGCCATGTGGCGGGCGGAGGTCCCGGAGCTCTCGCAGCGCTTCCGCGTGCTCGCGCTCGACCTGCCAGGTGAGCCGGGCGGGAGCGCTCAGGTGCGCCCGCCGCTCGACTCCGACGCGCACTCCCGCTGGCTCGACGACGTCTTCGGCGAGCTCGGTGTGCGGCAGGCGGCGCTCGTCGGCGTCTCGTTGGGCGCCTGGGTGGCGCTGGACCACGCGGTGCGGCGACCGAACCGGGTGAGCAGGGTCGTTCTGCTGTGCCCGGCGGGCGTCGGCAGGCAGACCTTCGGCTGGGTCCTCCCGGTGATCCTCCTGCGGTTGCTGGGTTCTCGGGGGCGTCGTCGCGCGGTGGCCAAGGTCGCCGGGGTCGACGCATCGCCGTTCCTGGACTACCTCGCCGAGATCTTCCGGGAGTTCCGGCCGCGGACCGAACGGCTCCCGGTCTTCTCCGACGAGCAGCTGGCCGGGCTGCCGATGCCGGTGCTGGCCATCGCGGGGGAGCGGGACCCGATGTTCGACACCGCCGAGACCGTCCGCCGGCTCCGCCGCGTGCCCGAGGCGACGGTCCGCGTGCTGCCGGGCATCGGCCACTCCGTTCTCGGGCAAGTGCAGCGCGTGTCGGCGTTTCTTGTGACAAAGTCCACAGTGGAGTAACGGAACATTTTGTTACCGGGTCATTTTGGTTGCTGCACGACCGGGTGATCCTTTTTGGACGATTCCTCACGAGGTCTCCTGATATGACGCCCGATCGGTGCACGCGGCCGATCGGGCCTCTTCAGTTTCGATCTTGGCGCGACCGATGGGGATGGCGAAGCGGACGTCGGAAGCTCCGCTTCGCCATCATCAAGAGGAGGAGCGGGATGACCGCGATCGAGCTGAATCGATACGGGCCGGCGCCGGAAGTGCTCGCGCTGAACTGTCCACTGTGCACTGAGGAGGTCCGCTGGCTGGAACCGCCACTGCTGCGCTGGTTCTGCCCGGACTGCGCCGTGTTCTGGCGCCACCCCTGCGAACCGGGCCTGCTGGAGGACCCGATCCGGACCGGCGGCGCCGTGATCAGCACCGCACCGGCCCTGATCGGAGGGGACGGGGCATGACCAGCACCCAGCCCGTCGCAGCGCACGTCTGCACCCGGACGATCACCCGCGCGCACACGGTTCCGAGCATCCTGCCCGGAACGCTGCTGGCCAGGCGCGGGGAGCCGGTGCTCGCGACCGGCACCATGATCGCGATGCTGGAGGACGCGACCTGGGAGCTGCTGGCCCCGGACGTGCCGGACGAGTTCGCGATGCTCGGGTGCGGTGGCGTGTACGAGCACACCGCACCGACGCTGCCGGGACAGGTGGTGCGCATCGAGGTCGAGCGCGGACCGGCTCCCGACGTCGGCCGCCAGACCTGGACCGCGCGGGCCTTCAACGTCGACACCGGTCAGCAGGCGGGCGTCCTGCACCACCAGGTGGCCACGGTCGACCGCGAGCGGTTCTACCGCCGGATCAGCCGATGAGCGCGTCGTTAGCCGGACGCGGCCTGCTCCGGGTCGGGCCGAGAGCAGGCCGCCCAGCGCCGCAGTGCGCTGCGGCGGTCGTCCGGAGTTCGCCAGGGGACCGCAGAACGCGGTCCCGGCAAGCCTTCTCGGTTCCTCAGCCCAGCGCCTGGCGGAGAACCGCGGGAGTCGGCAGCGCGTCGAAGACGACCTCGGCGCCGGCGGACCGGAGTTCGTCGGCGCTGCAGGACCCCGTGGCCACCGCCACCAGCCTCGCGCCGGACTCGTGGGCCGCCCGCACGTCGTTGAGCGTGTCGCCGATCAGCACGACCCGGTCGGGAGGGAAGTCGATGCCGAGCTTGAGCTTCGCGCGTTCGCGGGCGATCGGCACCAGCCCGCCGCGTCGCAGGTGGTCGTCGCCGAAGGCCCCGATGTCGAGGTCCAGGCCGAAGCGCTCCAGCAGGTCGAAGGCGTCGAGCTTGATCCGCGCCACGTCGGCGGTGTTGCCGGTGAGCACGCTCTGGTGCAGCAGCGGGTCGGCGTCGAACGCCGCCAACGCCTCGGCGGCCCCGGGCAGGACCCGGCCCCGCTCGGCCAGTTCCGCCCGCACCTCCGCGAAAACCCCTGCCAGCGCGGTGGTCATCGCCGACACCAGGTCCTCGGTCGGCTCGATGTCGTGCGCGCGCAGCATGTCGTCGATCGTGCCCAGGTCGGTGCGCCCGTCCAGCACCGCGCGCTGCTGCACCGGTCGTCCGGTGACCTCCGGGAAGATCCGGTGGTAGGCCGCGCCGCCGAGTCCGAGCGAGTCGATCAGCGTGTGGTCGACGTCCCAGAGCACCATGCGCTCGTCCACGTCACGTCTCCTAGGAGCAGTTGAGGAATCGCTTCCGCACTGCCGGAGCCTAGTTCTCCGAGGTGCGTTCGCGCAGTGAGTGCATCGCGCGGACTTCGTCGCGGAGCTGCTGGATCTCGGCGAGCAGGATCGTGGTCTGGTTCTCCTCGGCGATCTCGTGCTCCCGCGCGACCTGCGACTCCATCGCCGAGACCGTCACCGCGATGAACAGGTTGAGCACCGTGAACGTCGTGACGGCGATGTAGCCGATGAAGAAGATCCAGGCCAGCGGTTCGGCCTCCATCACCGACCGCGCCACCTCCGACCACGCCTCACCGGTCATCACCTGGAACAGGGTGAACAGCGAGTCGCCCAGGTCGCCGAAGTACTCGGGCGCCACCCCGCTGAACAGCTTGGTGGCGATGACCGAACCGACGTAGAGGATCAGCGCCAGCAGCGCCGCGATCGAGGCCATGCCGGGAAGCGCGCCGAGCAGCGCGCCGACGACGCGGCGCATGCTGGGGATGACGGAGATCAGGCGCAGCGCCCGCAGGATCCGCAACGCGCGCAGCACCGCGAACGGACCCGAGGTGGGCAGCAGCGCGAGACCGACGATGACCGCGTCGAAGCAGTTCCACGGGTCGCGGAAGAACCTCGGCCCGTGGGCGTAGAGGCGCGCGGCGAGTTCGAGGGTGAACACCGCCAGCGCGATCCGGTCCGCCGCGTGCAGCAGCGCACCGTGCTCGGCGACCAGGGCGGGGGAGGTCTCGCAGCCGAGCGTGATCGCGTTGACGAGGATGATGCCGATGATCACCTGCTGGAAGCGGGGTGCGTCGACGAGTTCGCGCAGCCGTTGCCGCGTGCTCACTGGTGTCCTCCGGGACGTCGGGCCTCCTGCGGAATGTTGATCAAGTTATCGGTTGAGGCCCGCGCCGCCGCGCTGCGGGCGATCAACTGTCGCCCGGACCACAGCGCCGGTGCTCACGACCGCCGCTCGTGCAGCCGCCGGACTTCCAGGGCGAGCTCGGGGTCAGGTCCGTCGACCTCGACCCCGGGCACGACGGTCCGGATCGGCAGGGCCGCGACGGGGGAGGGAGGCAAACCCAGCTCGCCGGCCCATTCGCCCAGCTGCTCCGACGACGACGCGTAGACGATGCGCCCGAGGCCGACCCAGCCGTGCGCGGCCGAGCACATCGCGCAGTGCTCGCCCGAGGTGTAGACGGTGCAGCGCGGACGCGTCTCGGGGGCGACGTTGTTCGCCGCCCACCGGGCGATCGCGAACTCCGGGTGCTGGGTGTGGTCACCACCCGCCACGTGGTTGTGGTCGGAGAACAGCACGTCGCCCTCGGGCGAGACGAGCACGGAGCCGAACGGCTGGTCCCCGGAAGCCAGCGCGCGCTCGGCGAGCTCGACGGCGCGCCGCAGGTGAACCCGGTCCTGATCGGTGATGGCCATGCGTGGACGTTATCGCGGGCGCGAACCCGGTCAGCGGTGTTCACCGCCTCCGGGCACGTCGTGGGCCGACGGCGGCGGGAGGCGACGTGGGCTCGGGCGGAGTCCGTCGAGCAGGAGCGCCAGGTAGCGCTCCCGATCCGCGCCCGCGGGGTCCTCGGGGCGGATCGTGCTCAGCGTCATCACGATGACCGCCGCGAGGTCGCGGACCTCCAGCTCCGGACGAACCACGCCAGCCGTGACCGCGCGCTGCAGCATCTGGTGCAGCGAATCGGCGCACCGGTGCACGCTTTCCACGTCGAAGGTGCGGGATTCGCGGGCCGCGGAGAGCAGTCCGCGGTGCTGGGCGAGCGAATCGACCGCGGTGCCCAGCAATCCGGCCAGGTCGCGCCACGCGTCGTCGGTGTGCGCCGCGGCCACCGGCTCGATCTCGGTGCTGAGCACGTGGTCGAGCACGGCGCTCACGACCTGGTCGCGGTTGCGGAAGCGCCGGTAGAGCGTCGCGACGCTCAGCTCCGCCCGCTCGGCGATCTCATCGAGCGTGACTCCCGGGCCGGCGTCCTCGAACGCCGACAGGGCCGCGTCGATGATCCGCCGGTGGTTGCGGGCGGCGTCCGCCCGCAACGTCCGCTCTTGACTCGCCATGGCCTGGGACGGTAACACCGCCGAGCCCTGCGAGATCTCCGACGATCACCAGGTCAGGTCGAGAGACTGCAACCCGTAGACGACGTTGTAGGTCCGGAAGTCGGGCTGCGCGGTGGGATCCGCGAGCGCGAGGTTCGGGAACCGGCGCAGCAGCGCGGGGAATCCGATGCGCATCTCCATCCGCGCCAGCGGTGCGCCGAGGCAGTGGTGCACGCCGTGCCCGAAGGCCAGGTGGCCACCTGCTCCCCGGGTGATGTCCAGCTGCTCGGGGGAATCGATGAACGACGCGTCGCGGTTGGCGGTGGGGACCGACAGCAGCACCAGCTCACCTGCCGGGATCGTGCGGCCGGAGAGCTCCACCTCCTCGGTGGTCATGCGCGGTGCCAGCGAGTGGACGATGGACAGCCAGCGCAGCAGTTCCTCCACCGCGGGCTCGACCATCGCCGGGTCGTCGCGGACCAGCGCGAGCTGGTCGGGGTTCTGCAGCAGGGCCAGCGTCCCGAGTCCGAGCATGTTCGAGGTGGTCTCGTGGCCCGCGATCAGCAGCAGCGACGCGATGCCCACCAGCTCGTCGGTGGTGATGTCGTCGCCGTGCTCGCGGACCAGCATCCCGAGCATGTCCTCGCCCGGCTCGGCCTGCGCGCGGGCGACGAGGGTGGCCATGTAGTCGCGGTTCGCCCACTGCGCGGCCGTCCGCTCCTCGATCGGCAGGGACGAGTCCAGCAGGCGGGCGGAGATCCCCTGGAACTCCTCGCGATCCGAGTAGGGCACGCCCAGCAGTTCGCAGATCACCAGCGACGGGACCGGGAGAGCGAAGTGGGACACCAGGTCAGCGGGTGCGCCCGCCCGCTCCAGGTCGTCGAGCGCCGATTTAACGATCTCCACGATCCGGGGTTCGAGCCTGCGCATCCGGCGCACCGTGAACTCCGGGGTCAGCATCCGGCGGAGCCGCGAGTGCTCGGGCGGGTCGTAGCCCAGCAGGCCGCCCGCTCGCAGCCGGGCGGCGTCCTCGTCGCTGAGCTGGGCCGTGAGCGGCGAGAGGGCCCTGGCGCGTTCGTTGCTGAACCTTGCCGGATCACCGAGGACGGTGCGGACGTCGGCGAACCGGGTCACCAGGTATCCGGTCTGCCCGAACGGCGTCTGCACCTGCACCACGCCGTCGTCGTCCCGCACCTGCCCGAGCTCGGCGGCGGGGCTGAACCCGTCGCGTCGCATGTGCACCGGTAGTTCGACAGTCATGCCCGCCTCCCGATCTCCCGAGCCGGCTCGCACCTGGATCAGCGGCCGCGCCCCATTAAGTGCGAGGCTACTGGCACTTAGGTCGTCGTCGCCACGAATCGGCGTCATTCGCCGGGAATTCGGCGTTTCGGGCAGTTCGGGGTTTCCGGGTCGGCGCGGACGTGCGGCGGACTAGGGTGCCGGGTGGCTTGTGAGTCGCGTTCGAGTGTGGCTGGGGGAAGTGGTGGAGCACGTCGTCGTCAGCGGGGGAGGCATCGCGGGGACAGCTGTGGCGCTGGCTCTGCGGACCGCGGGAATCGCCGTGACCGTGGTGGAATCGCGTCCCGCGGACCACGGCGAGGGCGCCGTCGTCCGCCTGAACCCCAACGGGATGGACGCGTTGCGGGCCTTGGGCGCGCATCAGCCGGTGATCGCCCGGTCCTTCCCGCTCGTGCGCACCGAGCGGTTCACGCCGGACGGCGGTCGGCTGGGGTACGCGCTCGGCGCCGATCCGAGCTCGCCGCGCGGTCTGCCCCGGGTCATGCACTGGCCGGTGCTCTCGGCTGTCCTGCGCGAGCAGGCCATCGAGCGCGGCGCGGTGTTCCGCCACGGCAACCGCGTGGTCGACGCCGAGGTCGACGCGCAGACGGTCGCGGTATCGCTGGAGGACGGCAGCCGGGTCGAGGGCGACGTCCTGGTCGGCGCCGACGGGGCGAACTCCCTGGTGCGCGGCCGGATCAATCCCGACGGGCCGGAACCAGAGCGGCTGGGCACCCGCACCATCTACGGCTACGCGGCCGAACCCGGCTGCGAACCGCCGCCCCCGGAAGTGCTGCGCTCCTACATGGGCGCGAAGGCGTTCTTCGCCGCCACCCGCGACCCGCACTCCGGCGGCTGCTTCTGGTTCACCAGCCTGCACGCGCCGACCCCGCGCCGCCGGGACGATCCGCAGAGCACCGACGAGCTGCGGGCCGAGATGAGCGAGCTGTTCGCGGGGGACGACACGATCGCGCCCGAGGTCGTCGCGCGCTCCGAACGCATCCTGGCCTTCGACGATCACGCGCTCCCGCACGTGCCGCGCTGGCACACCCGCCGGGCGATCATCATCGGCGACGCGCTGCACGTCGCCCCGCCCGCGTCCGAGCAGGGCGCGGCGATGGCGCTGGAGGACGGCGTCCAGCTGGCCCGCTGCCTGCGCGACCACGCGGACCCGGCATCGGCCTTCGCGGCGTTCGAGCGGCTGCGGCGGGACCGGGTGGAGGCCGTCGTCGACATGGGCAGGATGGGGACCAGCCGCGCGCACCAGAACGCGCTGGCTCGTCGCGTCCGCACCCTCCGCGCCAAGGCCAAGCGGTACTTCGAGTGGCAGCGCAAACCCCCGATGGGCCGAGCATGGGTCTACGACCACCACATCGACTGGCGATCGCGCGCCTGACGCTCGCTGCCCGCGCTGGGACCGGAGGTTCTTGGCGCGGGTTGAGATGTGAGCCACACTGAGGGCGTGCGCGGGGAGAGCTTCGAGGCGGCGATGCCTGCGGGCGAGGACCCGCACCGGTACGCGCGGCTGCTGGCCCGGGTGCACGACGCGGCCGTGGCCGGAGAGGTCCCGCCCGCGCGGCCCCGGGCGGTGATCGGCGCGTCGTGGACGCGGATGCGCTCGCGGGGGATCGACCCCGAAGGCGGCTGCGCCGGTCAGCCGCTGCAGGCGGATGAACTCCTCGAGCGCAGGCGCGCGTCCGGGCTGTCGGAGGTGCTGCCGCTGCTGCGCGCGAGGCTCGGCGGAGTCGCCGAGCAGACCGCCAACATCATGGTCGTCACCGACGCCGACGGTCACCTGCTGTGGCGCGACGGCAGCACCGCGGTGCGCCGCAACGCCGACGCGCTCGGCTTCGTCGAGGGCATGAGCTGGGGCGAGGACGCCGTGGGCACCAACGCGATCGGAACAGCACTGGTGACCGGGCAGCCGATGCAGGTGTACTCCGCCGAGCACTACGTGCGCACGCACCACGCCTGGACCTGCGCGAGCGCGCCCGTGCACGATCCGCGCAGCGGGCGGCTGCTCGGAGCGGTGGATCTCTCCGGCCCGGCCGCCACGGTCAGCCCGACCACGTTCGCGCTGGTGCAGACCGTGGCGCAGCTGGCCGAGTCCCAGCTGCACGCCGAGCACCTCACCGCGCTCGAAGCGCTGCGCGGCAGCGCGGTCCCGGTGCTCGCGAAGGTCGCGGGACGAGCGGTGGTGACCGACCCGCACGGGTGGGTCGCCGCCTCAACCGGCATCGCCCCGCGCAACCACGTCGCGCTGCCCGCCGGGTGCGGCGCGGGCCGGGCGTGGCTTCCCGCGCTCGGCGACTGCGTCGTCGAGCCGGTGCGCGGAGGCTGGCTCGTGCGGTTGCTCGACGAGGACCCCGCGACCCCCGCCGACGGCACCAGGGCGCTGCTCGACCTGCGGACCTCGCAAGCCCGCATCGAGGTCACCTCCGCGTCGGGCGCTTGGGACCACCCGCTGAGCCCGCGGCACGCGGAACTGCTGTTCCTCCTGGCCGCGCACCCGGAGGGGCGCACCGCCGCGCAGCTGGCCGCCGACGTGTTCGGTGACGCGCAGCGCACGGTCACGGTGCGAGCCGAGATGTCCCGGCTGCGCCGCAACCTCGGCGGTCTGCTCAGCGGGCGGCCCTACCGCTTCAGCGACACCGTCGAGGTCGAGGTGCTGCGGCCGGACGAACCGGCGGCGCTGCTGCCGCACTCGACGGCACCGGCGGTGCGCGGCTGAGCGCCGATGCAACTCCCCGCAACCCGTGCGCGGTCCGGTCCGGTGTGGCTCCATGACAGTGGACATGTGATCGCGACCACTCCGGTGTCGCGACGAGGGCAACGACGCCCGCGCGGGAGGTAGTCCGTGAGTCAAACGGTGGAGCACGACGCGACCCGAACCCGGGTCGAGCAGTGGATTTCCGAGTTCTCCGAGGCGCTCGCCGCCCAGGACGCCGATCGTGCGGCGTCGCTGTTCGGCGACGACAGCTACTGGCGCGACCTGATCGCGCTCACCTGGAACCTCAAGACCTCCGAGGGCCGCGAGGAGATCGCCGCCATGCTGCGGGCGACGCTGGCGACCGCGACCCCGGGCGAGTTCGCCGTCCTGGGCGAGCCGACCGAGGCCGGCGGGGTCACCGAGGCCTGGTTCTCCTTCGAGACCGCGGCGGGACGCGGGACCGGCCACCTGCGGCTGGTCGACGGCAAGGCCTGGACCTTCCTGACCACCCTCGACGAGCTCAAGGGCCACGAGGAACCGAAGAAGCACCGCAGGCCGAGGGGCGCCGAGCACGGCGCCAACCCGGACCGGGTGACCTGGCGGGAGGAGCGGGACGCAGAACTCGCCGAGCTCGGGCGCACCCGCCAGCCCGAGGTCGTCATCGTCGGAGGCGGCCAGGGGGGCATCGCGCTCGGCGCGCGCCTGCGCCAGCTCGGCGTGCCGACGATCATCGTGGAGCGCAACGAGAAGCCGGGCGACTCCTGGCGACGCCGGTACAAGTCGCTCGCCCTGCACGACCCGGTCTGGTACGACCACCTGCCCTACATCGACTTCCCCGACAACTGGCCGGTTTTCGCGCCGAAGGACAAGATCGGCGACTGGCTGGAGATGTACACCAAGGTCATGGAGCTCAACTACTGGGGCTCCACGACGGCGCTCAGCGGCAAGTACGACGAGGACGAGGGCCGGTGGGAGCTCGTCGTCGACCGGGAGGGCGAGCAGGTGACGCTGCGCCCGCGCCAGCTGGTGATGGCGCTGGGCGTGTCCGGCAAGCCGAACGTTCCGGTGTTCCCCGGCCACGAGAGGTTCCGCGGCGACCAGCACCACTCCTCCCAGCACCCGGGCCCGGACGCCTACCGGGGCAAGAAGGCCGTGGTCATCGGGTCGAACAACTCCTCCCACGACATCTGCGGCGCGCTGTGGGAGGCCGGTGCCGACGTCACCATGGTCCAGCGTTCCTCGACGCACGTCGTGCGGTCGGAGTCGTTGATGAAGCACAGCCTCGGACCGCTGTACTCCGAGGAGGCCGTGGCCGCGGGAGTCGACACCCGCACGGCCGACCTGACGTTCGCCTCCATCCCGTACCGGATCCTGCACGAGTTCCAGAAGCCGGCGTTCGACGTGATCCGGGAGCAGGACGCCGAGTTCTACGCCCGGCTGGAGAAAGCGGGGTTCCAGCTCGACTTCGGCGATGACGAGTCGGGCCTGTTCATGAAGTACCTCCGCCGCGGATCGGGCTACTACATCGACGTCGGAGCCTGCGAGCTCATCGCCGACGGCAGCGTGAGGCTCGCGAGCGGCGACGTCGCCGAGCTGAGCGAGGACGCGGTGGTCCTCACCGACGGAACCCGCTTGGACGCCGATCTCGTCGTGTACGCCACCGGATTCCGGTCCATGAACGGGCTGGCGGCCGACATCGTCGGTCAGGAGGTCGCCGACAAGGTCGGCAAGGTGTGGGGCCTGGGCTCCGACACCACCAAGGATCCCGGCCCGTGGGAGGGGGAGGAGCGCAACATGTGGAAACCCACCCAGCAGCCGGGCCTGTGGTTCCACGGCGGCAACCTGCACCAGTCCCGCCACTACTCCCTCTACCTGGCGCTGCAGCTCAAGGCGAGAGCGGAGGGAATTCCGACGCCGGTCTACGGCCTCCAGGACGTCCACCACACCTCCTGACCGCTCCGCCGGGTGCCGGTCGTTGATCACGTCCGGGCTCACCAGGTGCGCGGAGGCGCTAGGCTCGGCGGCCGGCACGGCTCCGCCAGGCCAGGCGGAGCGGGTGAGGGCGGGGTGATGACGGCGGCGGAACCGGTGATCTTCGGACGGGAAGCCGAGCTCGGCGAGCTGCGCGAGCTGGTCGCGTCGCTGGTGAGCGGTGCGGGTGGTGCGCTGTGGCTGGAAGGCGAACCCGGGATCGGCAAGACCGCCCTGCTGGGGCAGGTCATCGCCGAAGCCGCGAGCAACGGGTGCGCCGTCCGCCACGCCACCGCCGACCGGCTCTCCGCGCAGTTCCCGCTGAGCCTGCTGCTGGACTGCCTCGGCGTCGGCCCCGACGCTCCCGAGCAGGAGCTGCGGGAGCTGCACGGCAGGCTCTCCGGGGAGGACCCGGCCGCGCCGGTGGTCGCCGACGCGGTCGTCGAGCTCGTGACCACCTGGTGCACCACCGCACCTGTGGTGCTGCTCGTCGACGACGTCCAGTGGGCTGACGAGGCGAGCCTGCTGGTGTGGCAGCGGCTCAGGGCCCTGACCGGGCAGCACCCGCTGCTGCTGGTCGCCGCCTCAGGCCCGGCTCGTGGTCGCGCCGAGGAGCGCGGTGGTGCGCGGCGGATCGTTCTGCCTCCGCTGGGGGACACGGCGATCGCGTCGTTGGCCGCCCACCTGGCCGCCGCCCCCGGCCCGAGGCTGCGCCGGATGCTGGCCGGAGCCGCCGGGAACCCCCGCTACGCGCGGGAGATCGTGCAGTCGCTGACCCGGGAACGGCTCATCCAGGTCGACAACGGGACGGCGGAGCTCACCGGCGAGGTCGCGGTCTCCCGTTCGCTGGCGGAGGCGGTTCTCGGCAGGCTCGGCTTCTTCGACGGCCAGACGATCGGCCTGCTGCGGATGGCCGCGATGCTCGGCCCCGACTTCTCCATGACCGAGCTGTCCACGGTCTCCGAACGCCCGGTGTCGGATCTCGTCGGTCACGTCGAAGACGTGCTGAGCACCGGGGTGCTGGTCGAATCGGGGCTGCAGCTGAGCTTCCGGCACGAGCTCGTGCGCCAGTCCCTCTACGAGACGACCCCGACCGCGCTGCGCCTGGCCCTGCACGGCCAGGCGGCCCAGGTCCTGCGCGAATCCGGCGCGTCCGTCGAGCGGGTCGGCGAGCAGCTGCTGTCGTCGATCTCCACCGGTGACGCCGAACTCGACGAGTGGGGGCTGGACTGGCTGGTGCGCCACGGGCGGGAGCTGGCCCACCGGGTGCCGGCCTGCGCGGCGGAACTCCTCGGCGCGGCCCTCGTGCCGCTGCCCGTCAAGGACGAGCACCGCGAGGTCCTGCTCGTCGCCCGCGCGCTCGCACTCGTTCAGCTGGAGCACTCCGAGCAGGCCCACGACCTCAGCAAGTGCGCTCTCGACGAGGTCGCCGACCCGGCCTGCGCCGCAGAGCTCACCTGGTACCTGGTGTGGTCGCTGGCGGCGCGGCGGATGGCCGACGAAGCCGCGGCGGTCATCGAGAAGGCCGAGGCCGCAGCCGGTTTCGACCGCCGCTGGCTGGCCAGGATGCGGGCCAAGCTCGCGCAGGCGCACCTCATGCGAGGAGCCTCCGCCGAAGCCGAGGCCACCGTGGACCGCGCGATGGCCGAGGCGCACGCGTCCGAGGACGACTACGCGCTGGGACTCGCGCTGCACGTCAGGGGCACCGCCCGGGCACGCAACAGCGACCTCGCCGAGGCGCTGGTCTGCTACCAGCAGGCGGCGTCCGCCCTCGGTGACGACCTGGAGCACGCGGACCTGCGGCTGCAGGTGCTCAGCAACCGGATGATGCTGCTGTTCGCCCTCGGGCACGCCGAGGAAGCGGGCAGCGCGCTGCACGAGATGCTGGCGATCGCCGAGCGCAGCGCCACCCCGTCCCGGCTCGCGGTGGTGCGGCTGTCGGCGGCCAACCACTACTTCACCGTCGGTCGCTGGGACGACGCCGCCGCCGAGCTGCAGGCCGCGGGCGAGCTCACCGGCGAGATGACCTCGCACCAACTCCGCTGGCTGCACGGGATCTCGGCGATGCTCGCCGGGCACCGTGGCAACCGCGCGGCTTTCGAGCAGCTGCTGGCGGTGGCGGGGGAGCCGGCGCCGGATTCCCAGGAGAACTCCGGTTTCCTGATGGTGGCCTCGGTGCTGGGTGCCGAGATCGAAGGCCGGCCGCAGCGCGCGGTGGCCATGCTCACCGATGTGATGGACACCAGCGAGCGGTTCGGCAGCAGCTACGTGTGGCTGCCCGTGCTGGTCCGGCTCGCCCGGGACATCGGCAACGAGGAGATCGCCACCCGCGCCACCAACAGGTGCGTGAGCGGTGCGACGGTCGGTGCCGCGCCCAACATCCTCGCCGCCGCCCAGCACTGCCGGGGCCTGCTCGAACGCGACCCGATCACGCTGCGCGCCGCCATCGAGCACTACGACAAGACCACCCAGCCGCCCAAGCTCGCCCGCGCCGTGGAGGACCTGGCGGTGGTCCTCGCCGAGAACGGCGACAAACCCGCGGCGCGCAAGGCCTACGCGCAGGCCGTGGAGGTCTACGTCGGTCTCGGGGCGCATTGGGACCTGGAGCGGTCCGCCGCCAGGATGAGCCCGCACGGCATCCGGTCGCCGCGCGCGAAGCGCCCCCGCGCCACGACGGGATGGCAGGCGCTGACCAGGACCGAGCGGCAGGTCGCCCTGCTGGTCGGCGACGGCATGTCGAACCCGGAGATCGCGGCCGAGCTGTTCGCCTCCCGGCGCACCATCGAGGTGCACGTCTCGCACGTGCTGGCCAAGCTCGGGGTGCGTTCCCGGGTCGAGGTCGCGGTGGAGGCCGCAGGGCAGCAGGCCCGGACCTGATCGCCCCCCGGCGGTAGTTGATCTCTCGCGCGCGAGCGGCGATGCTGGGCGCGATCGTTCGAGGCAGCACGCGTCGTCGCGACGAGCGCGGCCGGTGATGGGGAAGAGGGCAGCGGTGGACGTCGAGGAGTACCTGCGGCACGACGGCCTCGGGCTGGCCGAGCTGGTCGCGTCGGGCCAGGCGAGCGCGCGAGAACTGCTGGACACCGCGCGCAGCAGGGCCGATGCGGTCAACCCGGTCATCAACGCCATCGTCGCCCGGCTCGACGAGCACGCCGACCAGCGCGCGTCCGGGGAGCTCTCGGGCCCCTTCGCGGGAGTCCCGTTCCTGCTCAAGGATCTGCACCAGAACCTGGCCGGAACCCCGAGCTCCGACGGCTGCCGCGCGTTCGCCGATCGCACGGCGTCGGTCACCGACACCGTCGTGCAGCGCTGGCTGGACGCCGGGCTCGTCGTGTTCGGCAAGACCAACACGCCGGAGTTCGGTTCCAAGGGCATCACCGAACCGGCCCTGTTCGGCCCCGCCCGCAACCCGTGGGATCCGCAGCGCACACCGGGCGGTTCTTCCGGTGGATCCGCTGCGGCGGTCGCGGCCGGGATCGTGCCGGTCGCCGCGGCCAGCGACGGCGGTGGTTCCATCCGCATCCCCGCCGCCTGCACCGGCCTGGTCGGGCTCAAGGCCGGTCGCGGTCTGGTGCCCGCCGGACCGGTGGAGAGCGAGCCGCTCAACGGTCTGGCCACCAACGGCGTCCTGTCCCGCACCGTGCGCGATTCCGCGGCGATGCTCGACCTCCTGGTGGGATCCGAGCCGATGAGTCCGTTCGCCGCGGCGCTGCCCGATCGGCCGCTGGCCGATCAGCTCGACGAGGCTCCAGGCCCGCTGCGCATCGGCTACACCACGCGCTGCGCGCTGCGCGAGAAGCCGCACCCGGAGGCGGTGCGGGCGGTGGAACGGTCCGCGGAGCTGCTCACCGAGCTCGGTCACGAGGTCGAGGAGGTCGAACCGCCGCACGACGACCTCCGGCTCGGCAAGGACTTCCTGCTGATCTGGTTCGTCCACCAGGCGGTGGAGATCGCGCGCATCAAGCGCGAAACCGGCTGCGGCGATGATGGTTTCGAGCCGGACACGCTGATGATGGCCGCGCTGGGCGAGCTGGCCGGTGCCACCGAGCTGTCGCAGGCGCAGGAACGGCGACGCGAGCACATCGGCGCACTCGCCGGTTTCCACTCCCGCTACGACCTGCTGATGACGCCGTCCCTGGGCGAGCCGCCGATCGAGGTCGGATCGCTGGACACCCCGGCCGCGCTGCAGACGATGTCCAAGCTGCTGGTCCGCACCAGGACGACGCGCGTCCTGCGGCTGCTCGGCCTGGTGGACCAGATCGTCGAGAAGAACCTGGCGTGGGTGCCCTACACGCAGCTGGCCAACATCACCGGGCGTCCGGCGATCAGTCTGCCGCTGCACAGCACCGAAGCGGGACTGCCGCTGGGAGTGCAGTTCGTCGGCCCGCTGCAGAGCGAGGCGCTGCTCCTGCGCCTGGCCAGGCAGCTCGAAATCGCAGCGCCTTGGCAACACTCGGCCCCGCTCCGGCCACTGTCCGAAGTCGACTGCACGGATGCCTGAACTCGTGTGCACGCCCCAGCAGACTGCTCGGGGCTCCAGCTGATCGTCCACACGGACAGGGGGTTCGCTTCTGAGCGCGGGTTTGAGCCTTATGGAGTGGCGATCCTCGTCGTGCCGTTGGTTCCTCAACCGGCACATCGCACGGGAATGAGGATGGCCCTGAAGCGTTGCGGCTGCTTGCTGCCGTCCGTCGGCGCTCCTGGGGTGCCGGTAGCAACGGCGCCAGAGCCACCGGACTTCGTGGTCGGTGCTTCACCAGGCCCGCTGTCCAAGACACTGCCAGGCGTGGTTGGCGACCTGCACATCCTCGGCCGTGATTGCCGGAACCCCTACGCGACCTCGGATAGACGACGCCACCGGCCACAAGCGAGCCGGCCACGATTGGACCCGAGTTCGTCTGGACGCACCACGACGTTCTCTTGCCGGGGCCCGTCATGCGCTGCTGGCGTGCCTCCGCGTGGGTGTCACGCCGAGCACGGTGTCGAGCATCTGGCGTGAGGTCCGCAATGCTTCGATTTCTCGGGTGATGCGTTGCCGTTCCTCGTGCAATTGGGAGACCAGGGTCGGGCAGGTGGGCGTGAGCCGGCCGTCGTCGTCTCGGATGCAGGGCAGGACCTGAGCGATCATGGTGGTGGACAGGCCCGCGGCGAGCAGGCAGCGGATGCGGCGGACCGTCTCCACGTCTTCCTCGCGGTAAACCCGGTAACCGCTCGGCAGGCGCTCCGGCGTGAGCAGCCCTCGTTGCTCGTAGTAGCGCAGCAGCCGTTCGTGCACCTCGGTGCGCCTGACCATCTCCTTCATGCGCATGTGGCCCACTTCCCACCGCAACGGCTTGACTCCGACACCGATGTCAGACTTTAGCGTCATCGGCATGATCACTGAGAAGACGATCCCCCCGTGCGACCTCGACGTCCTCCTGCGGGGCAGCGGTCCCGCGCTGCTGCTGGCCCACGGCGCGGGCGGTGGGATCGAGAGCAATTTCGGCCTTGTGCTCGGCGCCCTCGCCGTCGACCACACGCTGGTCGGCCCGCACTACCCGGGAGCCGGGGGTACGCCCGTGGCCACCGCGCGGCTGCAGCTCGATGAGCTCGTCGACCAGCTCGTCGCCGCCGCAGTCGAGGCCGGTCACGAGACCTTCGCCGTTCTCGGCGAGTCGCTGGGCACCACACTGGCCGTGCGGGCCGCGACCCGGCACCCCGAGCGGGTCACTGCACTCGTGCTCACGGTCGGGTTCCCGGTCGCCGACCCCGTTCTCGCGTTGGCCGCCCAGCTCATCAAGCACCTGACGAGGGTGGACGAGTGGTCCGCAGCGGCGCGGTTGGCGGTCCTGTCCTGCATGACGGATGCTCAGCTGAGCGAGATCTCCGCCGCCGACCTGGAAGCCGCAGTGACCCGGACCCTCGCCACCATGCCCCCGGGCACCCCGGACCACTTCGACCTGTGCTCCCACGTGGACGTCCGCGAGGACCTCGCCCGAGTGAACGTCCCCACCTTGGTATTCGCGGCGACTGGCGACCGGCTGGTCCTTCCTGACAGTCAACGGCGTCTGGCCGCCGGGATCTCGGGCTCCAAGCTCGTCGAACTGCCCGGCGCCGCGCACATCCTCAACGAGCCCGACCGGGCGACCTGGCTTGGGCACGTGCGTGAGTTCCTCGACAGCGTCATCCCCCGGTCGGTGTGAGCATTCCCGTCGCGACCCGGTCCGACGCGTCCCCACGCGGCGGTGCGCCGACCTGGCTGGCCGTGCTCGCGATCACCACCTTCGTCGTCGCCCGGCCGTATCCGGCTCCAGCTGTGCTTCCGCACACCTGATGCCGGCCTAACCCGGCCAGTCGGGTTGGCGCCTCTCGAGGAAGGCCCCCATGCCCTCGCGGGCGGCTGGGAGCTGGGACGCGGCGGCCATGACCTCCAGGGCGATGGCGTAGGCGTCCTGCTCCGGGCGGTCGAGCTGGGAGTAGAGGGTCTGCTTGCCGAGGGCCTTGCTGGAACGACTGCCCCGGGTGGCGCGGGCGAGGAGGTCGGCGACGGTCTCGTCCAGGGCGTCGTCCTCGGCGACCCGGTTGACCAGGCCCCAGTCCAGTGCTGTGGCCGCGCCGACGACGTCGCCGGTGAGCGCCATCTCCATCAGGCGCTTGCGGCCGATGGAGCGAGCCACCGGCACCGCCGGTGTGTGGCAGAACCAGCCGCCCTTGCCGCCGGGCAGCGCGAACCCGGCGGACTCGGCGGCGACGGCCAGGTCGCAGGCACCGACCAGCTGGCACCCGGCCGCCGTGGCCAGGCCGTGCACCCGGGCCAGCACGACCTGCGGGACGGACTGGATCGCGTTCATCAGCTCGGTGCACAGCCGGAGCAGCTCGCGGACGCCGGTGAGGTCGCGCGCGGCGACGTCGCCGAAGTCGTGGCCTGCGGAGAACACCGGGCCGGCGCCGGCGAGCACGATTCCGGTGGCGTCGGACTCGCCCGCTTCGCGGAAGGCCGCCAGCAGTTCGGCGAGGTGGTCGTGGGACAGGGAGTTGCGGCTGCGCGGCCGGTTCATCGTGATCGTGACGGTCGCGTCGTCGCGCCGGGTCAGGATGTGCGCGTGCTCGCCCATGCCGCGACCGTACCGCGACGGGCGGTCGGCGGTGGGGATCCGCCGCAGCGGAGCAGGTCGACACCCCCGAGAAGCCGACCTGCTCCTGTCCGCGGGGGAGATCAGTGCAGGTTCGCCACGGAGTCCTTGGTGTACGGGATCAGCTCGTGCTGGCGGTCTTCCAGCACCTTCGACCCCCACTGCGGGTCGGCCAGCAGCGCGCGGCCGATCGCGACCAGGTCGAACTCGTCGCGCTCGAAGCGCTCTAGGAGGCGCTCGATGCTCTGCACGCCGGCACCCGCACCCGAGAGCGATCCGGGTTCGAAGATCGCGTCCAGGCCGACCGAACCCACGGTGATGACGGGCTTGCCGGTGACCTTCTTCGCCCAGCCCGCGACGTTGAGTTCCGATCCCGACTCCGGGAACTCCGGTTCCCAGTAGCGGCGGCCGGACGCGTGGAACGCGTCGACACCGGCGTCGGCCAGCGGCGCGAGGATCGCGGAGAGCTCATCGGGCGTCTCGGCGAGCTTGGCGCCGTAGTTGTCGGCCTTCCACTGCGAGAAGCGCAGCACGACCGGGAAGTCGGGGGCCACGCGCTCGCGGATCGCCTTGACGATGTCGACGGCGAACCGGGTGCGCTCGACGGCATCCCCGCCGAAGCCGTCGGTGCGCTTGTTGGTGCGCTCCCACAGGAACTGGTCGATCAGGTAGCCGTGCGCGCCGTGCAGCTCGACGCCGTCGAAGCCGATGCGCTCGGCGGCCCACGCGGCCTCGGCGAAGGCGTTGATCAGGTCGTCGATGTCGGAGAGCGTCAGCGGGGAACCCGTGCCCGGCTCGCCGTTGATGCCGATTCCGGACGGGCCGACCACCGGCGCCTCCGGGAACGGGCCCGCGCCGGCCGGGCGCTGGATGCCCACGTGCCACAGCTGCGGCATGATCTTGCCGCCTTCGGCGTGCACGGCCTCGACCACGCGCGACCAGCCGGCCAGCTGCTCCTCGCCGTGGAAGCGGGGGATGTCGGCGCTGAAGCCGGCCGAGGCGTGGTCGACGTAGGTGCCCTCGGTGATGATCAGCCCGGTGCCCGCGGCCGCCCGGCGCGCGTAGTAGTCCGCCACGTCGGATCCGGGGATGCCTCCTGGGGAGAACTGCCGGGTCATCGGTGCCATCACGATGCGGTTGGGCAGCTCGGCGGAGCCGAGGGTGAACGGGCGGGCCAGTGCCTGCGAAGCGCGACTGCTCACAGCGATGCTCTCCTGTCGGTGGTGCCCGGTCTGAAAGGCCCGGACTCGAAGTGTGCATGACAAAGGTACATATTCGATTCAGGAAACTGCAACTGTGACAGTCGCTATTATGGTGGCGTTGCTAGACTGCGTTCCGACCTGTGGACGGGGGTGGAAGACGTGCTGGACATCCGGTTCTGCCGTGCGCTTCAGGTGATGATGCGGCTGGCGATCGCGGCGGAGGAAGGGGCCGAGGTGCGCAGCTCCACCCAGTTCGCGGAGGAGCTGAGCACCAATCCGAGCCTCGTGCGCAAGCTGCTCGTCCCGCTGCACGCCGAAGGGCTCGTGATCTGCACGAAGGGGCGCGGGGGCGGCGCCAGGCTGGGCAGGCCCGCCGAGGAGATCACCCTCGCCGAGATCTACCGCTGCGCCGTCGGCGACAAGCCGCTGTGGGCGCGCTCGCCCGACGGCGAGCACCTGTGCATGGTCGCGGCCCGCACCGGCGAGTTCTTCGCCAACCTCACCGCTGAAGCCGAGCGCGCCGTGCTGACCTCGCTCGGCGACCGCACGCTCGCCGACAGCGTCCGCGAGATCCGCGCGCTGGACCCGGAACCGGTCCGCAGCTGACGCGAAGGGCGGGAGCTCCAGCCGGAGCCCCCGCCCTTCGCGCGCTCGCTGTTCAGACGCGGCCCGCGTACTCCGGGGCCGGTTCGACGCGATCGGACAGCGTCGCCGCGATGTCCTCCGGGAACGGGGTGGCGCGGCCCTGCTCGGAATCCACGTGCAGGGCGACGAGTTCCGTCGTGGCCCGCAGGACGTCGTCCACCACCATCTCGTGGCACAGGCGCAGCTTCTTGGCCCCCACCTCGACGACCCTGGTGGTGATGAGCAGCTCCGAGTCCGGCGGCACCTCGCGCAGGTACCTGACGTGGGCTTCGACCGTGTAGAGCGAACAGCCGGTCCGCTTCAGGTAGTCGGAGTCCATGCCGACCTGGTCCATCAGGGCGTCGGTCGCGAAGCCGAACACCAGCACGTAGTAGCCCTCGCTGAGGTGGCCGTTGTAGTCGACCCACTCCGGGAGGACCTGCTGCCGCATGGTCATCGCGCCTCCCGGACCTCGCCGACCGCGCGCATCACCGCGATGACGGCCTTGTCCCGGTCGGCGACCAGCTCCGGGATGCTGCGGCCGTCGGCGGCCTCCTCGCACCCCTCGACCATGCGGTCGCGCAGCTCCGGGGTGAGCTCCGGTGCTTCCAGCCGCGTCCACGGCGACTTCAGCGACGGTCCGAAGTGGTCGAGCATGTGCGCCATCCCGCCCTCGCCTCCCGCGAGGTGGAAGGTCAGGCACGGTCCGAGCAGCGGCCAGCGCAGTCCGGGGCCGTCGGTGATGGAGACGTCGATCTGCTCCACGGTCGCCTCGCCGTTGTCGACCATGTGCAGGGCTTCTCGCCAGATGGCCTCCTGCAGCCGGTTGGCGATGAACCCGGGCACCTCGCGGTCCATCTTGATCACGCGCTTGCCCGCGACCTCGAAGAACTCCGCGGCGAAGTCCACCGCCCACTGCTCGGAGGACTCGCCGCCGACGACCTCCACCAGCGGGATCAGGTAGGGCGGGTTGAACGGGTGCCCGACCACCAGGCGGCCCGGGTTGGCGCACCGGGTCTGCATGTCGGTCATCGGGTAACCGGAGGTCGACGAGGAGATCACCACTCCCGCGGGCGTGGCCGCGTCGATCTTGGCCAGCAGGTCCTGCTTGAGCTCGAGGTCTTCCGGCGCGCTCTCCTGCACGAACTCGGCTTCGGCGACCGCCTCTTCGAGAGTGCTTGCGACGGTGAGGTTGTCGCGGGAGGCGCCGTCGGCGAGGCCGAGCTCGGTCAGCGCCGGCCACGCGGCGTCGACCAGCCGCTGGAGCTTCTCGGCCGCGTCAGGGGCCGGATCCCACGCGGTGACCTGGTATCCGCGGGCGAGGAAGTGCGCGGCCCAGCCGCCGCCGATCACGCCGGCACCGATGCAGGCGACCCGCCGGACCTGCGATGCGCTGTTGTTGTCCACAGTGGATTCCCTTCGCGAAGTCAGGAGCGGGGCTTGAGGCCGAGCTTGGCGCGGGCCTGGTCCGGCGTCGCGATCTTGGCGCCCATGCCCTCGATGATCGTCACCGCGCGCTCCACGAGCTGCGCGTTGGTCGCCTTCAGGCCGCGGCTGAGGTAGAGGTTGTCCTCCAGGCCGACGCGGACCTGACCGCCCAGCAGCGCGGACTGCGCGACCCACGGGAGCTGGTTGCGGCCGATGGCGAAGCTCGCCCAGTTCGCGTCGGCGGGCAGCATGTTCACCATCGACTGCAGGACGCCCGGGTCGACCGGTGCGCCGTAGGGAATCCCCATGCACAGCTGGAAGAGCGGCGGCGAATCGATGAGGCCCTCTTCGATCATCTTGGTGGCGAACCACAGCTGACCGGTGTCGAAGATCTCCAGCTCCGGCTTCACGCCCAGCTCCTGGATGCGCTTGGCGCCCGCACGCAGCATGTCCGGCGTGGAGATGTAGAGCTGGCTGCCGTCGCCGAAGTTCAGCGAACCGCAGTCCAGCGTGCAGATGTCCGGCAGCAGCTCCTCGACGTGCGGAAGCCGCTCCAGGCCGTTGACCAGATCCGTTCCGTCGACCGGCTTGAGCGGGTCGTCCTGGTCGATGAACAGGTCACCGCCCATGCCCGCGGTCAGGTTCAGCACCACGTCCACACCGGACTCGCGGATCCGCCGCACCGTCTCGCGGTAGACCGACACGTCGCGCGTGCCCTGACCGGTCTCGACGTCGCGCACGTGCACGTGGACCACGGCCGCACCGGCGTTCGCCGCTTCCACGGCCGACTGCGCGATCTGCTCCGGGCTGACCGGCACGTGCGGGCTCTTGCCGGTCGTGTCACCGGCGCCGGTGAGCGCCGCGGTGATGATGACCTCTTCGTTCATGTCGTTTCCCTCCGAGTCCTTTCGGTGCGGACGATTTCCCGTTCCACGAAGTCGTGCAGAACCCGGCGCATCAGCTCCACGGAGCGGCCGGGACGTTCGGTGATGACCTGGATGCCGAGGCCGTCGATGAGCGCGGTGAGGTGCATCGTCAGCTCGTCGGCATCGGCGTCGGCGAAGACGCCTTGCTGCTGGCCCTGCCGGATGGTGCGCGCGATCGTGTCGTGCCAGCGCGAGTAGGAATCGCTGTGCAGCACGCGCAGTTCCGGGTTCAGCGCGCTCTCGTTCCAGACCTGCAACCAGATCGACCACTCCAGCCGGAGCGGGCCGGGGGAGGGCAGTTGCAGCTCGACCAGGCGCAGCAGGCGCTCGTGGGCGTCGTCGACGACGTGCAGTTCGGCGACCTGCCGGTCGAAGGCCTGCTTGACCGAGTGCCGCAGCGCTTCGGTGAGCAGGTCGTCGCGGCCGGGGAAGTGGTAGTGGATCGTGGCGGCCGAGGTGCCGCAGGCCTGGGCGACATCGGCTACGCGGACCGAGTGGTAGCCGCGCTCGGCGATCATGTGCCAGGCGGCGTCGAGGATCTGGTGGTAGCGGTCGGAGCGCTCCGGGCCGCGAGCGGCGCTGCGCTGCGGGGCGCTGGCGACGGTTTCGAGGTCGTCGGCGCCGTTGATCAGCCAGTTCACGGTGACGCCGCCGGCGTCGGCGATCCGGGTCAGCTCCTCGGGCGTGAACCGGCGGGTTCCGTTGAGGGCCTTGGACAGCTTGGTGGACTCCAAGCCGATGCGATCGGCGAAGGCCCTCTGGCTCTCCGGGAACCGGTGCACGGCCGACCGGACCCGCTCGACCAACTCGTCGTCTGACACGACGCAGACCGTACCCACGGATTGCGCAAATCGCAACATCTGACTGTCAGCTCAGTCAATGCGCAACGCCGCAGGTCAGGCGGTGTCCCCTGGATCAGCGGAGATCCGCGGGGGAGCGGATCAGGGCGTGGTGCGGTAGCCCTCGACGGCCGCTCGGGCAGCCCGGGACGACTTGCGGACGACCAGCGGCGGGTCGTAACCGTGCTTGGTGAAGACCCCGTTGAGCCAGAACGCGCCGTAACCGTGCGCCTGGGTGAACAGCTGCTCCATCAGCTCCAGGGCATCGCCCGGTTCCGCGACCGCCATGGTGCGCAGCAGGAACTGGTCGGTGAGCCGCCGCGTCTGGTCGTGCAGCTCGGCGTAGCGCTCGCCCTGCAGCACCTCGGCGTTGATCAGGTCCATGCCGACCCGCTGCCGGATGAGGAAGCCGGTGTAGGTCCCGGCGGCCGCGGCGAGCCCCTCGGCGGGGTCGGACTGCTCGCCCGCGGCGCGCTCGACCTCGTCGGCCAGCTGGTGCGCGACCTCGGTCGCCACGGCCGCGAGCAGGCTCTCGCGGTCGGGGAAGTGCCGGTAGGGGGCGCCGGGGCTGACCTTGGCGCGACGGGCGACCTCGGCGACGGAGAAGCCGTCGACGCCGCGCTCCGCGATCAGCTCCAGGGAGATGCGCACGAGCTCGGCGCGGAGGTCGCCGTGGTGGTACTTGCCGGTCATGCGCGGGATCACATCTCTCGATCGGAATAGGCAAGAGCCCTCTCGCGTCTTAATGTAAGAAGGCTCTTACATCGAGAGCTCGTGCACAAGCTGTTCCATGGAGGGTTCATGAGCACGATCACGAACGCTATCGCCGTTCCGACCCCGGGGGCACCCCTGGAGCAGACGACGATCACGCGACGTGACCTGCGGCCGGACGACGTGCTGATCGACATCGCCTACGCCGGCATCTGCCACAGCGACATCCACCAGGCCCGCGAGGACTGGGGCACCGCGATCTTCCCGATGGTCCCGGGCCACGAGATCGCGGGCACGGTCGCCGCCGTCGGCTCGGAGGTCACCCGCTACGAGGTGGGCGACCGCGTCGGCGTCGGCTGCATGGTCGACTCCTGCGGTGAGTGCGAGCACTGCCAGGCCGGAACCGAGCAGTTCTGCGTGAAGGGCAACGTCCAGACCTACAACGGCGTCGGGTTCGACGGCGAGAACACCTACGGCGGCTACAGCCGGCAGGTCGTGGTCAAGGACTCGTTCGTCTGCGGCATCCCGGAAGGCATCGGCCTCGACGTCGCGGCCCCGCTGCTGTGCGCCGGGATCACGACCTACTCCCCGCTGCGCCAGTGGGGCGCGGGCCCCGGCAAGAAGGTCGCCGTCGTCGGGCTCGGCGGTCTCGGCCACATGGCCGTGAAGCTGGCCGCCGCGATGGGCGCCGAGGTGACGGTGCTCAGCCAGAGCCTGAAGAAGCAGGAGGACGGTCTCCGGCTGGGAGCGAAGGACTACTACGCGACCAGCGACGAGTCGACCTTCGAGACCCTGGCCGGTCGGTTCGACCTGATCCTCAACACGGTGTCGGCCGAACTTCCAGTCGACTCCTACCTGGGCCTGCTGAGCGTCGGCGGCGCCATGGTCAACGTGGGCGCTCCGGGGACTCCGCTGTCCTACAGCGCCTTCTCGCTGATCGCGGGCAACAAGTCGCTGGCCGGTTCGATGATCGGCGGCATCGCCGAAACCCAGGAGATGCTGGACTTCTGCGCCGAGCACGGCATCGGCGCGGAGATCGAGACCATCTCGGCCGACCAGGTCAACGCCGCCTACGAGCGGGTCACCGGAAGCGATGTGCGCTACCGCTTCGTCATCGACACCGCCACGATCGGCGCCTGAGCGAAGTTCCGGCGAAGCCCCGGGGCGCCGAACGCGGGACGCGGCGCCCCGGGGCTTCTCACGTCTCCGGCCGGTAGACGTGCAGCGCGCCGTCGCGCGCGGCGAAGTCGAAAACTTTTCCCTTGAGTGAGACTTCGCCGTCCCTGGCCAGCGCCACCGGCGCGCCGAGCACCTCGACGCGAACCCGGTCGCGCTCCTCCTGGACGTAGGCGCGGTTGTGGAACAGGGCCCCGGTCAGCGCTCCGGCGACGAACCTGGTCCGGGAGAACGGCAGGTCCGCCCGGATGTAGCGGATGTCGAGCACGCCGGTGTCCAGCCGCGGCCGCCAGGTCGGCGCCAGACCCTTGGGCTGATAACCGTTGCCACCGGCGAAGAACAGCCAGATCTCGCGCTCGACCCCGTTGATGCGCACCGGGATCGGCTCCGCGCTGGCCAGCACCCGCACCAGCGCCGCCGCGCCAGCCGGCCACTTGCCCCACCGGTGGGTCCACTTCTCCCGCAACCGCACCATGTCCGGGTAGCCGCCGAGGCTCGCGGTGTTGACGAACCACTGCTGCGGGAGGTCGTCGACGTGGACGGTGCCCAGGTCGACGTTCACCGCCGACCCGTTGCGCAGCGCCTCCACGGCCTCCTCGGTGCTGGGAACGCCGAGATCGCGCGCGAAGTGGTTCAGCGTCCCGCTGGGCACCACCAGCAGCGGCAGACCGCGCTCCACGGCCACGGCCGCTGCCGCCGCGACGCTCCCGTCGCCACCCGCGACGCCGAGGACCTTCACGTTGCCGCAGGTGTCGAGGTGCGCGTGCAGCTGCTCCTTCAGGTCGGTCTCGGGCTCCGGGTGCACGAGCTCGGCGCCCGGCAGCAGCTCCACGAGCTCGTCGGAGGGGTCCTGGGCCGGGTCCCCGGAGGACGGGTTGACCAGCAGGACCAGTCCGTCGCCGCCTTCCAGCGCAACCGTGCGCTCGCTGGTGCGGGCGAGGCTGGGCGTGGCAGGCCGGACCGGCCACCAGCGGCTGGTGGCCGCTGCGACGGCGGTGCCGATGGCCCCGCCGAACAGCACGTCGGTCGGCCAGTGGACCCCGGTGTGCACCCGCGAGTAGGCGACCGCCCCGGCCAGCGGCAGCAGCGCCACGCCCAGTTCAGGAGCTTCCATCCAGACCGCCGTGGTGAACGCCGCGGCCGAGGCCGCGTGGCCCGACGGGAACGACGAGGAGGACGGCGGTGTGCTGAGCCTGCGACGGGCGGGCAGCAGGTCGGCGGCCGGGCGACGGCGGGGGAGCAGCGGTTTGCCGATCCCGTTGGTCACCGCGCTGGCGAACGCGATGGCGCTGGCCCCGCGCAGCGCCGCGCGCCGCCACCGGCCCCGCTTGGTCGCCAGCACCGCCGCCACGCCCAGCCACAGCTTGCTGTGGTCGGCGAGGTGGGTGAGCCCGCGCAGCGCGGGGTCGGCCGTGCTGCGCGGCCACGAAGCCGACCGCAGCACGAAGTCGTGGTCCGCCGCGTTGAGCCGCTGGACCGTCCTGCGCACCCTGCTGAACACGCCGCGACCCTAGTCCTCGGTCGCGCTGGTTACCGCTCGCGGGTGTCCCGGAAGATGACCCAGCGCATGGCGCTGTACATGTACACGGCCTCGCAGAGGCCCGCCACGATGCGCGACACGTGGTACTGCACGCCCAGCGCGGCCAGGCCGCTGCCGAGTCCGAGGACGAAGGCGACGTAGTTCACCAGGATCGCCACGGCGT
Organism: Saccharopolyspora tripterygii; assembly: GCF_054778355.1. Lineage (NCBI taxonomy): Bacteria > Bacillati > Actinomycetota > Actinomycetes > Pseudonocardiales > Pseudonocardiaceae > Saccharopolyspora > Saccharopolyspora tripterygii. The sequence goes on along the minus strand of NZ_BAAGZP010000036.1, from coordinate 149,095 downwards.
AGAGCACGGCCTGCGGGCCGACCGGGGCGTGCGAGCGGAAGTTGAACGCCCGGTTGAGCACGAAGCTCAGCGCGAAGGCGATCAGGTAGGCGATGGTGAACGCGACCGGGACCGGCCAGTGCAGCCCGCTGCGGAACACGGTCAGCAGCAGCAGGTCGAAGGCGAACGTCGAGCCGTTGATCAGCGCGAAACCGAGGAAGCTCGGCGCCACGAGGCGGGAGAGCCCGAAGGGGAGTCTTCGCGTCACGGCTTCCATCGCGGCGTGGAACCGCTCGCCGCGATCGGGTGGGGACTGCTGTGCGATCGGCTCGGCCTGCTGCCCGGCGGTCATGGGATCAACGATGGCATGACCGGATGAACGCGACCCGTCGAGGGTGCGCACACGAGGTAATTGCTCCTATCACTTCAGTGAACAGCGAAATCAAATCGAAAATCGATGAATTCGCGCGAAACCCAAAACGATCCACAATGGAAAGCGAATGGAATTCGCTGGATTTCGGCTGGACCGCGACCCCACCGTGAAGATCGACATCGGATGGCGCATACTAGGTCCGAAGGCAGCGCGTGCTCTCCTGCCCAAAAAATGCTCTTTACCTACTTGTTCGCTGGTGAGAACTGTGTCCAAGCACGCCCAGCCCCGCCCGGAGTCCGGACTCACCCGGATCGCCGAAGGTGGGCGCACCTGTCCGCTTCCGTCCGACATGATCGCCCTGCACGGTCCGTGGGGCACCCGCCGCGCCAAGCGGCGACTGGTCTCGACCGGCGTCGTCACCGCCGACGTCGGCGCCCGGTCCTGATCCTCCGCTCCGCCACCTGCTCGTGGCGCAGTGCTGCGGCGGTCACGCCGCTCGGTGAAGGCGCCCCACGGGTGCCGGTCGTGACCTGGCGAAGGTAGAAAGGACGCCGTCGGTGTCCCCGAACTTCGCAGGAGGCGGACCATTCGCATCGAGCGGCCTGTCACCAAAGCCGCCCTGGTGGTCAACGTGCACTCGCGCACCGGAGGCAAGGCCTACGCCTACGCCCTCGACCGGTTGCGCGAGCTCGGCGTGCCCCTGGGTGCCACCTACCCGCTGCAGGACCCGTCGCGGCTCGTCGAAACCGTCGAATCGGCGGCCAGGAGCGGCCACGACCTGATCATCGTGGGCGGTGGGGACGGCAGCGTCAGCTCCGTGGTCGACTGCCTCGCGCACCGCGACGTCCCGCTCGCGCTGCTCCCGCTGGGCACGGCGAACGATTTCGCCCGCACCATGCACATCCCCGACGACCTCGACGGTGCCTGCCGGACGATCCTCGACAGCCACATCGTCGACGTCGACCTGGGGCTGTGCGGTGACAACTACTACGTCAACCGCGCTTCCGTCGGCATCGGCGCCGAGGTCGCGCAGGCGATGTCGCCGCGGTTGAAGCGCTTCGTCGGCCCGCTCGCCTATCCCGTGGCCACGGCGAAGGCGTTCTTCAAGCACCGCCCGTTCGCCGCCAGGCTGAGCTTCCCCGACGGAGACCACGAGGACCGGGAGTTCGACCGGCTCCTGCAGGTCTCGATCGCCAACGGCCGCTACTTCGGCGGTGGCCAGCTGGCCGCCAGCGACTCCGGCATCGACGACAACGCGCTGGACGTCACCGTCATCCGGCAGGGCAACATCGGCCAGCTCGCCGGCGTCGTGCGCGGTCTCAAGACCGGGCAGCCCAGCGACCAGGTCGAGCACTTCAGGACCCGCGCGCTGCGGATCGACACCGACGAGGTGCTGCCGATCAACATCGACGGCGAGGTCGTCGCGAGCACGCCGGAGTCCTTCGAGGTCGCGCGCAACGCGCTGCACGTCGTCACCCCGCGCACGTGGACCGACGGCGAGGCGCCGGAGGATCAGGAGTAGGGCGACGGGGTCGGCAGGTCGCCGAGCAGGGTGTACCGGCCGACCTCGACGCGCTTGTAGGCGACCGGGTCGTGCAGGCTGTGGGTGCGCAGGTTGCGCCAGTAGAGGTCCATGCCCACTGAGTTCGCCGTGGCGCGGGCGCCGGTGAGCTCGAAGACCTTGGTGGCGACTTCCAGTCCCACGTCGATCGCGCGCTGCTTGGCCGCCGAGACGAGAACCGCTGCGCGGCCCCGCTGTTCGCGCGTCACGGCATCGCGGCCCGCGTGCAGCAGCTGCGCCAGGTTCGCGCCTGCGGCGTCGGTGAGCGTTTCCGCCGCCCACAGCTTGGACTGCAGATCGCCGTAGCCCTCCACGACGTAGAACTCCTCGGTGCCCGAGTTCTTGCCCTCGCCGCCGTAGGGCCACGCGCGGGTGTGCCCCCGCGTGTAGGCGGCACCGGCGCGCAGGGCGGCTTGGGCGATGCCGAGGTAGAGGTTGGCGAAGACCAGGTGCAGCGCGGGCACGTGCAAGGTGCTGAAAGACGAAGTGCGGAACTGCTTGTCGACGTATCCCGCCGCCGCGGACCACGGGACGCGCACGTCGGTGATCTCGACGCTTCCGGAGGCGGTGAGCCGCTGGCCCAGGTTGTTCCAGTCCGCGCCGAAGGTGATCCCGCTCTGCCGGGTGGGAACGACCGAGAACACGCTGCGCCCGCCGGGTTCCAGCGTTCCTTCGAGGATCAGGAGGTCGGAGACCTTGCTGCCGGTCGAGAAGAACTTCTTCCCGTTGTAGAGCAGGGTTTCGCCCTCGTCGGTGACGATGAGGTCGTTGTCGCGCGGGTTGACCACCCCGCCGAAGAAGTGGTTCTCGGTGGTGTAGAGCTCGTCGACCTCGGCGATCTGCTCGGGCGTGCCCACCAGCCGCATCGCCCACGCCCACACGTAGTGGTGCCCGAGCAGCTGCCCGATCGACCCGTCACCGGCGGACACCTCGCGCACCACGCGGCAGGCGGTGGTCCAGTGCTGTTCCGCCCCACCGTGCTCGGCAGGACCCAGCAGCGTGACGAGCCCGGAGTCCTTGAGCAGCTGCACCTCTCGCGTCGGGTCGGCTCCGGCCCGGTCGCGGTCCACAGCATCGGTGGCGAGCGCCTTGGCCACTTCGCGCGATCGCGCGATCCACTCTTCAGCGGAAGAAGGTTTGGGCTGATCGGCCCAACGCGTGATCTCGTTGCTGCTCAAGGCCATTCCCTCCGAGGGGACCGGAACCCCGGCGTCAGCACCGACCGCCGGCGAAGCGAAAACGCCACGACGCCACGCACGATAACCCCCGGCGCCTTGTCTCTGGCTCGCCCCCGTCGAAGTCCCCGGAATCGACCCGCCCCGGACCGAGCGGAGATCTCCACCCGCATCTCTCGCGCGTGAGATTCGGAGTTGTCAGCGGTCGAACTTGAGATGCTGCAGAGCGCCTCGGGTTTCGCGAATCCCATCGATGCGTCCAACCAGTCGATCTCCACCGAGAGCCTTCTCGCCCGGGTATTCCGGGTCCCGGCCGGGAGCGAGTTCAGGATCGGTCATCGTTTCTCCTGCTGACGAGTGCGGATCAGTGAGGATATCGCTGCGTGTTCACCCATCAACAGTGCGTGACTGAACGTGTGTGAGGCGTTGCGCCGGGCGAGTGTCAGGGGAGGGACGTCTTTCGGGTTTCGGTGCGGTCGGTCGCGGGTGGTGGCGTGGGGGAGAGTTGGGAGATCTCCTCGCGCAGGTCCGGGGTCATGTCGATCTCCAGCGCGTCGAGGGAGTCGGCGAGCTGGTCGAGGTCGCGGCCGCCGATGATGGGGGCGGTGACCCCGGGTGCCGACATCGTCCAGGCGACCGCGAGGGTGGCGGGCTTGACGCCCTGCTGCCGCGAGAACTCGGTGAACTTCTCCGCGGTGACGTAGTCGGATTCCTGGCCGTAGCGCTGGGCGTAGCGCTCGTTGTCGACGAGGCGCCCGGACTCGGGGCGACGTCCCGTGCCGTACTTGCCGGTGAGCAGGCCGCCGCCGAGCGGGCTGTAGGTGATGACGCCGAGCTTCTCCGACTCGGCCATCGGCAGGATCTCGACCTCGGCTTGGCGTCGGACGAGGTTGTACATCGGCTGGATCAGCTCGAAGCGGGCCAGCCGGTCCTTCGCCGAGATCCCCAGGGCCTTGGCGATCTGCCAGGCCGCCCAGTTGCTCACCGCGGGGTACCGGATCTTGCCCTGGCGCTGCAGGTCGTCGAGCACGCGCAGGGTCTCCTCGATCGGCGTGAGCTCGTCGAAGGAGTGCACGAAGTAGAAGTCGATCCACTCGGTGCCCAGACGTCGCAGGCTGGCCTCCACGGCGCGCGTCAGGTGCCTGCGGGACGCGCCCTGGGCGTTGACGTCGTCGCCGGTGGGGAAGAACGCCTTCGAGGTGAGCACCACCTCGTCGCGGCAGTCGGCGATGAGCCTGCCGAGGATCTCCTCGGACCGGCCGCCCGCGTAGACGTCGGCGGTGTCGAAGAGGTTCAGGCCGAGCTCGCGCGCTCGCTGGAACATCTCCGCCGAGGTCTGCTCATCGGCCTCCGCGCCGAACGACATCGTGCCCAGGCACATCGGCGACACGCGAACTCCGGTCGCCCCGACAGTCCGGTACTCCATCACGTTCCTCCAGTGATCGCTCGGACCACAGTGCCACGCACGTCCAGCGCTTTTCAGGGTTCGTCCTCGCGAAGGATGATGACCGGCCGGTGCGCGCCCCGCACGGCCTGCTGCGCGAGCCGCCGGGGTGACCGGAGCGCGATGTTCCGCTGGTCGATGTTTTCCCAGGTCGCTGGCCGGGGTGCGACCAGCGATCACACGGACGGGTTAGCCTGGTCGGGTTGTCTGAGCGGAAGGGCTACGTGTGACAGAGGTGGGTGCGCTGCTGGGCGGCCGGTACCGGCTGGAGCGGCGGCTGGGCAGCGGCGGCATGGGCGTGGTGTGGCTGGCCACCGACGAGCTGCTGCAACGCCCCGTCGCGGCCAAGCAGCTCAACGCCGCCGATGGCACGAACCAGGCGCTCGTCGAGGAGGCCCGGCAGCGGGCGATGCGCGAGGGCCGCATCGCCGCGCGCCTGCACCACCCGAACGCGGTCGCGGTGCACGACGTGATCGAGCACGACGGTTCGCCGGTGCTGATCATGGAGTACCTGCCGTCCCGCAGCCTCGCGGAAGTGCTGGCCGAGAAGGGCCGGATGACGCCCGGCGCGGTGGCGAGCATGGGCGCGCAGGCCGCCGCGGCGCTCGACGCGGCGCACACCGCCGGGATCACCCACCGGGACATGAAGCCGGGCAACATCCTGATCGGCGACGACGGCACCGCCAAGATCACCGATTTCGGCATCTCGCACGCCTCCGACGACGTGGCCGTGACCCGGACCGGCATCATCGCCGGGACCCCCGCCTACCTGTCTCCCGAGGTCGCTCGGGGACGCGCGCCCACTCCTGCCTCCGACGTCTACTCGCTGGGGGCCACGCTCTACGCGGCCGTGGAGGGCACGCCTCCCTTCGGTGACGACGCGGAGAACTCGATCGCGCTGCTCCACGAGGTCGCTGCGGGGGCGTTCCGGCCGCCGCAGCTGGCGGGCGTGCTGGCGCCCGTGCTGACCAGGATGCTGCACGTCGACCCCGCGCAGCGGCCCACGCCCGCGCAGGCGAGCGAGGCGTTGCAGGCCGTCGTCTCCGGTGCTCCGTCGCCGCTGCCGCCGGCCCCGGTCCCGGACCACGCGCAACCGACCGTTCCGGCCGCCGCGGTGGCCACTCCCGCGCGGGAGGGCACGCGCCTCGACGGACGTCCCGTGCCCGAGCCGGAGCCCGTCCGCTCGCGGCGGTGGATCTACCTGAGCGCGGGCGCAGCCGCTGTGGTGCTGGTCGCTCTGGCGTTCCTGCTGCCCTCCCTCGGTCAGGAGGAGCCCGCACCGGAACCGGCGGTCGCGCCCGCCGAGCTCGAACGCGTCGTCTCCGACTACTACGCGCTGCTGCCCGAGCACCCCGCGAACGCGTGGGCGCGGCTGGGCGCGGGCATGCAGGCCCAGGGGCGCGAGGGGTACGAGGGCTTCTGGTCGAGCGTGTCCGATGTGCGCATCGTGGAGCCGCCGGTGGTCGGCGCGCCCAACGCCGTCCGGGTCGGCATCGAGCTCGTCATGCCCGACGGCACTCGCATCACCGAGCAGCACCAGCTGGGACTGCGCGGGGCGCGGCAGCCGCTGATCGAGTCCGACGCCGTGCTGAACTCCTCGACGAGCACGCCACCTCCACCGCCCCCGCCTGCGGCGCCACCCCAGAAGGACGGCCCCAAGCACCCTCCGGGCAAGCACAAGGGGCCGGGGTCCGACCAGGGCCACAACGGGAACAAGGGCAAGGGCGAGGACGACTGACCGCCGGAGCCCACGAGCGGAAGGGGAGTCGTGCGCACGCTGCTGGTGGACAACCACGACTCCTACACCTACAACCTGTTCCACCTGCTCGCGCGGGTCAACGGCTGCGAGCCCCACGTGGTCACCAACGACACGGCGGAGGCCGTCGACCTCGACGACTACGACAACATCGTCATCTCGCCGGGTCCGGGCAGCCCGGTGCGGTCGCGGGACTTCGGCATCTCCGCCGACGTCCTGGCCGCGGCCACCGTTCCGGTGCTGGGCGTGTGCCTGGGGCACCAGGGCCTCGCGGTGAGCGAGGGCGGGCGCATCGTGCGCGCGCCGGCCGCGCGGCACGGTCATCTGACTCGTGTGACCCACGACGGCGATGCGATGTTCGCCGGGATCCCGGCGGAGTTCGGTGCCGTGCGCTACCACTCGTTGTGCGTCGCCGAGCCGGTTCCCGACGATCTGCTGGTCACGGCGCGGGCCGAGGACGGTGTGGTGATGGCGTTGCGGCACGAGCGGTTGCCGCGCTGGGGAGTGCAGTTCCACCCCGAGTCCGTCGAGTCCGAGCACGGTGAGCGGCTGCTGGCGAACTTCCGCGACCTGACTACCGGGCGCCCACCCGTTCCGAGGCCACCGCGGTCGTCGGCCACGCCTGAGAAACGCCGGTTCCGGGCCAACGTGGTGGAGTGGGACACCGAGATCGATGCGGAATCAGCCTTCGCGCAGCTGTTCTCGGATTCCGCCAACGCGTTCTGGCTCGACAGCTCCAGGGTCGAGGACGGGCTGTCGAGGTTCTCGTTCCTGGGTGATGATTCGGGCCCGCTGAGCGAAACCCTCGTCTACCGGGTGGATTCCGGTGATGAACCGGTGCTGGACCGGTTGCAGCGGGAACTGCGGCGCCGGGAGGTCGAGGCACCCCCGCTGCCGTTCGACTTCACCGGGGGCTACGTCGGTTACTTCGGTTACGAGCTCAAGGCCGACTGCGGATCGCCGAACCGGCACCGCTCACCGAGCCCGGACGCGGCGTGGATCTTCGCCGATCGCTTCCTCGCCGTCGACCACCGGGAACAGCGCACGTACCTGGTGGCCCTCAGCGAGGGGGAGGACCGCTCGGCCGCGGTCGACTGGCTCGCCGACACCGCCGCGCGGCTGTCCCGCGCGCCCCGGCTCGCCGACCCGGGCGAGGCGGGGGAGGACCGCGTCGAGCCCGCGTTGGCCCGCGACCGCGCCGAGTACGAGCGCGACGTGCTGACCTGCCAACGACATCTGCTGGCGGGCGAGAGCTACGAGATCTGCCTGACCAACTCGGCGGACCTGCCCGTCACCGAACCCGCGCTGCGGACCTACCGCCGCTTGCGGCGCCGGAACCCCGCGCCCTACTCGGCTTTCCTGCGCCTCGGGGGTGTCGAGGTGGCGTGCTCCTCGCCGGAGCGGTTCCTCAAGGTCACCCCGGACCGGGCGGTGGAGGCCAAGCCGATCAAGGGCACGGCCCCGCGCGGCGAGGACCTCGATGAAGACGCCCGCATCCGCCGGGAGCTCGCCGCAGACGCCAAGACGCGCGCCGAGAACCTGATGATCGTCGACCTGATGCGCAACGACCTCGGCAGGGTGTGCGCGGTGGACACGATGCACGTGCCCGAGCTGATGTCGGTGGAGACCTACGAGACGGTGCACCAGCTGGTGTCGACGATCCGCGGCGTGCTGCGTCCCGAGCACGACGTGATCGACTGCGTGCGGGCCTGCTTCCCCGGCGGATCGATGACCGGGGCGCCCAAACCGCGCACCATGGAGCTCATCTCCTCCATCGAGGACCGGGCGCGCGGCGTCTACTCCGGTGCGATCGGATACCTGGGCTGTTCGGGCGCCGCCGATCTCAACATCGTCATCCGCACCATGGTCCTGGTCGACGGGCGGTGGCAGGTCGGCGCCGGTGGGGCGATCGTGCTGGACTCCGATCCGGCGGCCGAGTACGACGAGATGCTGCTCAAGGCCGCCGCGCCGACGCGCGCGTTGCGCTGGTCAGTCGGGAGCGCGCATGGCGGTGGCCAGCAGCGCGGCCGCGGGCCCGGTGAGCTGGAGGCCTGAGCGCCACACGGCGTGCAGCGGGCGGCGCAGGTCGAGTTCCGCGACCGGGACCTCCACCAGCCGGTTCTCGGCGAGATCGGTCGCCACCGCCAGGGTGCTGAGCACCGCGGGGCCGGCGCCCGCGACCACCGCGTTGCGCACGGCCGTCGTGGAGCGCAGCTCCAGCAGCGGTGCCACGGCGGTGGCACCGACCGCGGCCAGCGCTCGGTGCAGCGTTTCCCTCGTGCCGGAGCCGTGCTCGCGCACGATCACCGGCGTGGCTGCCAGTTCGCTGGGCGTCAGCGGTCGCCGCAGGCGCGACCAGGGATGGCCGGGCGGGACGATGACGACCATGCGGTCGCGGGCGACGTAACGAGTGGAGACGCCCTCGGGCGGGTCGGGCGTTTCGATGAAGCCGAGGTCGGCGTGCCCGTGCCGGACCGCGTCGGCCACCGCCGCGGAGTTGGTGACGTCGAGCTCCAGGTGGACCTCGGGCAGCGCTTGGCGCAGCATGCTGATCCAGCGCGGCACCAGGTACTCGGCGACGGTCATGCTCGCCGACACCCGCAGCTTGGACTCCTGCTGGGCACGCAGCGCCCGCACACCGTTCATCAGGCCGTCCACGTGCGCGAGGACTTCCCGCGCCCAGCCGCACACCATCTCCCCGGCGGGCGTGGGCGCGCAGCCCTGCCGGGTGCGCGCCAGCAGCTCCAGTCCGAGCTGCCGTTCGAGCCGGTTGAGGCGCTTGCTCGCCGATGGCTGGCTGATGTGCAGCTCGGACGCCGCCGCGCCGATGCTGCCCAGCTCGCTCACCAGCACCAGCAGGCGGAGTGCTTCGGAGTCGGGTGCGGTCATGCCTGAAGCGTAGGTCCTGGGCGGGCCCGCTGGGCGCAGGTCATTCCGTTCGGCTATGACGACCCTCGTGGGAGACGGCTACCGAGGGGTGGTCGGGTCGGCGAGTCTGATCGCCATGAGGATCCTGACCGCCGTCGACGCTCGACTCGTCCCGGGACTCGCACTCGCCGCCACGGCCGTCGCGGTGGCGATGGCGGTGTCGTCGCAGGTGCCGGCGCTGAGCGCGCTGACCGTCGCGGTGGCGCTGGGCGTCGTGGTCGGGAACCTCCCGCGCCTGCCCGACCGGGTCCGTCCGGGGCTCGCGTGGGTGGCGCGCACGCCGCTTCGCGCGGGCGTGGTGCTGCTCGGGTTGCAGCTGAGCATCGGCCAGATCCTCGGACTGGGCGCGGGCACGGTGCTGGCGGTGCTCATCACGGTGACCGCGACCTTCGCGGCAACGCTGTGGCTGGGCAGGCTCCTGGGGGTCTCGAAGGGCTTGTCGTTGCTGGTGGCGACGGGGTTCTCGATCTGCGGGGCGTCCGCGGTGGCCGCGGTCGAGGGGGTCGTGGACCGCGAGGACGAGGATGTGGCCACCAGCGTGGCGATGGTGACGGTGTTCGGGACCATCGCGATGATCGCGCTGCCGGTGACCTTCTCCCAGACCGGTGTGGGCGGCGACCTCGCCGGCCGCATCGCGGGCGCCGGGGTGCACGAGGTGGCCCAGGTGGTGGCCGCGGCGTCTCCGCTGGGCGCTTCCGCGGTGGCGATCGCGGTGGTGGTCAAGCTCAGCCGCGTCGTGCTCCTGGCGCCGCTGGTGACCGCGGTCAGCCTGCTCCGGAGGCGGGATTCCAGCGCGCAGCGCCCGCCCATCATGCCGTTGTTCGTGGTCGGATTCCTCGCGACCGTCGCCCTGAGCAGCAGCGGGCAGCTGCCCGAGTTCGTGCTCGACGTCGCCAAGCCGGTCACCACGCTGCTGCTGACCGCCGCGCTGTTCGGGCTGGGCACGACGGTGCGCGTCGCCGCGCTGATGCGCACCGGTCCGCGTGCCTTCGCGCTGGGCACCTGCTCGACGATCCTGGTCACCGCGCTGGCCACCACGACGATGACGCTGCTGAGCTGAGGAGTTCCGCAGGGCTGGAACGGTGCTCTCGGCTTCGCGGGGCCGTCCGCAGGATGGGATGCCTGCTCCAGCTGTTGACACCCGTGCCGGGCGCTGATGGCATGAGCTCGTGCTCATCGCGGATCTGCTGACCAAGCGCCGCCACGTCGACCTCGTTCGCGTGGCCGCGCAGGCGTGTCGCGTCCGCTGAACTTCAGCGTTCTTCCCCTTCATCTCATTCGGCGTAGCCGCGCTCGTCTCGTGCTGCCGCGCGCCGTTTTTCGCTGCCCAGGTTCGAGGAGCACCAGATGGCAACGACTTCAACCGCGTCCACCTCGGTGGCCGCAGTGCTGCGCGACGACGCCGAGGCGCTCGTGCAAGCCCGCCGGTTGGCCGGTTCCTTCGCGGTGGGAGCCCCCGACCGCGACCGCGACCGCGTCATCCCGCGCGCCGAGCTCGACGAGCTGTCGGCCAGCGGTCTGCTCGCGGTCACCGTTCCCGCCGCGCACGGCGGCGCCGACGTCACGACCCGCACGCTGCTGGAAGTGTTCCGGCTCCTGGCGAGCGCCGATCCCAGCATCGCGCAGATCCCGCAGAGCCACTTCGCCTACGTCAACGTGCTGCGCGAGAGCGCGACGCCCGAGCAGAAGCAGTTCTTCTTCGCGGAGCTGCTGGCGGGCAAGCGGTTCGGCAACGCCCAGTCCGAAACCGGTAGCCGCACGGTGCAGGACATCCAGACCCGGCTGCAGGAAAGCGGTCAAGGTGACTTCGTGCTCAACGGCAGGAAGGGCTACTCCACCGGAGCTCTTCTGGCGCACTGGATCCCGGTGCTGGCCAAGGACGACGAGGACCGGCTGCAGGTCGCCTACGTGCCGCGCGACGCCGAAGGCGTCGAGGTGATCGACGACTGGGCGGGGATGGGCCAGCGCACCACCGCCAGCGGCACCGTCGTGCTCGACCGGGTGCGGGTGCCCGCGAACCGGATCGTCCCGCACCACTTGACCTTCGAGCGACCGCAGCTGCACGGAGCGCTCGCCCAGGCCCTGCACGCGGCCATCGACGTCGGCATCGCGGCGGGAGCGCTGGACGAGGCCGCGGATTTCGTGCGCACCCGCAGCCGCCCGTGGGGCGAGGCGGGTGTGGACACCGCGGCCGAAGATCCGCTGACCATCCAGCGATTCGGTGATCTGGGCATCCGGCTGCGCGCGGCCGAAGCCCTGCTGGACGAAGCGGGGGCGGCGATCGACGCGGCTCGCGCGGACCTGACCGACGAATCCGCAGGAGCCGCCTCCATCGCCGTTGCCGCCGCGAAGGCGTTCGCCGACGGCACCGCAATCGAGCTGACCAACGCGCTGTTCGAGGTCTCCGGAGCGCGTTCCAGCCTCGATTCGGCGAACCTGCACCGCCATTGGCGCAACGCCCGGACCCACACCCTGCACGATCCGGTCCGCTGGAAGGTCCACCACGTCGGCCGCTACACCCTCAACGGCACCTTGCCGCCGCGCCACGGCCAGATCTGATCAGAGGAAACGAGGAACACCATGCTGATCGCGGAACAGGACGTCGCACTGTCGGCCGTCACCGCAGGAGAAACCGTCGTCGTGCACGGCGCCGGTGATGGAGGCGGAGTCGTGTTCGCGGCGGATCGCGCGGACGTGACCGGCACGGCGTTCGCCGTTCGGCACTCGTCGGGATTCCTGTGCGTGGCTCTGCCGGAGGAGCGCTGCGACGCTCTCGCACTGCCGCCCATGTCGCCCCGGGCGCAGCGCGACACCGGCGCGACGGTGTGCGTGACGGTCGACGCGAGCGTCGGTGTGAGCACCGGCATCTCGGCCGCCGACCGCGCCCGCGCCGCGCGCGTGCTCGCCGATCGGGACGCCGTGGCCGCCGACCTGACCCGCCCCGGGCACCTCGTTCCCGTGGCGGTCGACCTGCAGCACCCGGCCCCCAGCCTCGCGCAGGCGGCGCTGCGCCTGGTCATCGCGTCCGGGCACGCTCCCGCCGCGGTGTTCGCCCAGCTGGTCAGCCCCGTCGACGAGACCCGGATGGCCACCGACGAGGAGCTGCGCGCCTTCGCCGCCGACCACGGGCTCACCGCCGTCCCCGCCGCTGCGGTCGCGGAGCCGACCGGCGGAGCGCACGACGGGCTCGCCGGCGCCCTGCCGTGTAGCTGACCGACCCCCGAAGAGCCCGCTCGTAGCGGGACATCCCTCCCAGCGCACGTGAACAACGTGCGTCGATTCCGCCTGCCCGATTCCGCTCGCATTGGAGCAATTCGCATGTCCGACAACGCACCGCTGAAGTTCGCCTACTGGGTCCCCAACGTCAGCGGGGGACTCGTCACCAGCAGCATCGAACAGCGCACCGAGTTCACCTACGACTACAACAAGAAGCTCGCCGTGCTCGCCGAGAACAGCGGGTTCGAGTACGCCTTGAGCCAAGTGCGCTACGCCTCCTCCTACGGTGCCGCGCAGCAGCACGACCCGGCGGCGTTCAGCCTCGGCCTGCTCACCGCCACCGAACGGCTGAAGCTCATCGTCGCCGCCCACCCGGGCCTGTGGCACCCGGCGATCCTCGCGAAGTTCGGCATCACCGCCGACATCATCTCCAGCGGCCGGTTCGCGGTGAACATCGTCAGCGGCTGGTTCAAGGACGAGTTCACCGGTCTCGGCGAGCCGTGGCTGGAGCACGACGAGCGCTACCGGCGGACCGAGGAGTTCATCCGCGTGCTGCGCGGGCTGTGGACCGAGCCGAACTTCGAATTCCCCGGCGACTTCTACCAGATCCACGACTTCAGCCTCCGGCCCCAGCCGTTCGACGTGCCCGGCCGTCCGCACCCGGAGATCTTCCAGGGCGGGAACTCCACCGCCGCGCGCAAGCTCGCCGGGCGGGTGTCCGACTGGTACTTCAGCAACGGCAAGGACTTCGACGGCTTCTCCGAGCAGGTCGCCGACGTCCGGGGCTTCGCCGCCGAGAACGACCACGCCGTGCGCTTCGGCCTCAACGGCTTCGTCATCTCACGCGACACCGAGGCGGAGGCGCGCGACGTGCTGCGCGAGATCGTAGACAAGGCCGACGTCGGCGCGGTCGAGGGATTCCGGAAGTCCGTGCAGCAGGCCGGGAACGCCACCTCCGACGGCAAGGGCATGTGGGCGGACTCGGAGTTCGCCGACCTCGTCCAGTACAACGACGGCTTCCGCACCGGCCTGATCGGAACGCCCGAGCAGATCGCGCACCGGATCGTCGAGTACAAGAAGCGCGGCGCCGACCTGCTGATGCTCGGATTCCTGCACTACCTCGAAGACGTCGAGCACTTCGGCAAGAAGATCTTGCCGATCGTCCGCGAACTCGAAGCCGACCTCGACCGCACCGGTGACCCCATCGGTGTCGGAAACGCCCGCTGAAACCCGTCGATTCGCGCAACACCGACAGAGGGAGACAACCGTGACCACAACCGAACAGCGCCGGTTCACCGACCGGCCCAACACCACCAAGGGCTGGTTGCGCCGCGCCCGCGAGGTCGCAGGAATCCTCGCCGAGACCGCCGTCGCTCGTGACCGCGCCAACGAGACTCCGCACGAGGAAGTGCGCCTGCTCAAGGAATCCGGGCTGGTGACACTCCTCGGGCCCCGTGAGCACGGCGGTGCGGGCGAGACGTGGCAGACCGCCTACCGGGTGATCCGCGAGGTCGCCAAGGGCGACGGATCGATCGGCCAGCTGCTCGGCTACCACTACCTGTGGGCCTGGGCCGCGCGGCTGGTGGCGACCCCGGAGCAGATCACCGAGGTCGAAAGGCTCTACACCAGCAACGATCTCTTCTTCGGCGGAGCGGTCAACCCGCGCGACGACGACCTGGTCATCACCGACGAGGGCGACACCCTCGTGTACCGGGGCCGCAAGTCGTTCTCCACCGGCAGCAAGGTGTCGGACCTGACCGTGCTGGAAGGGATCCTGGAGGGCACCGACACGCACATCTTCGCGATCGTGCCCTCGCAGCAGGACGCCATCGTGTACGGCGACGACTGGAACAACCTGGGCCAGCGGCTCACCGAGTCCGGCAGCGTGGAGATCAACGGCGTGCGCGTGCCGTGGGAATCGGCGGCGGGCTTCGTGGACAAGGAGTTCCAGCCGCTGACCTACAACACGCTCAACGTGCCTGCGATCCAGCTGGTGTTCACCAACTTCTACCTCGGCATCGCCCAGGGCGCCCTGGAGGCGGGGCTGTCCTACACGGCGGACCACACCCGCGCCTGGCCCTACGGAGGGGACAACAAGGACTCCGCCGGCGAGGAGTTCTACCTGCTGGACGGCTACGGCGACCTGCAGGCCAAGCTGTGGGCGGCGGAAGCCCTGGTGGACAAGGCGGGCGAGGAGGCCACGGCGGTACTGCACGCGGAGCGGGAGGCGCTCACCGAGCAGCAGCGCGGTGATGTGGCGGTGCGCATCGCGGCCGCCAAGCAGCGGGTCATCGACGTGGGCCTGGAGATCACGACCCGGGTGTTCGAGCTGACCGGTGCTCGTGCGTCATCCAACTCGGTGGGCCTGGACATCTACTGGCGGAACCTGCGCACCCACAGCCTGCACGACCCGGTGGCCTACAAGCGGGTGGAGGTGGGACGCTACGCCCTCCTCGGCGAGATCCCCGAACCCACCTGGTACACCTGACCGACCCCTGAGCAGGGGTGGTGGTCGCCCCGCCTGGGACCGCCACCCCTGCGTTCACCTCACCAGGTCCCAGTTTTAGTCCTAATCAGGCCGCTTTCGTGCCCGAAATGTCGGCTGAGTTCGGACTAAAACTGGGACCTGGTGGAGTCGGCGTCCAGTTCGTCCACCTGGACCCCGAGGTTGGCGGCGAGCCAGGCGATGTGGGTCAGGTCATAGGCCGGGCGGGAACTGCTCGTGCCGTGCCCCCGACAACTGGGACGTGGACTCGATCAGGACAGGAAGTGCGGTGGTGGACGAGGTCGGCGTGCTCGGGGCGGGCGGCGAAGGGCTGGCCGTCGCCGCCTACCTGGCCTCGCAGGGGCATCGCGTGCGGTTGTGCACGCGGAACCCGCAGCGAGTGGCGGGAATCCGGGACTCGGGCGAGTTGCGGTCCACCGGCGAGCTGGTCGGCCGGTTCCCGGTCGCGCAGGTCACCTCGGATCCCGCCGAGCTCGCCCGGCGCTGCCGGATCGTGGTGGTCGCCGCGATCACCACCGCCTACCCGGAGATCGCGGCCTCGCTGGCCGAGCACCTCGACGAGGAGCACGTCGTCGTGCTGTTCTCGGGAAAGCTGTGCGGCAGCGCCGAGTTCGCCGCGCAACTCCGAAGTGCCGGGTCGCCCGAGGTGGACGTCGTGGAGACCGACGCGCTCTTCGCGGCCCGCCCGGAGGGAACCGACGGGGTGCAGGTCCTCGGGATGAAGCGGTGGAACCTGATCTCCGGAGCCGACCCCGCCGCGGTCGAGCGGCGGGCGCCGATGATCCGGGAGTGGTTCCCCTGGCTGGAGATCGCCACCAACATCATCCACAGAGGACTCACCGATTTCGGCGCCGTCGCGCACGCGCCGATCGCGCTGGCCAACCTCGGCGCCATCGACCGGGGTGAGCCGCTGCTGTTCTACCGCGAGGGCGTCTCGGGCCGGACGGTCGCGCTGCTCACCCAGGTCGAGGAGGAGTTCCGCGAGGTCGCCCGAGCCCACGGCGCCGCACTGGCGCCGATGCCGGAGGTCCTCGACCGCTACTACGGCTGCACCACCACCGACGTGCTGGAGGCGATGCGCAGCGCCGAGCCCTACAAGGACATCCGCGCGCCCGAATCGCTGGACCACCGGTTCCTGCACGAGGACATCGCCTCCACGCTGGTCCCGCTGGAAGCGCTCGCCGCCAAGGCGGGGATCGACACGCCGATGGTCGGTTCGATCATCACCGTCATGTCCACCTTGTCCGGGAAGTCCTTCCGCCGCAGCGGAAGGACCCTGGAACGGCTCGGCTGGGCGGAGCTGGACCACCAGGAGATCCGCCGACGGCTCACGCCTGGGAGAAGCGACGACGCTCGAACTTCGCCGCCAGCGCGGGGTAGAGCCGTGGCAGCAGTCTGACCATCAGATCCACCAGCTTCGCGTCGTTGCCGACGAGGACCCGCTCCTCGCCGGCCTCGACGCCATCGACGACGATGCGGGCGGCCTGCTGGGGCGGCATCTTCAACAGCTTCTCGTTGTAGGTGCGCACCCGCGCCTCCTCGTCGGCGCTGACCTCGCCGCGCTCCCGGGCGTGCTGCAGGCCCGCGGAGGCGATGTTGGTGCGCACCCCACCGGGGTGCACGACGGTCACCCGCACCGGGTTCCCGGCCAGCAGCATCTCGCCGCGCAGGCTCTCGGTGAAACCGCGCACGCCGAACTTGCTGGCGCAGTAGGCGGTGCTGCGCGGCTGCCCCATGATGCCGTTGAGGCTGGACACGTTCACCACGTGACCGTCGCCGGAGGCGATCAGGTGCGGCAGGAACGCCTTGCTGCCGTGGATCACGCCGAACAGGTTGACCCCGAGCACGCGTTCGTAGGTCTCCCAGTCGTTGTCGGCGACCGTGCCGCCCGCCGCGATGCCCGCGTTGTTGTAGACCTGGTGCACGACGCCGAAGTGCGATGCCACCGACGCCGCGTAGGACTCCACCGCCTCCCGGTCGCTGACGTCCAGCCGCGCCGAGTGCGGTTCCGCACCAAGAGCCTTGAGCCGGTCGACGGTGTCGGCGAGCCCGGAGTCGTCCACATCGGACACCGCCAGCCGGGCTCCGCGACGGCACAGCTCGAAGGCCACCGCGCGCCCGATGCCGGAACCGGCGCCGGTGACGACCGCGACCTTGCCGCGAACCTCGCTCATCGAGTCGATCCCTCCTCCGAAGACGTGCGGATGTGCTCGCTGGTCATCGTCACCAGCCGGTCGATCAGGTCAGGTGCGATGTGATGTCCCATGCCGTCGATCTCGACGTAGCGCGCACCGGGGATCGCCGCTGCGGTCGCCCGGCCACCGCTGACGTGCACCATGCGATCGGTGGAACCGTGGACCACGAGGGTCGGCGCGGTGATCCGCCGCAGCTCGGCCGTGCGGTCGCCGCTGGCGTGGATCGCGCCGATCTGGCGGGGCCTGCCCTCCTTCGCGCGGGCGCCCCCACCGCGTTCCCAGAGTCCTGCCGCCCAGGCGCGCTCCAGGTCGTCGTCTGGCGGGAACGAGGCCGAGCCGATGTGCCGCAACATCCACAGGTGCCGCTCTACCGAGGCCTCGACCGTGTGGGTCGGACCCTTGGCCATCCGCACCAGGGTCGACCGCGCGGGCTGGCCGACTCGGCGGGCTCCTGTGGTGGAGAAGATCGAGGTCAGCGACCCGGTACGGTCGGGGTGCCGGGCGGCGATCGTCTGGGCGATCATGCCGCCCATCGACATCCCCACCAGCTCCACTCGTTTGAGCCCGAGGTGGTCGAGCAGCCCGACGGTGTCGGCCGCCATGTCACCGAGGTCGTAGGCGTCCGGCCGGGGCCGGGCCAGCAGCTGGCGCAGCCTGCCGGGCGGGGGCGCGTCGATCCGCGACGAGCGGCCTGCGTCGCGGTTGTCCAGGCGCAGCACCTGGAAACCGCGTTCGGTGAACCCGTCCACCAGCCGCTGCGGCCACGACGTCAGGTCCAGCCCCAGCCCAGCGATCAGCACCAGCGGAGCGCCATCGGCCGGACCGTCGAGGCGGTAGCAGATCCGGGGTCCTGCGGGCAGGTCGACGAAGCGGTCCTCGCTCACCTGGCCACCTCCACTCGGGCGTTGACGCGGGAGAACCGCAGTTCGGGATCGGTGACGTCGTCGGTCCGCAGCAGCTTGACGTCGGAGTGGTAGCTCAGCGAGGTCAGCCACGGCATCCGGTCGCCCTGCTTGGGGAGCTGGTCCACCGCGCGCTGGATGTATCCCGCGCCGAAGTCCAGGAACGGGCGCTGGGGCATGTCCGGATCGCTGGGGACCGGGCGGCAGACGTCCAGCCCGTAGCGGTCCATGTGGGTCAGCAGGCGGCAGAAGTGCTCGCACAGCAACCCGATCTTCAACGTCCAGGAGGAGTTGGTGTAACCGATCGCGAAGGCCAGGTTCGGCACCCCGGAGAGCATCATGCCCTTGTAGGCGATGGTGTCCGGCAGGTGCACCGGCTCGCCGTCGACCTCCAGGGGCACGCCGCCGAAGGGCTGAACGTTGAGACCGGTGGCGGTGATGATGATGTCGGCCTCCAGCTCGGTGCCGGAGGTCAGCCGCACGCCCCGCTCGGTGAAGGTCTCGATCTGATCGGTCACCACCGAGGCGTCGCCCCGCCGGATCACCTTGAACAGGTCGCCGTCGGGGACCGCGCACAGGCGCTGGTCCCACGGGTCGTAGGGCGGGTTGAAGTGCGTGTCGACCGGATAGCCCTCGGGCAGCGCCTTGGCGTTGACGTAGCGGATCAGCTTGCGCGCCGCCTTCGGGAAGCGCTGGCAGAAGCTCCAGATCAGCCGCTGCTGCAGGATGTTCTTGCGCCGCGCGATCGCGTACCCGCGTTCGGGACCGAACAGCTTGCCCGCGATGTTGGCCACCGCGTCCTTCTTCGGCACCGGCATGATGTAGGTCGGCGTCCGCTGCAGCATCGTCACGTGCGCTGCGGTGTCGGCCATCGCGGGAACGATGGTCACGGCCGTCGCACCGCTGCCGATCACCAGCACCTTCTTGCCCGCGTGGTCCAGGTCCTCCGGCCAGTGCTGCGGGTGGACGATCGGGCCGTTGAAGCGCTCCCTGCCCTCGAAGTGCGGGGTGTAGCCCTCGTCGTATCGGTAGTAGCCTCCCGCGCTGAAGATCCAGCGGGCGCTGAGCTGATGGCGCGCACCGGTTTCCGGGTTCTCGACTGCCACCCGCCAGCGCCCCCGCTCCGACGACCACTGGGCGCCCACGACTTTGTGCTGGAAGCGGATGTGGCCTTCGAGGTCGTTCTCGGTGATGGTCTCGCGCAGGTAGTGCAGGATGCGCGGCGCCGAGGCGATCGACTCCTCGTCCCGCCACGGCTTGAACTCGTAGCCGAAGGTGTGCAGGTCGGAATCGGAGCGGATGCCCGGGTACCGGAACAGGTCCCAGGTGCCGCCGGAAGCGGCGCGCGCCTCCAGGATCGCGAACGACTTCGCCGGGTGCGAGGTCTTGAGGTAGCGGCCTGCGCCGATACCGGAGATGCCTGCCCCGACGACCAGGACGTCGAGGTCCTCGACCGGGGTTTCGGAGGTGGTCACTGCGCTGCTCCCCGCCTGCGGACTGCTGTTCTCCTCGCAGCATGCCGGTCCGCGGCGCAGTTGCGCCACAGCGGCATGCACCAGCATCATGCCCTGGTGGTGCGAAGTGCTGCGTCGTCGGGTCCGGGATGGCCGAGCGCCTCTCCGCGCGTGCGGGAGCTGTTCCGCCGGGGCGCGGAGATCGCGTTGAACCCGCACGCCGAGTGGGTCGAGGAGCTGCACGCGGCCGCCTTGGGCGGCGCGCGGGTGCGGATGGTCGCCGAGGATCCCGTGCTGGCCGCGGCGACTCGCCGGGCGAACCTGGCGAACCTGCTGCACTGGGCGGCGGCCAACGTCCAGAACCCCGGCCGCCGGGTTCCGCCCAACACCGGCTCCGAACTGCTCGACACGGCCCGCGACCTGGTGCGGCGCGGGCTGGACGAGACCGCGCTGGACTCCTACCGGACCGGCCAGAACGTCGCGTGGCGGCGCTGGATCGACATCTGCTTCGGCCTCACCGACGACCCGCAGGAGCTGCGCGAACTCCTCGACATCTCAGCGGTGTCGATCGGCACCTTCATCGACGACACCGTCGCCGAGGTCAGCGAGCGCATGCAGCACGAGCGCGATGAGCTCACCCGCGGGGCGCACGCCGAACGCCGGGCCGCGGTGACGCTGCTGCTGGAGGGGGCGCCGATCGGCCAGGCGCGCGCGGAGACCAGGCTCGGCTACCGGCTCGCCGGGCCGCACACCGCGGTCATCCTCTGGAGCGGCGCGGGAGGTTCCGAGCAGGTCGAGGCCGCCGCCGAAGCGGTGACGCGCGCTGCCGGTGCCGACCAGCGGCTGACCGTCATCGCCAGCGCGGCCGCGATGTGGGTGTGGCTGCCGGTCGCCACCGCGCCGCCCGCAGCGGAGCTCGCGGCGCGCCTCGCCGGTCACCCCGAGGTGCGCGTCGCGGTCGGTCGTCCGGGCAGGGGCGTCGAGGGCTTCCGGCGCAGCCACCTCGACGCCGCGACCACCCAGCGGATGGTCGCGCGGCTCACCTCGCCGCAGCAGGTGGCCCGCTACCAGGACGTGCAGCTGGTGTCGTTGCTGACCAGCGAGCCCACCCAGACCGACGAATTCCTCGCCGACACCCTCGGCGACCTCCAGCACGCCGACGCCGACACCCGCGCCGCCGTGCTGACCTACGTCCGCGAGCTCGGCAGCACGACCCGCACGGCCGAACGCCTCTACACCCACCGCAACACGGTTCTCCGCCGCCTCTCCAGGGCGGACGAGCTTCTCCCGCGCCCGCTCGCGGAGAACGCGCTCGCGGTGGCGGCGGCGCTGGAGACCCTCCACTGGAGCGGTACCGGGTAGGCGGCTCAGGGGACGCGGCCGACTCCGGTGGCGAGCTCGCGCGCCCGTCCACCCGGGATGGGGGAGCGCAGCGGCGGGCTGGCCCCGCCGGTGCCCGAGCGCAGACCGCGCAGGAAGTCCGACACCGCCGTGGTGGAGCTGTGCCGAGCCGTCCAGCCGAGCTCTTCCCGGGCGCGGCTGGTGTCCATCACCGGCAACCGGATGAAGGCTTCGAACAGGTGCGGTGACGCGGGAACCAGGTGCAGGTGCCAGGCCGCCGACAGCGCGGTGCGCACCAGCTGCGGGGGGACCGTGACCGGACGGGCGTGGAACATGTCCGCCAGCGCGCTGGTGTCGATGACCGGGTCCGCCGCGACGTTGAAGGCACCGCCGCTGCCGGACCGGACGGCGAGACGGTAGGCCTCGCCGACGTCGTCGCTGTGCACCGCTTGGAAGCGGAGCCCGGCCGGGATCGGCAGCACCGGCAGGAGTTCGGGCCGCACGAGCGCGTTGGGCAGGAGTGGTCCGATGAACAGGCGCCGCTGCTGCTCGGCGGACTCGGGTTTGAAGCAGAACGCGGTGCGCATCCGCGTGACCTCGATGTTCGGGTGGCGCTGCTCGAACCCGTCGAGGTAGCGCTCCAGGTAGGCCTTCTCCGCGCTGTAGGCGGCGTTGGGCCACCCGTGCGTCGGCCAGCTCTCGTTGACCGGCCGTCCGGCAGGCCCCGGCGAGTAGGCGGCGACGGAGGAGGCGTGGACGATGTTGCGCACCCCGGCCGCAGCCGCCGCCTCGAACACCCGGATGCTCCCGAGCACGTTGTTGCGCCACGTCACCACGGGATCGTGCGTGGGCTGGAACAACCAGGCCAGGTGGACCACGGTGTCCGCCGAGGAGAACCGCCCGACCAGGTCGTCCTCCCGGATGTCGGTGCGCTCCCAGTCGATCCCGGTGCCGAGCTCCGGTGGTTCCCGGCGCGACAGCGCGGTGATCGACTCGACGGCGGAGTCGCCGCGCAGCGCTTCCACGACGCTGGTCCCGATGTTGCCGGTGGCGCCGACGATCGCGACTCGCCGGGCGCTCGCGGGCGCAGCCATGAGTCCTCCTCGGATCGGGTCCTCCCCCTTCGGCTTCCCCGCATCCGCCGGCACAAACTCACCTCCGCCGCAGCAGGTGCCCGCGCCAGGTTTGGGCCGCAGGGCCACCGGAAAGACGGTGTGGTGCGACCGACCGAGGAGGTGCCTGTGAAGGCTTTGACCTGGCAAGGACCACGAGACGTGCGGATCGAGGACGTTCCCGACCCGAAGCTCGAGGCTGGTACGGACGCGATCATCCGCGTGACGAGCAGTGGGCTCTGCGGGTCTGACCTGCACCTCTACGAGGTCCTGGCGCCCTTCCTCGATCCGGGGGACGTCCTCGGCCACGAGCCCATGGGAGTGGTCGAGGAGACCGGATCGGCGGTGGAGGGCATCGCACCCGGGGACCGCGTCGTCGTCCCGTTCAACATCTCCTGCGGGCACTGCTGGATGTGCGACCGCGGTCTGTTCGCCCAGTGCGAGACCACCCAGGTGCGCGACCAGGGCAGCGGTGCCGCGCTGTTCGGCTACACCAAGCTCTACGGCAGCGTTCCCGGCGCTCAGGCCGAGTACCTGCGCGTCCCGCAAGCCCAGTTCGGACCGATCAAGGTCCCGGAGGGCCCGCCCGACGAGCAGTTCCTCTTCCTCTCCGACGTGCTGCCCACCGCATGGCAGGCCGTGGAGTACGCCGACGTGCCCAAGGACGGCACGGTGGCCGTGTTCGGGCTCGGCCCGATCGGGCAGATGGCCGCGCGGATCGCCCAGCACCACGGGTTCCACGCCATCGGCGTCGACCGAGTTCCGGAAAGGCTGAACATGGCCCAGCGCCACGGGGTTCGCACGATCGACGCCGCGCAGGAGGACGACGTCCCGGCCGCGGTGCGCGACCTGACCGACGGCAGGGGCGCGGACTCGGTGATCGACGCCGTCGGGATGGAGGCGCACGGTTCCCCGATGGCCGAGCTGGGGCAGAAGGTCGTCGGCGTGCTGCCCGACGCCGTCGCCGAACCGCTGATGTCGAAGGCCGGCGTGGACCGGCTTTCCGCGCTGCACCAGTGCATCGACAGCGTTCGCCGGGCTGGCACGATCTCGCTCAGCGGCGTCTACGGCGGGATGGCCGACCCGATGCCGATGCTCACCCTGTTCGACAAGGGCGTTCGGCTGGCGATGGGGCAAGCCCACGTGAAGCGGTGGATCCCCGACCTCCTGCCGCTGGTCGGGCACGAGTCCGACCCGCTGGGAGTCCGGGACCTCACCACCCACCGCCTCCCGCTGGACGACGCACCGCAGGCCTACGACACCTTCCAGCGCAAGGAGGACGGGGCGATCAAGATGATCCTGGAACCCTGATCCCGGGCGGAAGGCAGGCGGCCAGGAACCAGCTCCTGGCCGCCTGCCTTCTGCTTCACACCTCGTCGAGGGTGAAGGGGAGCAGTTCGACGCACCGGTCGAACTTGGCGCGCAGGTCCTGCTCGTCCTCGGCTCCGAGGTAGACCGCGAAGAGCTCGTAGCTGTAGCTGTCCTGGGCCGGCAGCTCCGAGAGCCGCTTCCCGGACTCGGCGATGATGTCCACCGTTGCGCTGGGGATGTCCTCCTGCACGCGGGAGAGGTCGTCCTCGGATGGTGTCGCGGTGACGAACGCGTCCTGGAAGGCGCGGTGGAACCACTTCGCCGCGATCCGGTGCTCGCCCTCGCGACTGGGCATCGCCGGCTCCTCACCCGCCGCCAGCTGCACCATCACCTGGTGGTTGGGCATGCCGTCGACGAGCTCGAACAGGGGGGCGTGCGACTGCGACAACCTCGGGTTGATCTCCAGGATGTTCAGCGCGTTGCTGTCCCTGTCCCAGAAGAACTCGATGTTGAACGTCGAGTCGTCCAGCCCGATGTGCTCGATCACGTTCTTGCTGATCTCGGTGATCCGGTGCCGGATCTCTTCGGGGGCCCCGGCCGGGTACTGGAAGCGGAGGAAGCTGGAGGTGTCCTCGTAGCAGAGCGAATCGATGATGCCGTGCACCCGTGCTCGCCCGCCGGACACGTACCCCTCAGCGGTGATCTGATCACCGTGGACGGTTTCCTCGGCCAAGCAGGCCATCCCGCCGGCGTCCTCGATCTCCGGCGGGAGTTCCAGCTTCGAGAGCAGGAAGTCGAAGGCGCGTCCGATCCCGCCGATGCCCTCGCGGATCTCGGCGACCCTCTCGCGCAGCTCCTCGCTGTCGTGGGCCTTGAACGCCAGGTCGGAGGAATAGGACTTCACCGGTTTGAGCCACACCGGAAACCGCATGCCGGGCGGGGTTTCCGGGTTGTCGAGGTCGACGATCGCGAAGTGGGGGTGCGCGTCGGTGACCTCGCGCTGGACCAACCGGCTCCAGAACTTGTGCTCGCACTTGACCACGGCTTCCAGACTCGGTCCTGGCAGGCCGTTCTGGGTCGCGAGGATCGGCACCATCGAGCTCACCGGGAAGTCCCAGTAGCCGATGATCGCGTGGACCGGCTCCGGGGAGTTCTCGATCCCCTCTTGCGCGTCTTCCAGCAGCTGTTCCAGTCCGGTGTCGCCGAACATCAGCTTCTCCTTGTCCAGGAGCGCGCGGAACCGGTACGGCGCGAGGTCCTCCAGCTCGCGCATCAGAGCGAGGTTGCGCTCGTCGGGTCCCAGGAGGAACACGTTCGTCGGCTGCTCAGTCACACCACGTTCCATACCCGGATCCACGATCGTCAATCACCCGGTGGCCGATCTCCTCACCACGTGTCCCCGCACCGGGTCGCTGTCGGGGCATCGCGGGTTGAAGGCGTGGCCCGAGCGGGTACCCCAGGTGCGCCGGACCCGAGGTTGACGGTGGAAGGAGAGCCATGAGCCAGCTACCGGAGAGCGCGCCGGCTCAACAGCAGTCGCCGCCCGGCATCACCGAGCAGATGGAGCCGCGCCCCCGTGACGAGATGCGCGAGTACACCGGAGCGGAGCACCTCTCCGGCAAGCGAGCGCTGGTGGTCGGCGGCGACTCCGGGATCGGCCGCGCCGTGGCGGTCGCCTTCGCGAAGGAGGGCGCCGACGTCGCGGTCGCCTACTTCGACAGCTCGGAGGACGCCGACGCCGAGCACACCGCAGCGCTGGTGCGCGAGCAAGGCCGCGAATGCCACCTGTTCCGCGGCGACATCGCCGAGGAGAGCTTCTGCAGCCAACTCGTCGACGACGCGGCCGAACGCCTGGGCGGGCTGGACGTGCTGGTCAACCACGCCGGCACGCAGGCGCCGCAGGACGACCTCGGCTCGATCAGCACGGAGCAGTTCAAGCGGACTTTCGAGGTCAACGTGTTCGGCGTGTTCTGGCTGTGCAAGGCAGCGTTGCGACACCTGTCGGAGGGCGGGTCGATCGTCAACACCGGTTCGGTGAACGGGTTGCGCGGCAACAAGTCCTTGATGGACTACTCGGCGAGCAAGGGCGCAGTTCACGTGCTGACCCAGTCGATCGCGCAGTCGCTGGCCGGTTCGGGCATCCGGGTGAACTGCGTGGCCCCGGGTCCGGTGTGGACACCGCTGATCCCCTCCACCTTCACCGAGGACAAGGTGAGCGGGTTCGGCGAGCAGACCCCGATGGGCAGGATGGGGCACCCGGACGAGATCGCCCCGTCCTACGTCTTCTTCGCCTCCGACCGGCTTTCCAGCTACTACACCGGCGAAGTCCTCGCCCCCGTGGGCGGGGAGACGCACCCGGGCTGACGACTCGATCGAACCCGGTTTGGCGCTCGAAGATCCGGGTAGGCGAGGTGGGGACGACGCCTACCCGGACGATCGGAGTGTGCGGCATGGCCGAGAAGGTGGCCGACTACCTGCTGCGACGCCTGCGGACCTGGGGTGTGGAGCACGTCTTCGCCTACCCGGGGGATGGCATCAACGGGCTCCTCGCCGCCTGGGAGCGGGCCGACGACGACCCGCGGTTCATCCAGGCCCGGCACGAGGAGCTCGCCGCGTTCGAAGCGGTGGGACATGCGAAGTTCTCCGGCGAGGTCGGGGTCTGCGCCGCGACCGGCGGGCCTGGTGCGATTCACCTGCTCAACGGGCTCTACGACGCCAAGCTCGACCACGTGCCGGTGGTGGCGATCGTCGGGCAGCAAGCGAGCACATCGCTGGGCGGGGCCTACCAGCAGGAGGTGGACCTGTCCACGTTGTACAAGGACGTCGCCGAGTACGTGCAGTTCGTCTCCACTCCGGAGCAGCTGCCGAACGCGCTGGACCGCGCGATGCGCACGTCCCGCGCTCGCCGCACGGTCTCCGCCCTGATCCTCCCCAACGACGTGCAGGAACTGGACTACTCGCCGCCGACGCACGCCTTCAAGATGGTCCCCTCCAGCGTCGGTATCTCCGAGGCCGTCACCACCCCGGCCGAGGCCGACCTGGACCGCGCCGCCGAGGTGCTCAACTCCGGCGAGCGCGTGGCGATCATGGTGGGTCAGGGCGCGCGGAAGGCGGTCGGCGAGGTCACCGCGGTGGCCGACGCGCTCGGTGCCGGGGTGTCGAAGGCGTTGCTGGGCAAGGACGTGCTGCCCGACGACCTGCCGTGGGTGACGGGTGCGTCGGGCCTGTTGGGAACGCGGCCGTCGTGGGAGCTGATGCGCGACTGCGACACGCTGCTGATGATCGGCGCCAGTTTCCCCTACAGCCAGTTCCTGCCGGAGTACGAGCAGGCGCGAGGGGTGCAGATCGACATCGATCCGACGATGATCGGGATGCGCTACCCGTTCGAGGTCAACCTGCTCGGCGACGCGAAGGCGACCTTGTCGGCCCTGCTGCCCCGCTTGCGCCGCAAGGAGGACCGCGCGTGGCGGGAGAAGGTCGAGAGCGGCGTGCGCGACTGGTGGGACGTCATGGAGCGGCGCGCGGCGGTGGAGGCCGACCCGCTCAACCCGGAGCGCGTCTTCCACGAGCTCTCGCCGCAGCTGCCCGGCGACGCCATCATCACCGCGGACTCGGGTTCGGCGGCCAACTGGTACGCCCGGCACCTGCGCGTGCGCGGTGACATGCGCTGCTCGCTGTCGGGCACCTTGGCGACCATGGGGCCCGGCGTGCCGTACGCCACGGGCGCGAAGTTCGCCCACCCGGACCGGCCGGTGATCGCTCTGGTCGGTGATGGTGCGATGCAGATGAACGGCATCAACGAGCTCATCACCATCGGACAGCACTGGCGCGAGTGGGAGGACCCGCGCGTGGTGGTCGGCGTGCTCAACAACGGCGACCTCAACCAGGTCACCTGGGAGATGCGCGCGCTCAACGGCGCGCCGCAGTTCATCCCCTCGCAACGACTCCCGGGGTTCGACTACGCGGAGTTCGCGCGCAACGCCGGTTTCCGGGGCATCCGGGTTGCCGACCCGGGCAGCGTGGCCGACGCGTGGGCCGAGGCGTTGCGCAGCGACCGGCCCTGCCTGGTCGAGTTCGTCACCGACCCGACCGTGCCACCGATCCCGCCGCAGGCGGATTGGAGCCAGGTCGAGTCGATGGCCGAGGCGATGCTCAAGGGTGACCCCGAGGCGTGGTCGGTGGTCAAGGAGGGCGTGAAGGCCAAGGCCCAGGACTACCTCCCGGGCCGGGACTGACAGCCTTAGGACGAGAGCCGCCGCCGGTGAGGTTCACCGGCGGCGGGTCCGAGGCGGTGCCCTGTGCTGGGCGCAGCGGATCAGCGGTGCTTGTGCGGTCCCGATTCCGGAGGGACGCGCGGGCCCGTGTTGAGCAGGCGGTTGGCCCTCCCGGTGCGCCGCGCCGGCGGCACGTCGTTCGCGGAGGCCTCGTCCTTCGGCTTCATCGGGTTGTGCTGGGCGACCTCGTCGCGCACCCGCTGCGTCAGCTGGCGGAGCTTGTCAACGACCATGGTGTGATCCTCCTCGTCGCGGCTCTTGCGCTCCCGCCCCTCGGGTTGGCAATGGTGGCGGAGCGCAAACTCGCAGCCGGAGTCGGACTTCTCACCCACGCGGTCGGCGCGGGTCGCTGAAACCCCTTGTCCCAGCGGGAGGAGGGCTCAGCTCCCGGCGGCTTCGCGCAAGGCGGGCAGGAGCTTCTCGCGGGCGAAACCGAAGAAGCCGGCGGGGTCTTCGTCCACACCGACCTGGACCAGGGCGACGTCGGTGAATCCCGCGCGCCAGTACGCCCGCATCGACTCGACGATCGGTTCGACGTCCGGGCCGCAGGGGATCGAGGCCCTCACGTCCTCCAGCCGCACGTGCTGGGTGGCGGCCGCGAAGCCCGCGGTTCCCGGGAGCTCGGCGTTGACCTTCCAGCCACCGGCGAACCAGCGGAACTGCGCCCACGCGCGCTTGGCCGCCGCATCGGAGGAGGGGTCCCAGCAGATCGGCTGCTGGCCGTACTTGGGCTGACCCCCGCCGGTGGCGGTGTCCCAGCCCCGGCAGAGCGCTTCCTCCGGTTGAACGGCGATCATCGCGTCGGAGTGCGGTGCGAAGCGCCGCACCGACTGGTCACCCGAGACAGCGGTGCCGATCGGGACACGGCGATCCGGCAAATCCCACAGCTTCGCCGAATCGACCCGGTAGTGGTCGCCGGTGAAGTTCACGTGACCGCCCTCGAACAGCGACGAGATGATGCGCAGCGACTCCTCCAGCATCTCGTGGCGCACGTTCACCGGGGGCCAGCCCTCGCCGATGACGTGCTCGTTGAGGTTCTCACCCGCGCCGACGCCCAGCGTGAACCGGTCCTCCGACAGCAGGCCGAGGGTCGCGGCCTTCTGGGCGACGACGGCGGGGTGGTAGCGCATGATCGGCGCGGTGACGAAGCTCAGCAGATCCATCCGCTCCGTCGCCTGCGTGACCGCCCCCAGCACGCTCCACGCGTACGGCGCGTGCGCCTGCTCGTCCAGCCACGGCGAGTAGTGGTCGCTCATGACGGCGAAGTCGAACCCGGCGCGCTCAGCGGCGGCGGCGTGCTTGACCAGCTCGCGCGGCCCCGATTGCTCGGTCATCAGCGTGTACCCGAACCGAACCATGCTCCTGACCTCCACCGATGTCGGGTTGAAGCTCATCGGAGCCTCGGGCCGCCGTGAGCTCCGGACAGTCCTGTTCGGCGAGTAACCGCTGAGCCGCGTGGTGAAACGTGCGCCGACCGCGCATGACCGCACCGGCAGGTGGGTAGGTCAGCGGGTGACGCCCGAACGCCAAGTTCAACGCATGGGAGGACGCGTGCGCGAGGTCGACGAGCTGCCCTGCGAGATCAAGCAGGAGGAGGAGATCTGGATCCCGTTGGCGGACGGGACCCGGCTGGCCGGGCGGATCTGGCGGCCCGTTTCCTCCGACACCGAACCCGTGCCCGCGGTGCTGGAGTTCATCCCCTACCGGCAGCGCGACCTTACCTCGTTGCGGGACTCGATCCACCACCCGTACCTCGCCGGGCACGGCTACGCCTGCGCGCGCGTGGACCTCCGCGGCAGCGGGGATTCGGATGGGGTGCTCACCGACGAGTACCTGGAGCAGGAGCTCTCCGACGCCGAGGAGGTGCTGGCCTGGCTGGCGGACCAGCCGTGGTGCACCGGACGCACCGGCATGATGGGCATCTCCTGGGGCGGTTTCAACGCCCTGCAGGTCGCCGCTCGCAGGCCCGAGAGCCTCGGCGCCATCGCCGCCCTGTGCTGCGCCGACGACCGCTACGCCGACGACGTGCACTACATGGGCGGATGCCTGCTCAGCGACAACCTGTCCTGGGCCAGCACCATGTTCGCCGAGACGACGTGCCCGCCCGACCCCGCGGTCGTCGGCGATCGCTGGGAGGAGATGTGGCGCGAACGGCTCGCCGACAGCGGGTTGTGGATCGACACCTGGCTGCGCCACCAGCGCCGCGACGACTACTGGCGGCACGGTTCGATCTGCGAGGACTTCAGCGCGGTCGCATGCCCCGTGCTGGCCGTCAGCGGCTGGGCCGACGGCTACTCCAACGCCGTCTTCCGGCTGATGGAGAACCTCGACGTCCCCCGGCGCGGGCTGGTCGGGCCGTGGTCGCACAAGTACCCGCACCTGGGGCAGCCCGGCCCGGCGATCGGGTTCCTGCAGGAACTCGTGCGCTGGTGGGACCACTGGCTCAAGGGCGCCGACAACGGGGCGATGGACGGCCCGATGCTGCGCACCTGGATGCAGGAGAGCATGCCGCCCTCGACCAGCTACGAGGAGCGGCCGGGGCGCTGGGTCGGTGAGCCGTCGTGGCCGTCGCCGCACGTGGACCGGTCCCGGTTCCCGTTGGCGCGGAACAGGATCGCGCAGCCGGGGGAGCAGCACCGCGGTCCACCGCTGACGGTCGCCTCGCCGCTGTCGGTCGGGCAGTACGGCGGTAAGTGGTGCTCCTACAACGCACCTCCGGACCTGCCCTACGACCAGCGCGAGGAGGACGGCGGTTCGCTGGTCTTCGACACCGAGCCGCTGGACGAGCGCTGCGAGATCCTCGGCGGCCCGGTGCTCGACGCCGTCGTCGAAGTGGACCGCCCGGTGGCGATGCTGGCCGCGCGGCTGTCCGACGTCAGCCCGGACGGGCAGGCCACCCGGGTCACCTACGGGTTGCTCAACCTCACCCACCGCAACGGCGACGAGTCCCCCGAGCTGCTGGAACCCGGTGAGCGGTACCGGGTTCGGTTGCGGCTCAACGGAGTGGCGCAGGCCTTCCCCGCAGGGCACAGGATCCGGCTGGCGCTGTCCACTTCGTACTGGCCGCTCGCGTGGCCGCCGCCGGAACCGGTGCAGCTGACCGTGCACCCGGCTGAGACCGAGCTGGAACTCCCGATCCGTCCCGCCGAGGAGGCCGACGAGCTGCCGACCCCGCTGTTCGGCGAGCCCGAGGGAACCACGCCCGCGCCGGCGAAGCAGATCACGCCGGGCGAGCAGCGCTGGCGGGTCGGCAGGGACCTGGTCGACTACCGATCGTCTCTGGAGGTGATCAAGGACCTCGGACTGGTGCGGTTCGAGAACATCGACCTGGACGTCCACCGGCGCGCCACCGAGCTCTACAGCTGGGTCGGGGATGACTTCGACTCGGTGCGCGGCGACATCGAGTGGACCATGCGGTTCACCCGCGGCGACTGGTCGGCGCTGGTGAGCACCAGGACTGCGCTGACCTCGACGGCCACCGAGTTCCGATTGCACGCCGAACTCGACGCCCACCTCGGCGGGGAGCGGGTGTTCTCCCAGAACTGGGACCGCCGGATCCCGCGTGACCACGTGTGAGCGGGTCCCGAACGCACTTCCGCGCCGGGGAGATCGCCGCCCGGCGCGGAAGCTCGCAGGTTCGACGCGTGACCGCTGAGGCGATCAGCTCGCCACGTGCAGCAGACCCCTGCGCTCCTGCTCGCCGAGTCCACCCCACACGCCGTAGGGCTCGTGCGCCTTCAGTGCGTGCTCGCGGCACTGAGCGATGACGGGGCAGCGCCTGCAGATCGCCTTGGCCTGGCGTTCGCGCTGCGCGCGCCGGTTGCCGCGCTCGTTCTCCGGGTGGAAGAACCGGCTCGTCCTCAGGTCCCGGCAAGCGGCGCGGAGCTGCCAGTGCCAGGAGTCGGTGTTGGGTCGGGGAAGCCGTTCCGTGGCGGTCATGCGCACCCCCTGGCTCGCTCGGGTTGATCATCCGGTCGATCAACGGGATACCCGGGCGGGGTGCGGTTCACACGAAATCGGGACGGATTTCTCCCGCTGCGTCAACCGGGGAGCGGCTCACCGGCGTCGGAGATCGGGACGTCCCACCGCATCAGCACGCGGGTGCCGTCCTCGCCGGAGGTCACCACGGCTTCGTCGGCCAGGCGGTGGATGAGCAGGAGACCGCGCCGCCGTTCCGTGGCGTTCTCCTCGGGAGTGCGCCACGAGCCCTGGTCGGTGACCGTCACCTGCACGCCCGCGCCCTGCAACGCTGCCTCGACGTCCAGAAGTCCGTGCATGCCGTCGTAGGCGTGCTCCACCGCGTTGGCCATCGCCTCGTAGCTGGCCAGCGCCAGCGAATCGGCGACCCTGTCGCTGAGTCCGGCGGAACGCGCCCACTGCTCGAGCTCGTCGCGCAGCACCGGGAGGAGATCGGCCGAGGCCGGTACACGGTGGCGGTGCAGGCTCGCGGGGACCTCGTGGTCCGCGTCCGGCCCGCCGGAGTGACCGGGTGCCATACGTGCTTCCTAACCGATGGGCTTCAAACCGCGCGTCAACACCTAGGTTCGCCGTTGGAGCCCGTTCACAAACCTGGCGCGCTGGCGAGAGCGCCGTCCCGGTCCGCGAAGACGTCGAATTCCTGGTCCAGACCCATGAGCTGGATCGGGCGTAGCGTGGCCGGGTTGGCGGCCACGACCCGGAAGCTCATCTCCGCGGCCTCGGCGTTGCGGTGCGCGCGCATCAGCACCGCCAGCCCCGCCGAGGACAGGAACGTCACGTCCGTGATGTCGGCGACGAGGACGTCCGGCTTCTCGGTGAGCGCCTGGTCCAGAGCGGATTCGAAGTGCGGTGAGTTGACGAGTTCGATCTCTCCGGTCGCGGTGACGAAGAGTGCGCGGCCCGACCACTCTTTCACCGTGTTGAACGGCGTCGGGTGTTCGTTGATGTCGGAAGCCATCACTCCATGATGGCCCCCGCGTCGTTTCCTGGCAAAGCACGCGCCTGGGCGTGGCGGTTAGGGTGAGGTCATGCATCCTTCTGCGGAGTGTTCCGCCGAGGAGCGTTTGCGACGCATCGAACTGGTGACGGACACCTCGCTCGCGCATCTCGACGTCCACGACCTGCTGGGCGAGGTTCTAGCTCGGGTCAGGGACGTCCTGGGCACCGACATCGCAGCCGTGCTGATGCTCGATCCGGGCGAGGAGGAGCTGATCGCCACCGGATCTGTCGGCATCGAGGACGAGGTCCAGCGCGGTCTCCGCGTCCCGGTCAGCGGCGGCTTCGCCAGCGCCGTGCTGGGTGCTGACGGCGCTGTGGTGTTCGACCGGGACGACGAGGCCGTCAGCGGCTTCGCGCAGCGGAAGGGGATTCGCTCCCTGGCAGGCGCTCCCATGGTCTCCGGTGGGGAAGCGGTGGGGATCCTCTGCGTGGGCGCGTTCGACGATCGCCGCTTCGGCGAGGACGACGCGGAGCTGCTGCGCGTCGCCGCCGACCGGATGGCCTCGGTCTCGCAGGTGGGTTCCTCGCGCGCCGAGCGGATCGCCGCCACGGTCTTGCAGCACAGCCTGCTGCCGAGTCGGTTACCGGAGGTCGAGGGCGTTTCGATCGATAGTCGCTACCTCGCAGGTGCCGACCACGGCATCGGCGGTGACTGGTACGACGTGTTCGAGCTGCCTTCCGGGCGGGTGGGCGTCGTGATGGGCGATGTCGTCGGACGCGGCCTGCTGGCGGCCGTGGTGATGGGGCGGTTGCGCAGCGCCCTGCGCGCCTACGCCCTCGACGACGACGATCCCGCTCGGGTGCTGCACAAGCTCGACCGCAAGGTCACCCACTTCGAGCCCGACGCCATGGCCTCCGTGGCCTACGGGATCTACGACCCGGAGAACGCCAGGCTGGAGATCTCGCTCGCCGGTCACCTGCCTCCGGTGCTGGCCGCGCCGACAGCCAGCGGCGAGTTGACCAAGGTGCCGGTCGACCCGCCCGTCGGCGTGGAGGTCTCCTCGCGGGAACGTCGCTGCACCACCCTCGACCTGCCCGAGGGATCGGTCCTGTGCCTGTTCACCGACGGGCTCGTCGAGCGGCGCGACCAACCGATCGACACCGGCCTGGACGCGCTGTGCGAGGCGATCGAGCGCGCGCCGGCCCGCTCGGTCTGCACCTCCGTGATGGAACAGCTCATCACCTCGGCCTCGCCCGGTGACGACGTCACCCTCCTCGTGCTCAGCAGGTGCGGCTGAGCACGGGTTCCTAGCTGCCCAGCGCCACTTCTTCGTTGAGCTCCTGCTGGTTCTCGTAGGTGCGATCCGGAACGATGCGCACGGCCAGCAGCACTTCGCTGTCGGCACCCCGTTCCTCGGCGAGGTGGACGAGTTCCTGCTTGCTCACCGGGTAGGGCACCTCCCGGAGGAACGGCTGCACGTGGTCGGGATCTGGTGGTTGGGTCATCACCGATCACCTCTTCGACATGTCGGGGGCTTCACGCCGGTTTCCCCGGACGGGGCGGGCTCAATCACCCACGAGGGCGGAAACCTGGTTCGTCGCGTGCTGGGCCTCGGGCAGCGACTGCA
The DNA here is from genome assembly GCF_054778355.1 of Saccharopolyspora tripterygii. Classification (NCBI taxonomy): domain Bacteria; kingdom Bacillati; phylum Actinomycetota; class Actinomycetes; order Pseudonocardiales; family Pseudonocardiaceae; genus Saccharopolyspora; species Saccharopolyspora tripterygii. Next base: position 115,023 of record NZ_BAAGZP010000036.1, on the reverse strand, counting down.
GCATCCAGCCGTGGAACATCCCGGGGTACTCCTCGTAGTCGATGTCGGCGCCGGTTTCCCGAATCCGCTCGCGCAGCCGTCGCGAGTCGGCCAGCAGCACGTCGCGGGTGCCGGTGAACACGCTGATCGGCGCCACACCTCTCAGCTCGCCGAACAGCGGGCTGACCCGGGGGTCGCGCAGGTCGATCCCGGGCGCGTAGAGGCGCGCGGCCTCGCGCAGGCCGGGCGCGCTCAGGAACGGGTCCTGCGACTCCCGCTCCGCGATGGCGGGGTGCGACGTCGTGAGGTCGAGCCAGGGCGCGAACAGCACCAGCCGCCTCGGCTGCGGCCGACCCAGGCCCGCGAGCCGTTGCGCCAGGAAGAGCGTCAGCCCGCCCCCGGCCGAATCACCCATGATGATCTGGTCCTGAGGCGGTAGCTCGCCGAGGACCTGCTGGTAGGTATGCCAGACCACCGCCAGCGTGTCCTCGTAGGTGTGCGCCGGTGCCAGCGGGTAGATCGGGACCGCGACCACCGACCCGGTCGCGTCGATGAGCCGGGCCAGGAACCTCCAGTGCGCGTGCTCGACCTGGTGCACGTAGGCGCCGCCGTGCAGGTACAGGATGTGCTGGGAGTTCTCCGGTTCGTGCGGGTGCAGGGTGAAGCAGCGGTGCCCGAGCACGTCTGACTCTTCGACGTGGAAACGCCGGTAGATCCAGCCCGGCACCTGAACGCCCTCGGCCTCGTGGCTCTCCGCGCTCGCGCGCAACTTCGCGGGATCGGCGAAGATCCGCTTGCGCCGCGTGATCCAGTACTGCGCGATCACCAACCGCGCCTGCCAGCTCACCACGCCGGGAACCTCCTCTCGTGGGCACCCGCCCATCACTCCGCGGGTGCCCACGAGGACTGCGGTTCACACCTCGCGCGGGACGATCGAAGTCCACTTGAGACGGAACGTTCCACGGGGGAGAACGGTCGGCACCGCACCGGCGCGGCGCCGACCGGTTCCGGGTCAGCCCGGCACGTCGTAGGACGGCGGCGCGTCCTGCGGCGAGCTCCCCCACGCGGGGTCGGGCTGGTCGCTCAGGGTGAAGTCGAGTACGCCGCCCGCCGCGACGAAGTCCTCACCCACCCACGGCTTGGTGCTGTCGGTGCCGTCGACCTGGAGGGCCCGGACGTACTTGGCGCTCTCCGAGGCGTCCGGGGCGTTGATGGCGATGGTCGTGCCGTTGCCGCGATAGATGGTCACCGAGGAGAAGATCGGGCTGGCCAGCACCAGCTCCGAGCGTCCCGGAGCCTGCGGGTACATGCCGATCGAAGCCCACACCGACCAGGACGACATCTGCCCGAGGTCGTCGTTGCCGACCTCACCGTCCGGTGTGGACTTGAACAACGAGGTCAGCGCCCGCCGGACCACGTCCTGGGTCTTGTCCGGTCTGCCCGCGTAGGCGTAGGCCCACGGCGTGTTCAGCGACGGCTCGTTGCCCAGGTAGGCGTAGGGCTGGTCCGGGCCGCCGTTGAGCTCGGTGAAGAACTCGTCCAGCCGGGCGGTCGCGGCCTCGTTGCCGCCCATCAGGTCGAACAGCGCCCGGTGGTTGAACGGGACCATCCAGGTGTACTGGGCGCCGTTGCCCTCGGTGTACTCCTCGGTCTGCACCGGGTCGAACGTCGGCCAGGAGCCGTCGGCGTTGCGCGGCTGGAGGTAGGAGTTGGCCGGGTTGAACAGGTTCTTGAAGTTCTGCGCCCGGTTCAGGAACTCGTCGTGCACGGCGGTGTCGCCGAGGCGCGCGGCGAACTGCGCTATCGCGAAGTCGGCGCTGTTGTACTCCAGCGAGGTCGCCGCCGAACCCCACACGTCCTGCACGCCCGGCGGGACGTAGCCCAGCGAGTCGTACTCCTCGTGGCCCGGTCGTTCGTCGGTGTTGGTGGCCCCTTCTCGCATCTCGCGCAGCGCCGCCTCGGTGTCGAAATCGGTGGCGCCGAAGGCATGAGCGCTGGCGACCATGATCGGCAGCGGATCGCCGACCATCACCCCGGTGCCCCCGTTGGCCACCGTCCAGCGGTCGAAGTAACCGCCCTGCGCGGACTGGTTGACCGCGGACTGCGCGATGTCGGAGGCGACGTCGGGTGCGATCAACGCCACCAGCGGCAGCTGCGATCGGTAGACGTCCCAGCCGGAGTAGTTGGCGTACTGGGCATGGCCCTCGGCGGCGGTGTGCACCTGGCCGTCGAACCCGGTGTACTGCCCGTTGACGTCGCTGAAGACGTTGGGGTGCAGCAGGGAGTGGTAGAGGCCGGTGTAGAACCGCCGCCGGTCCTCGTCGCTGCCGCCGCCCACGTCGATGCGTCCGAGCACGTCGTTCCACGACGCACGGGATCCGTCCCGGATCTCGTCGAAACCCCTTGCGCCCTGCTCTGATTCGGCGTTGGCCCTGGCGTTCTCCTCGCTGACGAAGGAGATCCCGACGCGCGCCACCACCGCAGGCGCAGCGGTGTCGAACTTGACCAGCGCCTGCCCGCCGTTGACCTCGTGGGAGGCGAAGTCGCGGTCGAAGGTCGCGTGGAAGTAGACGCGGTAGGAGTTGTCGGCGCCGCAGAATCCTCCGCTGTCGCTGTGGCCGCTGAGGGTGTTGGTCCCGACGGTCACCGAACCGCTCGCGTCGTTGAACGCCTTCCCGGCGTCCACTGACAGGGCGGCCTGCTGGCCCTGCGGATAGGTGAACCGTGCGAGCCCGGAGCGCTGCGTGGCCGTCAGCTCCGTGCGCAACCCGTTGTCGAAGGTGACGTCGTAGGAACCGGGCGAGGCCGACTCGTTGTCGTGCGAGAACGAGTAGTCGCTCACCGGTGCGTCACCGAGCACGGGCATGAACGGGATGTTGCCGAAGTCCCCGCAGCCGGCACCGGAGAGGTGGGTGAGGCTGAACCCGCGTATGCGGTTGTCGTCGTAGGAGTAGCCGCCGTGCTGGTAGGTGGCGGTGTCCGGGCTGAACTGCATCATCCCGAACGGCGCCACCGCGCCGGGGAAGGTGTTGCCCGCCCCTCCGCCGTGTCCGAAGTCCGGGCCACCGGGTTTGGTGCCGACGAACGGGTTGACGTGTTGCGCCGGATCGTCGACCTTCGGTGCCGCGTCGGCGCGGGGAGTGGCGGCGGAGGGGATGGCCAGCGCTGTCGCGGCCGCGATGGCCAGTGCGGCGAGCCGTCTGGGGGCGGTGGAGCGTCGAACCGTCTTGACGTCGTGCAGGCGTCGCAATGGAGACCTCCCGATTGACAACGTTGTCTAGACCAGGATCTCTCAACGTAGCGAGGGGGCTGAGACCCCGCAATATCGGGCGAAAATGACAACCGGACATGCCCGGGTGAATCCGTTCCCCGTGAATGCGGGTCGGGCCGAGGCGCTTTGCGGAAGATCTGTGCGGTGATCGAAAGACGAATGTAACCGAAATCGGGTTCTGCCGTTCATCTTCACCTGAGGAGGAAGTCATTCCGGATAGGTGATCATCGGTGCGAACCGTGCTGGTACTGTCCCGGCCAAGCGCGGATGATCATCGAACGGGCAGCGGGTGCACGGTTGCTCACTTCGGTCGGAGTTGCCCAATGTCGTGGGCTCCCAGCGGGGCTGGTGCTCCGCACATTCCGCGTCAAGGCTTCCCGGGGGGCCGGGGCCTGTCTCGCCTGAGCACAACCGAAGGAGCGCGGTCGACGTGAAGTTAACCAAGAGCAGAACGCGCGAGCCGGACAGGACGAGCCTCCGGCGCAGGATCAGGAACATTCTGGTCACCATCGTCGTGCTGTTCTTCGTGGTCGTGCTCGCCGGCTTCGCACCGGCCTTCATCGACGGGCTCATCGTGCGCACCGTCGCCTCCACCGTGCAGGACACCTCGATCCCGGCGGTGCGGACCTTCACCGCCGTGCAGTCCGAACGCCAGCTCGTCGCCCGCGCCTTCGCAGGCGATGCCGCTCCCGAAGCCCTCGGCAAGCGCTACGCCGCCACCGACCAGACCATCGGTGAGCTGTCGGGCAGGTTGACCGAGCTGTCCGGCAACTCCGCGACGCCCCCGGACCTCAAGGTCAAGATCGACAGGGTCAACACCCTGATCGGCGAGGTCTCGGGCTCCCGGCCCACGTTCCCCTTGGACCCGGGGCGCAAGACCGCGACCCTCCAGCACTACAACGAGGTCCTGGACGCCGGTGCCGACCTGTTCGACGGTCAGGCCCGCGCGGTCGAGGACGCCCCGGCAGGGCACGCCGGGGTCACCGCGACCGAGATCTTCCGCTCGGGCGACCAGATGGCGCGGACCTCGGTGCTGGCCGACCGCGGCGTGGAAGCCCGGATGCTGCCGGACGAGCAGGTCGAGTTCGCGATGCTCGTCGGTTCCTACCGCGACGAGCTCGAAGAGCAGATCCCGCACTCGGCGCCGCAGGTCCAGCAGCGCTACGAGGAGCTGACCCGCTCCCCGAGCTGGGCGCAGCTGCAGGCCGTCGAGCAGCAGCTGATCACGCGCGGTCAGGCGCAGGGCGTGACCACGCAGCAGTGGCACCAGATCAGCGACGAGGTCGGCGGGCAGATCACCGAGCTCGCCGTGGCCCAGGCCCGCTACGGCTCGGACCTCGGCATGGCCAACGGCAGTGCCGCTCTGCTGCGAACCACGCTGTTCGCCGGCCTGGTGCTGATCGCCACCGCCGGTGCCGCTCTGCTGATGTGGTGGTTCGCCGGGCGCCAGCTCGTCGCTCTCGTGCCGCAACGACTGGTCGAGCTGCGCGACGCCGTCCGCAAGGTCGCCGACGAGGACGTTCCCGAGCTCTTCCGGAAGGTGGAGCGGGGAGAAGAGGTCGACGTCTCCGCGCCGCTGCGCTCGCTGGACTTCGGCAAGGACGAGATCGGCGACGTGGCCGACGCTTTCGCCGACGCGTACCAGGTCGCGGTGCAGGAGCGGATCAAGCAGAAGCAGACGGGCGATGCGTTCACCCGCGTCGTGGTCGGCATGGCCGCCCGGGTGCAGCAGATCGTGCAGAACGCCATGCAGATCGTCGACACCGAGGAGCGCGAAGCCGGCGAGGCCGCACCCCGGTACCGCGCGCTGCTGGTCCTCGACAGCCTCCTGCTGCGCGCCCGCCGGCTCGCGGAGAACCTGCGGCTGCTCTCCGGCAACCGCCTCGCCCGGTACCACCGCGGTCCGACGTCGATGGAGGTCATCCTCGAATCGGCGCGAGCCGAGATCGAGCACTACGGCCGGATCCACACCCGCCAGCCGGGTGCGGTGGCCGTCGACGGTCAGGCCGCTCCGTACCTGATCCGCGTGCTCGCGGAGCTGATGGACAACGCCGCCAACTACAGCTCCCCGCAGGGCAAGGCCCGGGTCTGGACCGAGGAGCTCGGCGGATCACTCGTGGTGGTCATCGAGGACCGCGGGCTGGGCATGCCTGCGGACCGGCTCGGCGAGGCGAACGAGATCCTGAGCACCGACAGCGACTTCGCGCTCGGCAACGTGCAGCGCCACATGCAGCTCGGTCTCCCGGTGGTCGCCAGGATCACCCAGCAGTGGAGCATCCAGGTCAGGCTGACAGCGGGCGAGTCCGGCGGAATCCGCGCGGAGGTGACCATCCCCGCCGACCTGGTGCGCGAAGCGGAGGTCGGAAAGCCCGCTCCCGCACCGATTTCGAGTGCCCGGGGAACGCTGTCGGGTGGCACGGCGCTGCTCGCCGACCCGGTGGAGACCCGGGCGCCGGCCCGCCCGGAACCGAGGAGGCCGCGGGCCGAACCGGCCGAGCAGCAGCCGTTGGAGACCTCTCCCGTCGGGCTCCCGGTGCGGCGCAAGGGTGCTTCGGCGGTCGGCCGAGCGCTCGACGAGGAGAAGAAGGCGCAGGGTGCCGGTGCTGCCGATGAGGACGCCGGGACCCGGCGCAACGCGGGCGGTGGCGGAGCCATGGGCTTCGTCTCCGGACGCCAGAACCACGGTAGCGGCACAGGTGAGGGGTGAACACAGTGAGCGATAGCCGGGACGACTTGAGCTGGGTGCTGACGGATTTCGCGCAGCGCGTCGCCGACGTGGACTGCGTCGTGTTGTGGTCCTCGGACGGTTTCCCCAGGGGTGCCTCCGAAGGCGTGTCGAAGGACCAGGCGGAAGATCTCGCCGCGATGTCCGCCTCGGCGTTCAGCTCGTCCAAGAGGGTCAACGTGATCGGCGGGGGCGGTGAGCTGAGCAAGACGGTCATCGAGGGCACCGACCGGTTCGTGATCCTGGCGCTGGCCGCCGAGCGCTCCGGGATCACCGTGGTGGTCAACACCACCGCGGACCCGCTGATCGTCAACGTCGAGCTCGACCGGCTGCTGGCTCAGGTCGGGGAGCACCTCGTGACCGAGGGGCGCGGCGGCTCCGGCACGCTGACCGGGACGAGGCCGTAACCGATGTCGGACCAGCAGAACGCCCACGCGGAAGACCCGGGAGCGGGTGTCCGGCCGTTCGTCGTCGCCGGCGCCCCGGAGAAATCCGACCTGGACCTGGACCTGGCGACCCAGGTGGTCGCGAACCCCGGCGGCGGGGGATACCGAGACCTGTCGATGAGCGACAGCGCCGCGCTGGAGCTGGCGAAGAACCCCGTGGCCATAGCCGAAGTGGCCGGAAGCCTGGGGACGCCGGTACTGACCGCACGCGCCCTCGTGGGTGCGCTGCTCCGCCGGGGCGTCCTCAGCCTCGACGGCGAGAGCGCACCGGACGAGACCGTTTCCGATGCAACACTGGAATACCTACAGGGGGTTCTGGACAGTGTTAAACAGCTTTGAGCGGCCGCCGGTCAAGCTCGTCATCGCCGGTGGTTACGGTTGCGGCAAAACGACGCTGATCAAGAGCGTGGCTGATCCGGACCGGTACGTGCGGCTGACCGACGAGCCGATCACGGACGCCAGCGCCACCGTGGACGCCCTCACCGGTGTGCCGGAGAAGACGACCACGACCGTCAGCATCGACTTCGGCCGCATCAACCTGAGCAACGGCACTCCGCTGTTCCTGTTCGGAATGCCCGGCCAGTCCCGCTTCTGGTCGGTGTGGGACGACCACACCCACGGCGCGTTCGGCGCCGTGGTCGTGGCCGACACGCGCCGCCTCGACGACTGCTTCTCCAGCCTGGACTTCTACGAGGACCGCAACATCCCCTACGTCGTCGCGGTCAACGAGTTCGACGGCACGAGGCGCTACGAGGCCGAGGACATCGCCAACGCCCTGCAGATCGACACCGCGAAGGTGCCGGTGGTGAACTTCGACGCGCGGGAGCGGGGCGACGTCAAGGACGTGCTGGCGAGGCTGCTGGAGCACGTCATGACGCTGATGGCCACTCAGCAGGCGGTCGGCGCAGGTCAGTGAGCCGGTTGCCCTGGCGGGCCGGCGACGCCGCATCGGCCGGGCGGTTCCGGCCCCGCCGGTGCTCCTGCTTGAGCGCCCGGACGTAGCTCGGCACGTCGACGTGGAGATCGTCCTCCGGGCGGTGCGCGTCGTAACGCCCCGTGGTCCGGGCGAGGTGGTCGCGCACCTCGGCGTTCATCTCGCCCTGCGCCGGGAGGTGCGCCTCGCCGGTGACCAGGTCGCCGATCCACTCCGCCTGCAGCTCGGCGAGACGGGTCAAAGCGCCCACCGGGCGCAGGAACCCGGCCAGGTAGAGCCCGTTGTGGCCAGGCGGCACGACCCGCTGGTACAGCGAGAGCCTGCCGTCCTGGTCGAAGGCGATGTCGTCGGGCAGCGGCAGTGACATGTCGTAGCCGGTGCACAGGACGACGGCGTCGAGCTCCTCCTCGCTGCCGTCGCTGAACGCGATGCCCTCCGCGGTGAACTCCCGGATGCCCGGCCGGACCGTGATCTCACCGTGCGAGAGCCGGCTCAGCAGTTCGTCGGAGATGGTGATGGGGGCTTCCATCACCCGGTGGTCGGGTTCCGGCAGGCCGTAGTCGGTGATCCGCCCGCGCGAGAGGTGCAGCAGCACCTCGATGAGCTTGCGCTGCACCTTGAAGGGGAGGAACGACCACCAGCGGCTCGCGGAGATCTCGTCGATCGGCATCCCCATCAGGGTTTTCGGCACCACGTGCGCGCCGCGCCGGACCGACAGGACGGTGCGGGACGCCACGCGGGAGAGCTCGGTGGCGATGTCGCAGGCCGAGTTCCCGAATCCCACCACCGCGACCGCCTTGTCGCGGAACGGCTCCGGGTCCGCGTAATCGACGGAGTGGAGCTGCCTGCCGCCGAACAGCTCCGACCCGGTGAAGGCCGGCTCGGGAAGTCGTGGCACGGAGTGATATCCCGAGGCCAGGACGACGTTCCGGAAGTGCCGCGTCTGCTGGGATTCCCGTCCGTCACCGCTGGTGACCAACCAGCCGCCGCCGGGCGCGGGTTCCACTCGGTGGACGTGGGTGCCGAACTCGATGTGCCCGGTCAGGTTGTGCTCGTCGGCGAAGCGCCGCAGGTAGGAGGCGACCTGGTCGTGCCGCGGGTACCGCGGGAAGCCCTCGGGGAAGGGGAATCCCGTGAACCCGGTGACCTTGCTGGACGTGTTGAGGTGCAGGGAGCCGTAGGCCGGATGTGCGTCCCGCGAGCTGGACTGGCCGAAGTTCCACACCCCGCCCACGTCGCTGTCGCGTTCCAGGGCGACGAACTCGACGCCACGCCGCTTGAGCGAGCGCATCATCGCGAGTCCGGATATTCCTGCCCCGATCACGCACACATCACGGTGATCAACCTGGTCAGATGTGGCTTTTCCATGACTGTCCACAGTGCCCATCGAGCCCTCTCCGCGTGCAGACCATTCCCAATTCGTCGGAAGGATGAGATCGTGTAGACGTTGCTGACAGGCGCCGTGCCGCGATCAAGCGTAACCGCGATGCGGAAGGTCGGGGTAGTGCAAAGTTCAAGAGCGGTAGCGTCGTCCGTTCGCCGGTGGGGTGTGTTCCCCGCGCAAGGCGTCTCATTCACACAGTTCCTGACCAGCCAGTACCGAACCGCCGCCGAGCATCTCGGGTTCTCCCGTTCCGAAGTGGAGACCCTCGTCACAGAACTCAGCGTTGCCTTGAGTCCGTGGGGTGATCACCCGATCGGCTCTTGCCCTGAGGTTCCCTCTTTTGTTTCAGCGGACGGTTTTCCGGCCGAGATGTCCATCAGCTGGCGGGCGGGTCGTCCGGAGCTCCGCGTCCTGTTCGAATCCCTCGATGACGAGCCCACTCCGGCCGGCTGCCAGCGGGCTGGCCGCGCCCTCTCCGATCGGCTGGACGGCCGGAAGGGCGTGGACCTGCACCGCTACCGCTGCGTGGAAGACCTCTTCATCAGCGACGATCCGCTCGTGAACCGTCCCACCATCTGGCATTCGCTCGCGTGGCGGCCAGGAGAATCCGTTCGGTACAAGGCCTATTTCAATCCGCAGGTGGAAACCGTCGATCAATCGGGAGTCGTGGAGAGGTCGACTGAGGCGATGGAACGTCTCGGGCTCGGCGCTCCGTGGTCCTCGGTTCGAATGTGGATGCCGGAATTGATGGACCGGGGAATTGATGTCGAATTCGTCGCGCTCGACTTGATGGATTCGAATCGTGCGCGCGTCAAGGTCTACTTCCGCATCAGCAGTCGCGCTTGGGAGGACGTGAACGTGGTCGCCTCCCTGGCGAGCGGGCACGATTCCGATCGGGCCGAGCGCGTGTGGCGGTCGCTCTATCACGGACAGGACAAGGCGGAAGGGGAGGAGCCCTTGGTCTGCCTGGCTTTTCGGCAAGGATCGAGCGGACCGGAGGAGGCCAACCTGTACTTCCGATTACCGGCCAACGTGCAGTCCGATGAGGACGCCGCCGGGCGGATCTCCGGCCTCATGCGGCAGGAGGGCGTCGACCCGGGGCCCTACCGATCCCTGATCAACGCCCTCGCGCCGAGGGAGGCGGCCAGGATGACAGGGCTGCAGGACCTCGTCGCGTACCGCACCACGACTCCGGGTGAACCGGCGGATCTGGGTGTGTACCTGCGGTTCTCGGTCTACGACCGGCCAGCGGAGGCCTGAGGCGTGACGCGGGGGAGGGGGCCGACGCCGCCTCCCCCGCGTTCTGTCTAGCCCGGAAGCATCCAGGACAGGACGGTGGCTTGGAGGTAGACCAGGACGCAGAGGACCAGCAGCAGTCCCAGGCTCCACTTCAGCGTCGTGCGCAGCAGGGTCGCTTCCTGGCCGAGGAGTCCGACCGCGCTGGCGGCGATCGTGAGGTTCTGCGGGCTCACCATCTTGCCCATCACCCCGCCCGAGGTGTTGGCGGCGACCAGCAGCGCCGGATCGACGCCTACCTTCTGCGCGGCCACTTGCTGCAATCCCGCGAACAGCGCGTTGGCGCTGGTGTCCGATCCGGTCACCGCGACACCGATCCACCCCAGCACCGGTGACAGGAAGATGAACAGCGCGCCCGCGCTGGCGATGGCGGTTCCGATGGTGGTCGTCTGCCCCGACTGGTTCATCACGTAGGCCAGCGCCAGGACGCCGACCACCGCGACCGCCGACCACCGCAGGGACTTCGCCGTGGAGACCAGGTCCGACAGCACCGATCGCAGCGGGATCCGGTACACGGCCGCGACGCCGAAACCGCAGAGCAGCAGCAGACTTCCCGGCGAGGACAACCAGTCCAGGTCGAACACCGCGGTGTCGGCGGGCTCGCCGGCGGAGGTCAGCAGTTGCCCGTGCAGGCCGGGCCAGGGGATCTCCACGTCGGTGGCATCGAGGGCGTCGCCCAGCGGTCCCCACAGCTTGACCACCGAGAAGACGGCCACGACCAGCGCGTAGGGGAACAGGGCCAGCGCGGTTCGCGCGGGGGTGACCCGCTGCTCGGCGGCGGGAGCCGCACCCGTGCGGTGCGGCGACTCGGGCTGCGCGGCGCGCAGGCGTTCGGTCGCGGCCTCGCCACCCGAGGGCGTCCAGAACCGGAGGAGGATCACCAGCGCGACGGCTCCCGCGAGTGAGGACACGATGTCGGTCAGCTGCACCGAGAGGTGGTTCGCGCAGACGTACTGGGCCACGGCGAACCCGGCCCCGGTGACCAGGGCGGCCGGCCAGATGTCGCGCAGTCCGCGGCGTCCGTCGACGATGAGCGCGAGCAGGAACGGCACGGCGAACGCGAGCAGCGGCGTCTGCCTGCCGACCACGGCGCCGATGTGCTCGTAGGGGATCCCGGTCAGCTCGCCCGCGGTGATGATCGGGGTGCCCAGGGCGCCGAAGGCGACCGGTGCGGTGTTGGCGAGCAGCACGGTGACGGCGGCGCGCAACGGGGCGAAGCCGACCGCGACCAACATCATCCCGGTGATCGCCACCGGCGCGCCGAACCCGGCCAGCGCCTCCAGCAGGCCCCCGAAGCAGAACGCGATGACCACGGCCTGGATCCGCGGGTCGGGAGAGATCACGCCGAAGCACGTCCGCAGGTCCTCGAAGCGCCCGGCGGTCACCGTGAGCTGGTAGAGCCAGATCGCGGTGAACACGATCCACATGATCGGCAGCAGGCCGAACGCGGCACCTTCCCCCGCTGACGACAGGGCCATGCCCACCGGCATGCCGTAGGCGAGCACCGCCACGCCCAGGGCGACCGCCAGTCCGGACAGTGCCGCCCAGTGCGCCTTCACCCGGAGCGCGCCCAGCAGCACGAACACCGTGAGGAGGGGGAGGGCCGACAGCAGGGCCGAGAACGCCAGATTGCCGCCAAGGGGCGCTGGATCCGGTTGGTACACAGGCGCGACACCTCTCTGAGTCACGAAACGCCATGTCGACCTTTATGTGGTCCGACCATAAGGTGGATGTACCCTAAGGTCCTCGGAACGGGCTGTAAAGGCTTGAGAGGGGCACCGAATTGGCCGGGGTCGATGGCGGCGAGGACCTGAACGAAGGCGGATCGTGGCGCCCGGTGTCGCGCGCGAGGACCTACGAACTCGTCATCGAGCGGGTCGAGGAGCAGATCGTGACCGGTCAGCTCCAGGTCGGTGACCGGCTTCCCGCCGAGCGCGACCTAGCGCAGATGCTCGGCGTGAGCCGCGGGGCGGTCCGCGAAGCCTTCCGCGCGCTGGAGGCCCAGGGAGTGCTGCGGATGTCGGTCGGCACCGGGCCGGATGCCGGTACGACGGTGGCCGCGACCCCGAGCAAGGCGCTCAACCGACTGCTGCGGCTGCACGTGGCGCTGGCCAACTTCCCCGTCCAGCACGTCGTGGACGCCCGCGTGATGCTGGAGCGCGAGAGCGCCTGGAACGCCTCCGAACGAGCGACCCGGGCCGAGCTCGCGGGCCTGCGCGAACTGCTCGCGGCCATGGACGACCCGGAGTGCGATCGGGAGCGGTTCAACGAGCTCGACACCGAGTTCCACGTCGCGATCGCCGAAGCGGGCGGCAACCGCCTGGTCGCCGACATGACCATCGCGATCCGCGAATCCATGCGGCGGCCGCTGCTCACGGCGTTCCACGAGCTCGGCGACGGATGGGCGCCCATCGCCGAAGGGCTCCGGAAGGATCACCACGCGATCTACCGGGCGCTGGCGGCGGGCGACGGCGCCGCGGCCCAGGAGCGCACCGAGAAGCACATCCGTGGCTTCTACCGCGACGGGTGGGGCGGTGGCTTCGCGGCCGAGCCGCGGTAGAGCGCGCCCTCGCCGAGCCCCCGTACGGGCTCTGGACGGGGTGGTGCGGCGCTCCGTACTTTCTGCCGCATGGACGACCTCGCCACACGTGACCTGATTCGCTACTCCGGACGCGGCGCCTTCAGCCCCGAGATCATCGCGCGCGCGGAAGGCTCCTCGGTGTTCACCGAGGACGGGCGCGAACTGCTCGACTTCACCTCCGGGCAGATGAGCGCGATCCTCGGGCACTCGCACCCGGAGATCGTCGAGACCGTGCGGGAGCAGACCGCTCGCCTGGACCACCTCTACAGCGGGATGCTGAGCCGCCCGGTCATCGATCTCGCCCGTCGCCTCACCGAGACCCTGCCGGAGCCGCTGGACAAGGCGATGTTCCTGACCACCGGTGCCGAGTCGAACGAGGCGGCGCTGCGGATGGCCAAGCTGGTGACCGGCAAGCACGAGATCATCTCCTTCGCCCGCTCCTGGCACGGCATGACCCAGGCCGCCTCCAACGCCACCTACAGCGCGGGACGCGTCGGCTACGGCCCGGCGGCGCCCGGCAACTTCGCGCTGCCCGTGCCCGACGCCTTCCACCCCGACCTCGTCGACGCCAGCGGCGAGCTCGACTGGCGACGCCAGCTCGACCTGGGCTTCGACCTGATCGACGCGCAGTCCGTCGGCAGCCTCGCGGCCTGCATCGTCGAGCCGATCCTGAGCTCCGGCGGCGTCGTCGACCTGCCCGAGGGCTACCTGGCGGCGCTGCGCGACAAGTGCCACGAGCGCGGCATGCTGCTGATCCTCGACGAGGCCCAGACCGGCCTGTGCCGCACGGGCAGCTGGTACGCGTTCGAGCGCGACGGCGTCGTGCCCGACATCCTCACGCTGTCCAAGACGCTCGGTGCGGGACTGCCGCTGGCCGCGGTGCTCACCAGCGCCGAGATCGAGCAGCAGGCGCACGATCGCGGGTTCCTGTTCTTCACCACGCACGTCAACGACCCGCTGCCGGCGGCGGTCGGCAACACCGTCCTGGACGTCCTCGCCCGCGACCGCCTCGACGTGCGCGCCGGTGAGCTCGGGGAGCGGTTGACCGGCGGTCTCCGCGAGCTGGCCGGGGAGCACCCGGTGATCGGCGACGTCAGGGGGCGGGGACTGCTCGTCGGCCTGGAGCTCACCACGGGTCCGGACGGCGGCGACGTCGACAAGCTGGGCGCCGCCGTGACCCAGCGGTGCACCGAACTCGGGCTGCACATGAACATCGTCCAGCTCCCCGGCATGGGCGGGACGTTCCGGATCGCGCCTCCGCTCACCGCCACCGAAGCCGAGATCGACCGAGGCATCGCCATCCTCGACGAAGCCCTGACCCACGTGACCCGAACCAAGTAAGAGCCTCTCCACCCATCACCCAGTAGAAGGATTTCCCGGCCGAGTCCCAGTTTTAGTCATAACTGAGCATGATCAATGCCCGAAATGTCCGCTCGGTTTGGACTAAAACCGGGACCGGCCGCTCGCTGCGATCCGCACCCGCCTCGCGGAAGTGCCCTCGGATCGCGCTGGGCGCAAGTGTCGGATCGTTGTGGTTGTTGAACGTTCGCGGACAACTTAAGTCGATCAAGCTTGGGCTGATCGTGTGCCGTTCCGCTCCGGTGCTCGCGAAGATCGGAATCGGCGTTCCACCCTGAGAAGACGAGCGACGATCTTGATCGCTCGCTGGAAGAGGTTGTTGCTGGGGGAAATTCGAGGCACCCGGGCGGAATCGCCTCGGGTGCCGGGTGGGCCCGCAGTGGCGCGAACCCGATCAACGCGAAGGAGAGCAAATCGATGCGAACATCCGTCCGGACGGCGCTGGGGGCGCTCGGGCTGGTCGTCATGTCGACGGCGGCGAGCTCGTCGATGGCTGCGGCCGAGCCCGCTTCGGCCGCCGGTGCCAAGGCGGGCTGCCCGGAGGGCTCGTTCTGCCTCTACGACGACGCGAACTGGACCGCGCCGATGATCAGCGTGGACGTCAAGCAGGGGCCGTACGTCCTGCCCGAGTGGGCCCGGAACAAGGCTTCCTCGTACGAGAACAACACCGATCACTGCGTGGTGATCAGCGACTGGACGACCTTGTCGAGCTTCCGGGACGTCCTCTACCACCAGGAGGACCTGGGCAAGTTCGTCGACTACCCGCACGAAGCCGGCGGGAGCTGGGACAACCGGATCGACGAGATCGACACCCAGGACTCCGACTGCCTGTGATCGGCTGATGTGGTAGGAGAGGCGTCCAGCGGTCGTTCACCGCAGGACGCCTCTCGCCGCGCGAGCGGCGCCCAGCCCGACAACGGAGGTCGCAGTGCCCGAGGATCGCCCGCCCTTCCCGCCGTTCACCCACGAGACCGCGCTGCAGAAGGTCCAGGCGGCGGAAGACGCCTGGAACACGCGCGATCCGCAGCGAGTGGCCTCGGCCTACACGCCGGACTCGCAGTGGAGGAACCGGGACGTGTTCGTCGACGGCCGGGAGGAGATCGTCGCGTTCCTGACCCGCAAGTGGCAGCGCGAGCTCGACTACGCGCTGCGCAAGAGCCTCTGGGCGTTCTGGGAGAACCGCATCGCCGTCCGCTTCCAGTACGAGTGCCGGGACGCCTCCGGGCAGTGGTGGCGCAGCTACGGCAACGAGCTCTGGGAGTTCGACGAGCGCGGTTTGATGCGCCGACGCGAGGCCAGCATCAACGACGTCGCGATCGACGAGACCGACCGGCGCATCCGCGGTCCGCGCCCGGAGGCGGAGCGGGGGAGCGACATCCCGCTGCGCTAGCGCACGCGCCGCCGCCCTCTGACCGCGGCGTGGCAGGATGGCGCCGGTGAGCGAGTTCCGATCTGGGGGAGCGCGGTGACGGCGCGAATTCCGGTGGTCGTGCTGGCGGGCTACCTGGGCTCGGGCAAGACGACCCTGCTGAACCACCTGCTGCGCAACGACGCCGGGCGCCGGATCGGCGTGCTGGTCAACGACTTCGGCAGCATCGGCGTCGACGCGATGAACGTCGCCGGACAGGTCGACGTCGCGGTGTCGCTGGAGAACGGCTGCCTGTGCTGCGCGGTCGATGCCGACGGCGTGGACCGGATGCTCGACCGTCTCGCCTACCCGGGCGCTCCGCTGGACGCCATCGTGATCGAGGGCAGCGGGATCGCCGAACCCCGGCAGCTGGTCCGGCTGGTGCTGTCCTCGCAGAACCCGGCGGTCGAGTTCGGCGGCCTGGTGGAGGTCGTCGACGCCGCCGAGTTCGACGACACCCGGGCCAAGCACCCCGAGCTCGACGACCACGTGCGGCTCGCCGACCTGGTGGTGGTCAACAAGATCGACCGCGTCGGTGACACCGATCGCGAGCGCGTCATCGGAGCGGTCCGGGAGATCGCCGACGGCGCCGTGCTGCCGGTCGAGCGGGGCAGGATCGCGCCCGGGATCCTCTTCGACGACCCCGGCGTGCGCGATTCTGCAGGGGCGAGGCAGCTGTCGTTCGCCGATCTGGAGGAGCACGACCACGACCAGGAGCGGCACATGCACGCCGCCTACGAGTCGATGGAGTTCATCGCCGACCGGCCGCTGAACCCGAGGGCGTTCGTGCGCTTCCTCAACGAGCGCAGCCGCGGCGTCTACCGCATGAAGGGGCCCGTCGACTTCGGCCCGTCCGGCGACGATCAGCGATTCATGCTGCACACGGTCGGCGTCTACGCCGCCTTCGAGAGGTCCAGGTGGAAGGGCCCGCGAGCCACCAACCTGGTGCTCATCGGCACGGACCTCGACACCGACGACCTCCACCGCCGGCTCCAGGACTGCATCGACCCCGATCCGGACAGGATCGACGAGATGGGCATGCTCAACCTGGCCCGCCACCTCGACACCTGATGCACCGTCCCGAGGCCAGCGCTCGTCGGGATGCCAAGGACGTGGCACCGGTTAGCGCTTCTCCCAGCGGGTAAGCGGCCACGGGACCAACCCGGTCACGCTGCCGAGCCCGAACGTGTCCAGCGCCCACCAACGGTGAGCCGTCGGACTCATCCAGGTCGTTCACACCCAGTCGTGGCCGAAGCCGGATCTGCGGGAGAGCACGGGCACCGCGTCGGTGGCGTCGAGCTCTGCAGCGATCACCACATCTTCGGCGTAGTCGCTGGTGATGAGCTCCTGACCGGAGGCGCAGTGGGCGAGCGCGGTGTGGACGTCCTCCGTCGCCCGGAAGGCGGCGAGCGCTGCCGACGCTTCCGGTGAGAGCGGCCCGCCGCCGCGTTCGTGCAGCGCGGCGATGACGGCACCTGCGCCGAGCAGGTCCTCCACTGCGGGGCGGAGGCCGTCGTCCGGCCAGCGCTCACCTGCGGCGATCACGCTGACGGGATGCTCAGCGGTACCCCAGCCGCGTGCGATCAGGCTGTGCCCGACGGCGGTCGCGTTGCGCAGACAACCGGCCACCACCGTGACGTCCTCGCCTGCTGAGGACGCGACGGTCGAGCCGTTGGGAGAGGGCAGCACCAGTCGTTCGGTGAACGGTGCGCGCCGCAGTGCCGCGGGTGACAGCGACCACGGCGCAGCAGTGCTCATCTGGCTCCGGCCCACCGCCAGCTCCGCCTTCTCGCGGACGGCGAGCTCATCAGCCGTGCTGTCGCGCCACCGGTAGGGGAACACGCGCGTTCCCCGTTCGACCGCGACCGTGACCGACGTCGTGAACGACAGAACGTCGACTGCCACCAGGCAGCCCGACGAAACCACCGCTGCCCCCGAAGCGCCCCAGTCGAACCGCACCCCGAACGAGGATTGCCGCGCCCACTCCGTCGTTGTCATTCTCGCGAGGTTAGTGCAGTGGCAGCATCGACGGGACGAGACGGGAAGGTGAGGTCGTGTATCCGGATGTCGAGCCCTTCGAGTCGGGGATGCTGGAAGTCGGGGACGGGCACCGGCTGTACTGGGAGGCGTGCGGCAATCCGCTGGGCAAGCCCGCGCTGGTGCTGCACGGAGGTCCCGGGTCGGGGTGTACCTCGGGGATGCGCAGGGTGTTCGACCCCTCGACGTATCGGATCGTGCTGTTCGACCAGCGCATGTCCGGACGCAGCACCCCGCACGCCGCGGAGCCGCGTGCGGATCTCTCGGCCAACACCACCGAGCACCTGATCGTCGACGTGGAACGGCTGCGTGAGTACCTCGGCATCGAGCGATGGCTCGTCCAAGGCGGGTCCTGGGGCTGCGTGCTGGCACTGGCCTACGCCCAACGGCATCCCGGTCGGGTGTCGGAGATGGTGCTCTGCGGGCTGGCAACCGGGAGCCGCTCCGAGACCGACCTGCTGACACGAGGATTGGGGCGGATATTCCCGGAATCCTGGGCCCGGTTTCGGGACGGGGTACCGGAAGCGGACCGCGACGGCGACCTAGCAGACGCCTACCACCGGCTGCTGATGCACCCGGACCCCGCCGTGCACTACCGGGCAGCGCGGGAGTGGTGCGCGTGGGAGGACGCGCTCGTGCCGGACTCTGATCCGAACCCTAGGTTCGACGACCCGGACTTCGCGCTCGGGTTTTCGCGCGTCGTGACCCACTTCTGGCGGCACGGGTCGTGGCTGGCAGAGGGGCAGTTGCTGCGCGGAACCGGGGATCTGACGGGGATTCCCGCGAAACTCGTCCAAGGGAAGCTGGACCTGGGCAACCTGCTCGGTACGCCGTGGCAGCTCGCCTCGGCGTGGCCGGACGCAGAGCTGGAGCTCGTCGACGCCGGGCACCGGGCTGCAGGGGGTGTGGCCGAGGCGATCGTGCGTGCGACCGACTCGTTCCGCGACGGGTGGGGCTTCTCTGCGGGTGTCTGCGGCGATATGTAACCTCGCCAGCGCGCCTGGGTCCAGCAGGTGCGTGGCAACGGCTACCGAGAGAGGGCGGAGCATGAGCGAGCAGGACCGGGACGCTGCTTCCGGTGAAGCCGGCGACCCGGGCGGCGAGGAGCACGACGAGAGCTCCGAGGATCAGCGGGAAGCCGAGCAGCTCGCAGAACGCGGTGAACCGGAGTCGAGGGCGCCTGATCGGCGCCTCGGGCTGATCGCCGACCCGGACATGCCCGAGCAGGTCTCGCGACGGCTCGCCCGGGACCTGCCCGACATGCTCAGCGACGACGAGCTGTCGTGGGCGGTGGAGGTCGACGTCGACCCGGTGACGGCGGGCAGGCACAACACCCGCGACATCCTCGCGTCCACCCGGGAGCGGATGGATCACCACAACTGGGACCACGCGATCTGCCTGACCGATCTCCCGGTGCGCGCCAACGGTCGCCCCGTGGTGGCAGAGGCGGACCTGGACCGGGAGGTGGCGGTCGTGTCGCTGCCGGCCCTCGGCGGAACCCAGATGTACCGGCGCTCCCGGCAGGTCATGCTGCAGATGGTCGACGAGCTCACCGGGCGAAGCGGGGGCGGGGACAACCGCTACGGCCTGGACAGCAAGCTCACCAGGCTGTTCGCGCCCGTGCAACGCCTGGAGAACCCCGGCGACCACGAGGCCGACGTCCGCTACACCACCACGCGCAAGCGCGGCCGGTTGCGGCTGCTCAGCGGGATGGTGCGGTCCAACCAGCCCGCGCAGCTGATCTTCGGCCTGCGCAGTGCGCTGGCCGCCGCGGTGGCGACCAGCGCCTTCGGGTTGTCGTCGAGCACGATCTGGCAGATCGGCGACCAGCTCGGCGCGTTCCGGCAGATCCTCGCCGCCGTGCTGTCGGTGGCGCTGCTGGTCGGCTGGCTGATCGCCGCGCACGGGTTGTGGGAGAAGCGGCGCACCAGCAGCGTCAACGACCGGGACCAGGTGCTGCTCTACAACACCTCGACGGTCGCGACGCTGACCATCGGCATCGGGGTCATGTACATCGGGCTGTTCGTGGTCAACCTCGCGGTGGCGACGTTCATAGTGCCGCCCAGCCTGCTGGCCAGCAGCCTCGGTCACCCGGCCGACTTCACCCGCTACCTGGCCCTGGCCTGGGGGTTCACCACCATGGGCGTGATCGCCGGGGCGCTGGGCTCCAGCCTGGAATCCGATCAGGCCGTCCGGCAAGCGGCCTACGGTTACCGCGAGGAGCAGCGCCGCAGCGAGCAGGAGCACTAGGAACTGTTGATGAGTTGCTCTGCGCGGTGGTGCGGGCGGAGTCCCGCATCAGGTGACCGCCGGGTAGGTGAGACGCGTCAGCTGGTGACGGCGCCAGCGCTCGGTGCCGGCGAGGTCGTTGAAGGTGAACAGGTGGAATCCGCTGATGTTGTTGCCGGGCAGCGGGATCTGCTCGGCCAACGAGGTCACCAGCTTGTCGGGCCGGTAGCCGCGGGGCAGGAAGAAGCGCCAGAACATCGACGCCTGCTTGGCCAGGAACCGCGCTGACTGGCCGAGACCGAGCCCCGCCGAGACCCGGATCAGCTTCTGCCGGTTGATGCTTCCCGGAACGCCCACGCGGATCGGCGTGGTGATACCGGACTCGTGCAGGCGATCCGCCCAAGCCGTGGTGGTTCCCGGGTTGAAGCAGAGCTGCGTGACGATCTCGTCGGCGTGACCGGCCTTGCGCCGCAGTGCTTCTGAGATCACCTCGTCCGGAATGCTGGCGTGCCCCTCCGGGTATCCGGCGATGCCGACGTGGCCGAACTCGTAGCCGTCCTCGGCGAGGGCGAGCAGCACGCTCTCCGCGTCGGGGAACTCCCCGGCCGGCTCGGCCGCGTCACCGCCGACGAGGAACACGCGATCCACGCCCGATTCCAGCAGCCGATCAGCGATCTCGCCCAGCTCGGTGCGGTCGCGGACCAGGCGGGCAGCCAGGTGCGGAGCCGCGATGTAGCCGTTCTTGCTGAGCCGGACGGCGAGATCCAGGGTCGGCTCCAGGCCACGGGCTTCCGTGGTGGTCACCGTCAGCGGCACGTCGTCCGGCACGTGGGTGAGGACCGCGTCCTCCGTGCTGCGGAAGGGCAGCACCTCGTAGGAAGCGTTGCGCAGCGCGCTCGCGAGGGCCGCGCTCATCTCGACACCCACTCGTCGAACCGCGCCGCGACCTCGCCGATCGTCGTGCTCGGACCGTGCCCGGGACGCACTCGGGTCCGGGCGGGAAGCGGCAGCAGCCGGTCCCGGATCGAGTCGATGATCGCCTCCCGATCCGAGTACGAGCGCCCGGTCGCGCCCGGCCCGTCGGCGGACAAGGTGTCGCCGGTGAACACTGTGGCCAGGTCAGGGCAGTAGAAGCACACCGAACCAGGGGTGTGGCCTGGGGTGTAGAGCACGGTGAGGCTCAACCGTCCGATGTGGAACGTCTGGCGGTTGACCAGGCGTCCGTTCGGTTCCCGGACCGGATGGGTCAGTTCCCACACGTGCCGATCGGCGGGGTGGAGGTAGATCGGTGCGCCGACCGCGTCGGCCAGCTGCGGGGCGAACCGCACGTGGTCGTCGTGGGCGTGCGTGACCAGCACGCCCACCACCTCGCGGCCCGCGACGAGCCGCAGTACCGCCTCCACGTCGTGCGGCACGTCGATGACCAGGCACTCGTGGTCGTCACCGACGACCCACAGGTTGTTCTCGACGTCGTGCACCTCGCCGTCGAGGGAGAACTTCCCCTCGACGGTCGCGTGGTCGACCCGGATGCTCAACAGAACGTCACCACCGAACGCAGCACGTCGCCGCGGCGCGAAGGCCGCGTCGAGGTCATCAAGGGGGATCTCCCCGATGAGGGACGTATCGAGCGGCGGTGCGACCTGCGGTGAGGGCTCGCCGAGCATCGAGAAGTCCCGTTCGGGGAGGTGATCACCGTACCAGCCGGATTCGTGCGCTCCGCTGCGGGAGAACGCGTCCTCATCCACCCCGGCGTCGGCGCTCATGCGCAGCGGGACCAGTGGTACTCGGCGGCCGCGTCGCTGAGCCAGTCGGCGAGGTAGCGGGCGAAGGACGCGCGGACGAGCACCCAGTAGGCGGGCGGTTCGACTTCGCGGCAGACCAGCAGGACACCGGCGCGGGCCAGCAGCGTCTGCGCGCACCGGTCCGCTCCGAAGCTGCGCCGGTGCAGGTCGAGCGCGCAGCCCTTCGCCAGCAGCTCAGGCGCTTTCGGCCCGGATACCTCGATGATGGTGCGGTGCGCCGAGACGTCCACGACGGCGCCGTGCTCGTCACCGAGCGCTTCGGTCACGGTCGTTCGGATCGTCCCGGCCTCGCCCTCCGGGCCGACGAGCAGCCACTCGTCCGGTCCGAGCCAGGCGACCAGCAGCCGTTCGGTCCGCGCCACCTGGCCTGGCTGGTTGGGCAGCATCGTGCCAAGAGCGGTCCCGATCCGTTCCGCCGCAGGGCTCTTCGGGTCGACCCGAAGAGCGACCTGCGCGCGGAAGGCCACTTCGGACAGTCGCAGGGTGCCGGGCGCCGAGGACCCGGTCAGTGCGTCGGCGTGCGCGGCCAGCGGGGATTCTCCGTAGGGCTCAGCCATCGCGGCGGGCTCCTTCCTTGTCGTAGAAGACCGGTTCGGTGATCTCCACGGGCACCAGCCGATCGCCGACGTGGCTGTAGATCGTCTGCCCGATGCGGTCGCGCCCGCTCTTGACCAGTGCGAGGGCGAAGGGACGGCCGAGAGCGGCGCTGCGGTAGCTGGAGGTGACGTGCCCGAGCATCGGCACTGGTGGTTCGGGCAGCTCACCGCTCTCCACCAGCTGCGACCCCTCCGGCACGACGGGGGAGTCGGCCGGGGGCAGCAGCCCCACGAGGTGCTTGCGGTCGGTGCGCGCAGTGTCGGCGCGGGCGAAGGAGCGCATGCCGAGGAAATCGTCCTTCTTCTTCGACACCGCCCAGCTCATGCCGAGGTCGTGCGGTGTGACGGTGCCGTCGGTGTCCTGCCCGACGATGGGGAAGCCCTTCTCCGCGCGCAGCACGTGCATCGTCTCCGTGCCGTAAGGGGTGATGCCTAAGGGCGTTCCCGCCTCGTGCACCGCCTCCCAGACCTCGCGGCCGTACCAGCGGGGCACGTTGATCTCGAACGCCAGCTCACCCGAGAAGCTGATCCGGCACACCCTGGCCTGCCTGCCGGCCACGATGCCGTCGTGGACGGCCATGAACGGGAACGACTCCGCGTCCAGCGCGATCCCCGAACTCACCCGCTCCAGCACCTCTCGCGAGCGCGGACCGGCCAGCGCGATGGTGGCCCACTGCTCGGTCACCGACGTGAGGTGCACGCGCAGGTGCGGCCACTCGGTCTGCAGCCAGTCCTCCAGCCACTCCAGCACCCCGGCGGCACCACCGGAGGTGGTGGACAGCAGGTACTGGTGCTCGCCGGTGCGCATCACCGTGCCGTCGTCGAAGACCATGCCGTCGGCGGTGCACATCAGCCCGTACCGGATGCGGCCGACCTTCAGGGTGCTCATCTTGTTGGTGTAGACGAGGTCGAGGAACTCCGCGGAATCCGGCCCCTGCACGTCGATCTTGCCGAGCGTCGAGACGTCCTGCATGCCGACTCCGGTGCGCACCGCCTCGCACTCGCGCAGCACCGCCGCGTGCATGTCCTCGCCGGGCTGCGGGTAGTACCAGGGCCGCTTCCACTGGCCGACGTCCTCGAACGGCGCTCCCCGCTCGACGTGCCAGTCGTGCATCGCCGTGACCCGGATCGGGTCGTAGAGGTCGCCGCGGTCGCGACCGGCCAGCGCGGCGAAGGCCACCGGCGTGAAGGGCGGGCGGAACGTGGTGGCGCCGACCTCGGACAGCTCGACGCCGAGAAGCCGGGCGATCACGCCCGAGGACAGGATCCCGGAGGTCTTGCCCTGGTCGTGGGCCGTGCCGATGGTGGTGAACCGCTTGATGTGCTCCACGGAATCCATGCCCGCCCCGACGGCCTTGCGGACGTCGGCCACCGTCGAATCCCGCGCCAGGTCCACGAACTGCTCGTCCTCGCACGCGCCGGTCAGCAGCCACGTCGGCTCCGGCGCCAGGACCGGGGGCGACGCCGCGGAGGGCACCTCGGCGAAGTCCGCGACGAACCCGGCGTCCCGCGCCGCGTCGCTGCCCGCCTCGGAACCGGTGCGCAAGCAGTCGACCGTCGCGAAAACGCCTGCGGCGGCGCCGATCGAGCGCACCCCGCGCCCGCTGCGGTCCGGGACGAACGCGGCGATCTCCGCCGAGTACCGCAGCGTCCCGCGTGACTGGCTGTGCAGGTGCACCGCCGGGTTCCAGCCGCCGGAGACCAGCAGCAGGTCGCAGTCGAGCTCCGCGGTCGAGTCCTCGCCCCGCAGCTGCACCGTCGCACCGGTCACGCGATCGGTGCCGGACGTGCCGATCACCGCGCTGCCGCTGCGGATGGGGATGCCGCGCTCGACGCAGCGCGCCGCCCACACCGTGGAGACCACGGGCCGGACGTCGACGACGGCGGCGATCTCGACCCCGGCGTCGTGCAGGTCGATCGCGGCGGCGTAAGCGCTGTCGTTGGTGGTGAGCACGACGGCGCGCCTGCCGGGCAGAACGCCGTATCGGTGCAGGTAGGTTCGGGCGGAACCGGCCAGCATCGTGCCGGGACGGTCGTTGCCGGGGAAGACCAGCGGGCGTTCGTGCGCACCGGTGGCCAGCACGACCTCGTGGGCGCGGATGTGCCAAGTGCGCTGCCGCACGAAGGAGTTCTCGCCCTTGTCCTCCAGCGCCACGAGGTAGTTGTGGTCGTAGTGGCCGAACACCGTGGTGCGCGGCAGCGCGGTCACCTCGGGGGCGGCGGCGAGCTCGGCCGCGACGCGCTGGATCCAGTTCTCGGCCGGTTTCCCGGACAGCTCGTCGCCACTGCCCAGCAGCTGGCCGCCGAACTCGGCGCCGGAATCGGCGATGATCACCCGCGCTCCGCTGCGTGCCGCGCTGAGCGCTGCCGCGAGCCCGGCCGGACCGGCCCCGACCACGAGCACGTCGCAGTGCACGTGGGTCGAGTCGTAGCGGGCCGGGTCCGGTTCGGTCGCCAGCCGACCCTGCCCGGGCAGGCCGCTGGCGACCAGCCCGTGCCGCAGCTCGACAGTGGTCGCGGTGAGCATCGGCTCCGGGAACGGCTCCTCGATCTGCACCAGCGCGTTGGGTTCCTCGGGCCCTGCGGCCACGATTCCGCGCGGACGCCCGTGCTTGATGCTGGTGGTGACCTGGTGGACGCCGTTCGCCAGCAGCGCGGAGGCGAGCGTGTCGCCCTCGAAGCCCTCGTACTCCTGCCCGTCGAAGCGGAAGCGCAGCGCGCGGTCCCGGTCGATCCGGCCGCCTGCGGCGAGCCTGAACTCGTTGCTCACCTCGTCACCGCCCTGTCGTCGTGGAGGATCTCGTTGGTCCTGGTGTCGCGGGTGATGCTGAACCAGCGCCGGCAGCCGGCCTGGTGGTTCCACCGCTCGGTGAAAGCGCCTCGGGGATTGGCGCGGTAGAAGAGGAATCGCGACCAGTCCACATCGGACACGGCGCTCGGGTCGGCGGGGTAGGACACGTCCGCCTGGCCGCCGTAGTGGAATTCGGTCTCGTTGCGCGGCCCGCACCACGGGCAGGGGATCAACATCATGGGGGGAGACCTCCTCTCAGTGCGCCACGCCGGCGGCGCCGTGCTCGTCGACCAGGGCGCCGGTGGTGAAGCGGTCGAGGCTGAACGGTGCGTTGAGCGGATGCGGTTCGTCGTGGGCGATGGTGTGGGCGTAGCACCAGCCGACACCCGGGGTTGCCTTGAAACCGCCTGTGCCCCAACCGCAGTTGATGTACAGGCCCTCGAACGGGGTGAGTCCCATGATGGCCGAGGCATCCGGCGTCACGTCCACCACGCCGGCCCAGGTGCGCAGCACGTGCGCGCGGGCGAACATCGGGAACAGCTCCACCGCCGCGGTCAGCTCGCGCTCGATGGTGTGGAACGATCCGCGCTGGCCGTAGGAGTTGTAGGCGTCGATGCCCGCGCCCAGGACGAGTTCTCCCTTGTGCGCCTGGCTGACGTAGACGTGCACGGCGTTGGACATGACCACCGTGGGGTGCACCGGCTCCAGCAGTTCGGATACCAGAGCCTGCAGCGGGTGGCTCTGGATCGGAAGCCGCAGCCCGAGCTCGTCGGCGAGCACCGAGGTGTGCCCGGCGGCGGCGAGCGCGACCTTGCCCGCGGCGATGTCACCGCGCGTGGTCTTCACGCCCACGACCCGGTCGCCGACCCGTTCGAAACCGGTGACCTGGCAGTTCTGCACGAGGTCCACGCCCATCCGGTCCAGCGCGCGGGCGAAGCCCCAGGCGACGTGGTCGTGCTTGGCGATGCCCGCCCGGGGCTGCCAGGTGGCGCCCATGACCGGGTAGCGCAGGTCCGGCGAGGTGTTGAGGATCGGGCAGATCTCCGCCACCTGCTGGGGATCGAGCCATTCGGCGTCGATGCCGTTGAGTCGGTTCGCCCCGACCCTGCGGACGCCGTCGCGGACCTCCTGCAGCGAGTGCGCGAGGTTGAGCACGCCGCGCTGCGAGAACAGCAGCGGGTAGTCGAGCTCGTCCTCCAGCCCCTCCCAGAGCCCCAGGGCGTGCTCGTAGAGGCCGGCGCTCTCGTCCCACAGGTAGTTGGAGCGGATGATCGTGGTGTTGCGGGCCATGTTCCCGCCTGCGAGCCAGCCGCTCTCCAGCACCGCCATGTTGGTGATGCCGTGGTTGACCGCGAGGTAGTAGGCGGTGGCCAGGCCGTGACCGCCGCCGCCCACGATGACCACGTCGTAGGACGGTTTCGGATCGGCGGCGCCCCAGAGCCAGTCGGGGTGCTCCGGCAGGTCTGCGCCGGGAGTGCGCGGCATCTTCAGCCCTCCGTTCGATCTGCCGCAGAGCTCGTGCTCGACGGGGGAGACGCGCTGACACGCAACTGACATATCAGTTGAGCACCAAGGTAGGCAGCGCCCCTCGCGAGGTCAAGAGCGAGCTCGGAGAAGCGTCGAAAGCGCTGGTGGCGGGCCATGTGGTCGCGCGCCGGGTCCGGCTTCGGGATGAATTTCCGAAGTACGTGTTGACCGTGAATTAGTGCCGACCTACCTTGATGTCCCATTGATATATCAGCCTTCGGGCGGCGATCGCTCAGCGTCTCCGGGCAGCTGTCCCGATCCGCTGCCGGGCCCTTCTCCCCGCAACGCTCATCCGCTTGCTCGCAGGCGGAGTCTCCCCAGCTCCACACCAGCCACCCCGTAAGGAGACCAGCATGAGCACGACTCCGCGCGTCGTCATCATCGGAGCCGGGATCGTCGGCGCGAACCTCGCCGACGAGCTCACCAGCCGAGGGTGGAACCAGGTCACCGTCGTCGACCAGGGGCCGCTCCCGCTCACCGGCGGATCGACCTCCCACGCCCCCGGCCTCGTGTACCAAACAGGCCCGTCCAAGACGATGACCGAGTTCGCCACCTACACGGTCGAGAAGCTGCGCGGCCTCGACGACGACGGCGACGGCTGCTTCAACCAGGTCGGCGGGCTGGAGATCGCGACGACCCCGGAGAGGCTCGCCGACCTGCACCGGAAGCAGGGGTGGGCGATGTCGTGGGGCGTGGCGGGCGAGGTCATCGACCCGGACGAGTGCGTGAAGCTGCACCCGCTGCTGGCCGTCGAAGAGGTGCTCGGCGGATTCCACACGCCCACCGACGGCTTGGCGAAGGCCGCCCGCGCGGTCGTCGCGCTCGCCCGGCGCTCGGTGGCTCGGGGCGCGCGGTTCCGCGGTGCGGTGAAGGTCGTCGGGATCAACCACAGCGACGGGCGCGTGACCGGGGTGGAGACCGATCAAGGCGACATCCCCGCCGACATCGTCGTGTCCTGCGCCGGGTTTTGGGGCCAGGCCATCGGCGAGATGGTCGGCATGGCCGTGCCGCTGCTGCCCATGGCGCACCAGTACGTCACGACCGAGCCGCTGCCCGAGCTCGCCGGGCGCAACGACGAGCGGACCGAGGCGAACCTGCCGATCCTGCGCCACCAGGACCGCGACCTGTACTACCGCGAGCACGTGGACCGCCTCGGCATCGGCACCTACGCGCACCGCCCGATTCCGGTGCGGCTGAGCGAACTCCCGCAAGACGAGGAGACCTCGGAACGGGCCATGCCGTCGATGCTGCCGTTCACCGAGGAGGACTTCACCCCGTCCTGGGAGCACAGCAAGCGGCTGCTGCCCGCCCTGCGGACGGCGCAGGTCGGCACCGGGTTCAACGGCGTGTTCTCGTTCACCCCCGACGGCGGTCCGCTGATCGGTGAATCGCCCGACGTGCAGGGGTTCTGGATCGCCGAGGCCGTCTGGGTCACCCACTCGGCAGGCGTCGCGCGGTCGGTGGCGCAGCTGCTCGTCGACGGGCGCAGCGAGGTCGAGCTGCACGGCTGCGACGTGCACCGCTTCGACGAGCTGGAGATCGCCCCCGACTACGTCGAGGAGACCTCCGCCCGCAACTTCGTGGAGGTCTACGACGTCAAACACCCGCTGCAGCCGCGCCTCTCGCCCCGCGAGCTGCGGGTGAGCCCGTTCCACGCGCGCCAGAAGGAACTGGGAGCGGTGTTCCTGGAAGCGCACGGATGGGAACGCCCGCACTGGTTCGAGGCCAACGCGCCGCTGGTCAAGGACCTTCCGATGGAGTGGCAGCCGCCCGCGCGCGACGCGTGGTCGGGCATGTACCACAGCCCGATCGCCGCGGTGGAGGCGTGGAAGACTCGCACCGCCGTCGCGCTCTACGACATGACCTCGCTGAAGCGGCTGGAGGTCAGCGGCCCCGGCGCGCTCGCCTTCCTGGACCGGCTCACCACCAACAAGGTGGACAAGTCGGTGGGTTCGGTGACCTACACGCTGATGCTCGACCAGGCCGGCGGGGTCCGCAGCGATCTCACCGTCGCGCGGCTGGGTGAGCAGTCGTTCCAGGTGGGGGCCAACGGGAACCTCGACCACGAGTACCTGCGGCGCAACCTGCCCGCCGACGGCAGCGTCGTGCTGCGCGACATCACCGGCGGGACCTGCTGCATCGGAGCGTGGGGTCCGCTCGCGCGCGATCTGGTGCAGCCGCTGAGCGACGACGACCTGTCGCACGAGGGGCTGAAGTTCTTCCGCTGCAAGCGGATCCGGATCAGCGGCATCCCGGTCACCGCGATGCGGGTGTCCTACGTGGGGGAGCTGGGCTGGGAGCTCTACACCAGCGCCGAGCACGGGCAGCGGTTGTGGGACGTGCTCTTCGAGGCCGGTCGCGACCTCGGGGTGGTGGCCGCCGGCCGCGCCGCGTTCAACAGCCTCCGGCTGGAGAAGGGCTACCGCGCGTGGGGAGCGGACATGACCACCGAGCACAACCCCTACGAGGCCGGTGTCGGGTTCGCCGTACGGCTGGGCAAGGGCGAGTTCGTCGGCGGGGAAGCCCTCGCGCGGATCGAGCCCGGCGCCGTCGAGCGGCGTCTCACGCCCCTGACGGTCGACGACGGCCGCAGCGTCGTGCTCGGTTCCGAGCCGGTGTTCCTCGACGGCGAGGCCTCGGGCTACGTCACCTCGGCCGCCTTCGCGCACACGCTGGGCACGCCCATCGCCTACGCCTGGCTCCCCGCCGCGGCCGAGGTCGGCACCCGCGTCCAGATCAAGTACTTCGACCGCATGATCTCGGCGACGGTGGCGGCGGAGCCCTTGGTGGACCCCGAAATGCACCGCATCCGCCGTTGATCCGGGCAGGAGGGCGGTTTTGGTCCGAGCCGTCGATGATCGAAGTCCGTTTTGCCCGGACAGTTCGGACCAAAACTGCCCCTGGCCGCGTTCCGGGCCCCACCCACCTCTCGTTCGGGAGCAACCCATGACCCTGTCCGTCTTCGACTTGTTCAAGGTCGGCATCGGGCCGTCCAGTTCGCACACCGTCGGGCCGATGCGGGCGGCCTTCCGCTTCGTCGACCACCTGCGGGAGGCCGGAGCGCTGCCGCGCGTCGCCCGCGCCCGCTGCGAGCTTTTCGGCTCGCTGGGGGCCACCGGGCGTGGCCACGGCAGCGTGAACGCCGTGGTCCTGGGGCTGACCGGGGAACAGCCGCACCTGGTCGACCCGTCGGCCGTCGAACCCCAGGTGCGCGCGGTGCGTACGGACCACCGGATCAGCCTCGGCGGCGAACACAAGATCGACTTCGAGGTGGACGCCGACATCGTGCTGCACCACCGCGAGCAGCTCGAATTCCACAGCAACGGCATGGTCTTCGCCGCGTTCGACGGCAACGGCGACCGGCTCGTGCGCCGCGAGTACTACTCGGTCGGCGGCGGTTTCGTCCTGGACGAGGACGAAGCGGGCCGCCCGGCGCCGGTGGAGGACGACACCCGCGTCGCCTTCCCGTTCAGGTCCGGCTCGGATCTGCTCGCCCACACCGCGAGCACCGCAACGCGCATCAGCGACGTGGTCCTGGCCAACGAGGCCGCCTGGCGTGCCGAATCCGAGACCAGGGCACGGCTGGTGCACATCTGGCAGGTGATGCGCGAGTGCGTCGACCGCGGATCGAGCACCGGCGGTGTGCTGCCCGGCGGACTCCGGGTCCGCAGGCGCGCCCGGGACCTGCGGGCGAGCCTGGAACCCGGAGCCGACCCCATGGAGTGGGTGACGCTGCACGCGCTGGCCGTCAACGAGGAGAACGCGGCGGGCGGCCGGGTGGTGACCGCTCCGACCAACGGCGCCGCCGGCATCGTCCCGGCGGTGCTGCACCACGCCCACCGGGTCCTGCCGTTCTTCGACGATGACGCGGCCGTGCGTTTCCTGCTCACCGCGGGCGCGGTCGGCTCGCTGTTCAAGGAGAACGCCTCCATTTCCGGCGCCGAGGTCGGGTGCCAGGGCGAGGTCGGCTCGGCCTGCTCCATGGCCGCCGCCGGGCTGGCCGAACTGCTGGGCGGCACCCCCGAGCAGGTGGAGAACGCGGCCGAGATCGGCATCGAGCACAACCTCGGTCTGACCTGCGATCCCGTCGGCGGGCTGGTGCAGATCCCGTGCATCGAGCGCAACGCCATCGCCGCGATCAAGGCGATCACCGCGGCCCGGATGGCGCTGCGCGGGGACGGCGAGCACCGCGTCTCGCTGGACCAGGCCATCACGACGATGCGCGAGACCGGAGCCGACATGCAGGACAAGTACAAGGAGACCGCTCGTGGCGGCCTCGCGCTCACCATCGTGGAATGCTGAGGAGAATCCCGTGTCACCCTCCTTCACCCTCACCCTGAGCTGCCCGAACCGCAGCGGCATCGTCCAGGCCGTCAGTTCCTTCCTCTTCGAGCGCGGATGCGACATCGGCGAGTACCGGCAGTTCGACGACGCCGAACGCGGCCGCCTGTTCCTGCGCGTGCGGGGCAGCGCGGGCGAGGCCGTCGACCCGGACGAGATGGCGCGTGACTTCGAGCCGGTGGCAACGGGTTTCGGCATGGACTTCGCCTTCCACCCGGAGCGCCGGGAGCGCGTGCTGGTGATGGTCTCGAAGCTCGGCCACTGCCTCAACGACCTGATCTACCGGTGGCGCGCGGGCGCGCTGGGCGCCGAGATCGTCGCCGTGGTGTCCAACCACGAGGACCTGCGCCCGATGGCCGAGGCGGCAGACCTGCCGTTCCACCACGTCCCGGTCACCTCCGAGACCAAGCCCGAGGCCGAGGCGGAGCTGCTGCGGCTGGTCGAGGACACCTCCGCCGACCTGGTCGTGCTCGCCCGCTACATGCAGGTGCTCTCCGACCAGACCTGCAAGGCGCTGCACGGCCGGGCGATCAACATCCACCACTCCTTCCTGCCCGGGTTCAAGGGCGCCAAGCCCTACCACCAGGCCTACGACCGGGGCGTGAAGCTCGTCGGCGCCACAGCTCATTACGTCACCCCGGACCTGGACGAGGGGCCGATCATCGAGCAGGAGGTCATCCGCATCGATCACACCCACGACCCGAAGGCACTGCAGACCGTGGGACGTGACGCCGAGGCGCTCGCGCTGTCCCGCGCGGTGCGCTGGTGCTGCGAGCACCGCGTCCTGCTCAACGGCACCAGCACCGTCGTGTTCCCGTGAACTCCACTCCAGCGATGAGGAGCCTTGCCCATGACCACCGGTGAGCTGCACACCACCGAGGACGAATCGGCCCTGCCGGAGAGCCTGCGCGAGACGTTGCCGGGCCACTACTACACCGACCCGGGCCTCTTCCGGGTGGAACAGGCGACGATCTTCGAATCGCACTGGTTCTGCGCGGTTCTCAGCGCGGACGTGGCGGAACCGGGCCAGTTCGAGACCGTCCAGATCGGACGCGAGAGCGTGCTGGTCACCCGCTCCCGCCGAGGCGAGGTGAAGGCCTACCTCAACGTGTGCCGGCATCGCGGCGCGCGGCTGTGCACCGAGGAGAAGGGACAGGTGCGCCGGTCCTTCCAATGTCCGTACCACGCCTGGACCTACTCCTTCGACGGCGATCTGATCGCCGCTCCGAACGTCAACTCCATGGACGACGTGGACCGCACCGAGTTCGGCCTGCACCGGGTGCACGTGCGCGAATGGCTCGGTTACGTCTGGCTGTGCCTGGCCGAGGAGCCGCCGTCGTTCGACGAGACCGTCATCGGGGACGTCACCAACCGGTTGGGCACACCGGACGCGATCGTGGGCTACCAGGTCGAGGACCTGAAGCTGGGCAGGCGGATCTCCTACGACGTCAAGGCGAACTGGAAGCAGATCGTCGAGAACTTCATGGAGTGCTACCACTGCGCGACCATCCACCCCGAGCTCACCGAGGTGCTCCCCGAATTCGCAGACGGCTTGGCCGCGCAGTACTTCGTGGGCCACGGGGCGGAGTTCGGCGAGGACGTCGAAGGCTTCACGGTCGACGGTTCGGCCGGTCTGGCGAAGCTGCCCGGCGTCCACGAGGAGCAGGACCGGCGCTACTACGCCATCACGGTCCGGCCGCAGGTGTTCATCAACCTCGTGCCCGACCACGTGGTCTTCCACCGGATGTTCCCGCTGGCCCCGGACCGGACCCTGGTGCGCTGCGACTGGCTGTACCTGCCGGAGGTGGTCGACTCGGGCGCCGACATCGACCGGTCGGTGGAGTTGTTCCACCGGGTCAACCAGCAGGACTTCGAGGCATGCGAGCGCTGCCAGCTGGCGATGGACTCCCGCTCCTACGCCTCCGGCGGCGTGCTGGTCCCCAGCGAGCACCACATCGCCGAGTTCCACGACTGGGTGCGCGAGCGCACCGGCTGACGGCAGAGCAGCAGCGGCCTCGCACCGGTTCGGTGCGAGGCCGCGTCCAGGGGCTGTTGTGGGTGGGGTGGGGAAGTTTTCATGAAAACTTCCCCACCCCACCCACAACAGCCCACCCGCACGACGGTTCTCAGCGCGGAAGTTCCCGTGGTACACCGTCTTCCGAGAGCGGAGGTGGTGGCAGTTCGGCGCTGGAGGTCAGCGGCGCGGCTCCGTCCAGGGGCTTGCCCGCGTGCTCGCGCAGGAAGTGCGTGGCGACGATCCCGACGAGGCCCGCGCCGACGAGGTAGTAACCCGGCCAGTCCAGGTCGCCGGTGGCGGTCACCGCCGCCTCGATGATCGTCGGCGCCGTGCCGGCGAACAGCGACACCGACAGGTTGAAGATCACCGCCAGGCTGCTGTAGCGGATCATCGTGGGGAACAGGGCGGGCAGCGTCGACGGGGCGACCGCCGCGAAGCACAGCAGGCACCCCCCGATGACCAGCAGCCCGAGCACGAGACCGGGAATCCCGGTGCGCAGCAACCACACCGCGGGCAGGCCGAGCAGCACCAGGGCGACGCTGCCGGTCATCAGCACGGGCTTGCGGCCGATGCGGTCGCTGAGCCTGCCCACGCCGACCACGGCGCACAGCAGCACCACCATGACCGCGACCTGAGCTCCGGTGGCCACCGCGCCGCCGACGCCGCCCTCGTCGTAGCGGGGGAGGGTGCCGGTCAGGTAGGTCGGGACGTAGTTGGTGAGCACGTAGTTGGTCACGTTCCAGGCCACGACGATCCCGGCGGCCACCAGCGCGGGAGTCCGGTAGTGGCGCCGCACGATCTGCAGGGCGCGACGCGACGTCATCGTGGCCAGCACCGGTGAGCGCTCCATGAGCTGCCGGAACGCCGGGGTGTCCTCCAGGCGCACGCGCAGGTAGAGGCCGACGATCCCCAGCGGTAGCGCGAGGAGGAACGGCACCCGCCACCCCCACGTGAGCAGCGCGTCCGGCGGCAGCAAGGCGATCACCGCACCGCAGGTGCCCGCGCCGAGGGCGTACCCGGTGAGCGTGCTGAACTCCAGCCAGCTGCCGAAGAAACCGCGCCTGCGGTCGGGCGCGTACTCGGCGATCAGGGTGAGCGCCCCGGTGTACTCGCCGCCCGCGGAGAAGCCCTGCAGCATCCGCACCAGAAGCACCAGGACGGGTGCCAGCAGTCCCGCGGTGCCGTGCCCGGGGAGCAGCCCGAGCAGCACGGTCGCCCCGGCCATCAGCAGCACCGTGGCCGCCAGGACCTTGGTGCGCCCGATGCGGTCGCCGAGGCGCCCGAAGACGAAACCGCCCAGCGGGCGCATCGCGAAGGCCGCGGCGAAGGCCCCGAGCGTGCACACCGCCGTCCACGGGCCGAAGCCGGCGAAGAAGACCCGATCGAGCACTCCGGCGGCGAGGTAGGAGTAGACCCCGAAGTCGTACCACTCGGCGACGTTGCCCACGGACGCCGCCGCGACCGCACGGCGGACCGTGCGTTCCTCTTGCACGACAGGCTGTCTCAAACCTCGCCGAGTCCGTCGCGGACGGTCCGTCATGGGCTCCCCCGGGTGCGGCGCAGCGGGCTGGGCGGCGCGTTCCTCCTGGTGGTCTCGCGGTTGTGACCGCGACCGAGTGCTGATATATCTGTTGTCGAGAAGGTATCCCGACGGCGTTCGCCGCAGCAAGACCTCAACCCCTCATCCACCCGTTCACGGGGTCGCGAAGTGCCATGCCGCGGCCCCGCGGTGGTGCGCGCCCGGGGTCTCGGAGCAGCTGAAAAGCCGTTGCTCCGAACGAGATTTCCCCATTGACGAGGCGTTCAGCGACCCCCATCCTGTTGTTGCGCATGGCACGCGGTGTTCCGCTATCAGCAACAGGAGGCGCAATGATCTTGGTTGGTGAGCTGCTCGACCTGCCGCCGGGGGAATCGGTCCGCGTGCACGGCGACGTGGCGATCGCGGTGTTCAACGTCGACGGCGAGCTCTACGCGATCGACGACACCTGCTCGCACCAGGACGCGTCGCTGTCCGACGGCTGGCTCGACGGATGCGCCGTGGAATGTCCGCTGCACGCAGCATGTTTCGATCTCCGCACCGGAATGCCCAGCGGCCCGCCCGCGAAGCGCCCGGTGCGCACCCACGCCGTCACCGTCGAGGACGGGATGATCTACGTCCACGAGACGACGAAGGTCGGCAGCGCGGTCGCGGAGGAGGTCGGTTGATGCGGCACGTCACGGTCGTCGGCGCGTCTCTCGCCGGTCTCTCGGCGGTCCGCGCGCTGCGCGAGCAGGGGTTCGACGGCGAGATCGTCGTGGTCGGGGACGAGCGGCACCGCCCTTACGACCGGCCGCCGCTGTCCAAGGAGTTCCTCGCCGGAACCGCGAGCGAGGACGACATCGAGCTCACCGACTCAGATGACGACGCCCTCGACGTGGACTGGCGGCTCGGTCAGGTCGTGAGCGGGCTGGACACCGCGGGCCGCGAGGTCCTGCTCGCCGGTGGGGCGCGCATAGGCACCGATGGCGTCGTGCTCGCCACAGGAGCGCGGGCGCGGAGGCTCCCGGGCGGTCCGCCCGCCGGCGTGCACACCTTGCGCACCCTCGACGACGCGCGCGCCTTGCGCGAGGAGCTGGTGGCAGGGGTGCGCCTGGTGATCGTCGGCGCCGGGTTCATCGGCGCCGAGGTCGCCTCGACGGCGGTGGGTCTGGGCTGCGAGGTGGACGTCGTCGACAACGCGCCGGTGCCGTTGCAGCGCGCGCTGGGGCCGGACATGGGCGAGGTGTGCGCCCGGCTGCACGTCCGCCACGGCGTCCGGGTGCACTCGCTGTCCGGCGTCGCCGAGCTGGTGGGGGAGCAGCGGGTGACCGGGGTCAGGCTCTCCGACGGGCGTGAACTGCCCGCGGACGTCGTCGTAGTCGGCATCGGCGCCCAGCCGAACACCGATTGGCTGGCCGGTTCCGGGCTCGACGTC
This sequence comes from Saccharopolyspora tripterygii, assembly GCF_054778355.1. Classification (NCBI taxonomy): domain Bacteria; kingdom Bacillati; phylum Actinomycetota; class Actinomycetes; order Pseudonocardiales; family Pseudonocardiaceae; genus Saccharopolyspora; species Saccharopolyspora tripterygii. The sequence continues at coordinate 79,346 of NZ_BAAGZP010000036.1, read as the reverse complement.
GGCGACGGGGTCGGCACCGACGCGCGAGGCCGGACCCGTGTGCCGGAGGTGGTGGCGGCGGGCGACTGCGCCCGGTCGTTCCGGAGCTACACCGCGAGCCCGATGCGGCTGGAGCACTGGACCAACGCGCTGCAGCAACCGGCTGCGGCCGTGGCGGCGCTGCTCGGCCGGGAGCACTCGGCCCCGGCGCACCACGCCGTTCCCTACTTCTGGTCCGACCAGTACGGGCACAAGATCCAGTTCGCCGGTCACCGCACCGACGACTGCACCGTCCAGATCGAGGAGGGCGACCCGGACACGGGCGATTTCCTGGCCCTGTACCTGGATCCGGCCCAGGAACCCGTCGGGGTGCTGGCCGTCGACCGGGCCAGGCCCTTCGGGCAGTGGCGCCGGAAGCTCGCACAGCGCCTCTAGCGCGACTCGCGGCTGCTCACACCAGGGAGCGCATCGCCTTGTCGAAGTTGAGGACGTGCTCCCTGGCCAGCTGCTCGGCCTTGTCGGGCTGCTGGGATCCGATGGCCCGCAGGAGCGCCGAGTGCTCCATGACGTGGGTGTCGAAGTCCTGCATGCGGTCCAGGAAGACGCAGAAGATCCGGGTCGCGAGGTTGTCGTAGCGGATCAGGGTGTCTTCGAGGTGCGGGTTGCCCGCGGCCTGGTAGATCGTGCGGTGCACGCGCAGGTCCCAGCGCATGATCTCGTCGCGGTCCAGGGCGCGGAAGTCGATGTCGTCGAGCTGCTCGACGAGCGCGGCGACCTCATCGAGGTCGGCCTCCGCGGCGACCTCGGCGGCCCGTCGTGCGGCCAGCGGTTCGAGGTGCACGCGCAGGTCGGAGATGTAGGCGAGGTCGGTGATGTCCACGGCCGTCGCGAACGTGCCCCGGCGCGGGTAGGACACGACCAGCCGGTCGATCTCCAGGCGCTTGAGGGCCTCGCGCACCGGGGTCCGGCCGATCTCCAGCGAGCGCGCGAGCGCCGCGTCGTCGATGGCCGTCATCGGCGGGATGTCCAGCATGATCAGCCTGTCCCGGATGGCCAGGTACGCCTTCTCGGCCATGGACAGGGTGGCGTGGTGCTCCTCGCTCGCAGTGGTCATCATCGCCCCGAATTCATCAGAATCGCAGTTCTGACACATCTCTCGGCAGTTCGGATTCTGGTACATCAGTAGTATAGCAGAAAGGGTCTTGGGCTATTCCAAAGCTCGTGACGTGCCAGGAGAATGCATTTCGAATTGTGATTCGACGTGCCGGCGGTCACGATTCCGCGGTGTCCCGCCTGCTCCCGGAGGGTGTGAGGGACAGCCAGCTCAGCGCTTCGTCGGCGGCGGTCGCGGCGTGCTCGTGGGAGCCGGATTCGCTCCAGGCGACCAGCGCGGCGAAGGTGGCGGCCTGGTACCCGCTGGCCAGGGATGTGGCGGCGGCCGGGCCGATGCCGTCGACGCGACGTTCGAGGAAGCCGGCGAGCTCGGTGATCCACGGGCGGTAGGCCGCCGGTGCGGTTCCGAAGATCTCGGGTTCGGTGCACACCACCCGGATCCAGTCGGGCCCTGCGGGGGACATCGGAACGTCCGAAATGGACGCGACGATCGCGCGGCGCACCGCATCGGCGGTCGAGGTCTCCGCGGGCATCTCGTCGAGGGCTCCGCGCAGGCGCCGGGTCGCGGCGGGTACCCCGACCCACGCGATGTCGGACTTGCGCGCGAAGTGCCGGACGAGGGTGCGGACGCTGATCCCGGTGGCCTCGGCGATGTCCTTCCAGCCGACGGCCGCGTACCCGCGCTCGGCCCAGAGCCGGAACGTGGCGGTGGTGATGGCGGCGCGGTCGAGCACGGTCGGGCGACCGCGCTGCGGGGTGGTGGCGTCGCTGGTGCTCACCCGCCCGACCCTAGTCGACGCGCACTCCGGTGCAGGTCAGCACCACGGCATCGGCCGGGGCGAAGATTTTGGCGCGATGAGCCAAAAAGGTGGTACCGTCTGCGCTCGCAACGCCGGACTTCCGACGACGTGAGGACGAAGCGATGCGAGAGAAGGCCGTTGCGGACGTGCTCGCCCCAGCTGAGCTGGGGCCCGTGCGACTGCGCAACCGCGTGCTCAAGGCCGCGACCTACGAGAAGCGGGCGCGCCGCGGGCTGGTCACCGACGAACTCATCGACTTCCACGTCCGGCACGCCGCCGGCGGTGTCGGGATGACCACCGTCGCCTACTGCGCCGTCTCGCCCGAGGGGCGCACCGACGGGCATCAGATCGTGTGGCGGGACGAAGCGGTCCCGGGATTGCGGCGGTTGACCGACGCCGTGCACGCCGAGGGCGCGGCGATCTCCGCGCAGGTCGGGCACGCGGGGCCGGTCGCCGACTCGACGAAGACCAAGCTGCCCGCGCTCGGGCCGAGCCCGTCGCTGAGCCTCCAGTCGCTGCGCCGGGTCAGGGCCGCGACGAACGCCGACATCGACCGCGTGGTGCAGGCGCACGGCGACGCGGCGGCGATGGCGGTGGAAACCGGGTTCGACGCGGTGGAAGTCCACTTGGGACACAACTACCTGGCGAGCGCCTTCCTGAGCCCGAAGCTCAACAAGCGCAAGGACTCCTACGGGGGGAGCCTCGCCAACCGCGCTCGGCTGGCGCTGCGGATCATGCGCGCGGTGCGCGACGCGGTGGGCGATCGGATCGCGATCCTCGCCAAGCTCAACATGGACGACGGTGTGCCGGGCGGGTTCTGGCTCGACGAGGCCATCGAGGTCGCGCGCTGGCTGGAGGCCGAGGGAACCGTGGACGCGTTGGAGATGACCGCGGGAAGCTCGCTGCTCAACCCCATGTACCTGTTCAAGGGTGACGCTCCGGTGCGCGAATTCGCGTCCGTCATGCGAGAACCCGTGCGCACCGGCGTGAAGCTGGTGGGCGGCAGGTTCCTCCGCGAGTACCCGTACCAGGACGGCTACCTGCTCGACGACGCGCGCCAGGTGCGGGCGGCGGTCGACCTGCCGATGGTGCTGCTCGGCGGTGTCACGAACCGGCAGGTCATGGACACCGCGATGCAGGAGGGATTCCAGTTCGTCGCGATGGGGCGGGCCCTGCTGCGCGAACCGGACCTGATCAACCGCATCGCTGCCGACTCCGCCACCCGGTCGCTGTGCAACCACAACAACCGCTGCATGGTCACCATCTTCACCGGCAGCCGCTGCGTCCTCGTCCCCGAGGGTTGACCGCGCGGAATTCCGCTGGTTTCCCGGGGGTCAGCGGAATTCCGCCGGGCGGTCAGCGGCCCTCGTAGAGCCCGGTTCGCTTGTCCAGCACGGCGTTCATCGCCTCCGCGTGGTCGGCGGTGTGGTGGGAGAGGGCCTGCATCGTGGCGGAGAGCTCCAGGACGTGGCGCAGGTCGTTCGTGCGGGACTCCTTCAGCAACCGCTTGGCCATCCGGGTGGCGTGCGGCGGGTTCTTGGCCACCCGGGACGCCAGCGACCGCGCCTCGTCGAGCAGCTGATCGGGTTCGACGACGTGGGCGACCATGCCCCACTCCAGGGCTTTCGCGGCATCGACGCGGTCGCCGGTGAGCGCCATCTCGGCCGCGCGCTGCGGTCCGACGGCCTGGGTGAGGAACCAGGCACCGCCATCGCCGGGGATGATGCCGAGCTGCACGAAGGATTCGGCGAACCAGGCGTTGCTGGAGGCCACCCGCAGGTCGCACATCATGGCCAGGTCGCAGCCGGCGCCGACAGCAGGTCCGTTGACCGCGGCGACGAAGGGCACCTCGCACTCGGTCAGGGCGAGCGGGATCCGCTGGATGCCATCGCGGTAGCCGTTGCGCATCTCCCACGGGCTGCCGCTGAACATCCCGGCCTTCTCGCGCATGTCGTTGACGTTGCCGCCTGCTGAGAACGCCTTGCCGGCGCCGGTGAGCACCACGCACCGCACGTCGAGGTCCTGCTGCACGCGACGCGCGTGGGTCTCGAACGCGTCGATCACGTCGGTGCCGGAGATCGGGTTGCGCTGGTCGGGCAGGTTGATCGTCCAGGTCTCGACGTGTTCGGCACGGTCGATCAACAGCACATCGGACATGAGCGGCGAACCTCCAAGCGTTGCGGAACGACCCCGAAGGTACCGAACGGACGCCGACGGCATCGGTCCGGTTCGGGGGCTCAGCCCCGGGCGTGCCAGCTGGTGGAGTGGCGCCGGAGCGCGTCGACGATGGCGGTTTCGCGAGGCAGGAGCACGTCTCGGGGGCCGACGACACCGACGGCGGCGACGACGCGGCCGCGCTCCCGGACCGGCACCGAGATGCCGTCGATCTCGGAGTCCTCGGCGGCACCCGGCAGCAGCGCGACCCCGGAGGCGCGGATCTCCTCCGCGCGGTCGAGGAACTGCTGCGCGCGCTCGTCGTCCTCGGGACCGAGGGTTTCGAGGTAGGCCCACAGATCGCGCTGCTCCCAGTCGGCCAGCAGCACCCAGCCGGTCGAGGTGCGGATCAGCGAGCGCCGGAAGAAGCCCTTGGCCAGGTACTCGGTGCGCGGATCGGTCGAGCAGTGGTCGATGTAGACCACTTCGGAGCCGACCGCCACGCCGAGAACGGCTGTGGTGCTGTCGGTTTCGGCGTGCAAGGCGACCAGGTCGTCGTGCGCGATCCGGTCGACCGCACCGCGTCCGGCGAGCAGGTTGAGGAAGTGGGGCGCCACGCCCAGCCGGTAGGTGCGGGACCGCTCGTCGAGGTAGCCGGTGGCCACCAGGCCGTTGACCAGACCCTGCACCGAGGACACCGGGGCGTCGACCGCGCGCGCGATCTCGGTGAGCGACAGGCCGTCGGAGCGGGCCACGGCCTCCAGGACACCCGCGACGCGGTCGATCATCCGGTGCCGGGGCCGGACGTGGGTCGGCCGCTCGGACTCCTCCACCCCTCGACCTCCCGTTCCGGCGGCCGCCGTTCGGCGCGTTGACCGCGGATGTGCCACCACCTACCGTGACCATCAAGCCTACCGGTTACGCATTTGCGTACAAACTGTTCCGGCTCTCGTGCAGGAGTGGTCGATGCCGTCCCTGATGCCGCCGCCCGTCCGCGAAGACGACGAACTGACCGCCCTGCGACGAGAAGTGCGCGACTTCCTCGCCGAGCAGATCCGCGCGGGAGCCTTCGAACCCACCGTGGACAGCTGGTTGAGCGGGTGGGACCCGGCCTTCACCCGCTCGCTCGCCGAACGCGGGTGGCTCGGGATGACCGTGCCGGTGGCCTACGGCGGGCACGGGCGGACGTTCCTGGAGCGCTTCGTGGTCACCGAGGAACTGCTGGCCGCAGGCGCGCCGGTCGCCGCCCACTGGATCGCCGACCGCCAGGTCGCCCCGAACCTGCTGCGGTTCGGCAGCGAAGCGCTCAAGCGCGAGTACCTGCCGCGCATCGCCTCGGCGGAAGTCTTCTTCGGGATCGGGATGAGCGAACCGGACTCGGGCTCCGACCTGGCCGGCGTGCGCACCGCCGCCGAGCGCGTCGACGGTGGCTGGCAGGTGCGCGGTACCAAGCTGTGGACCTCCGGAGCCCACCTCGCGGACGCGTTCATCGCGCTGGTGCGCACCTCCCCGCGGGACGGGGATCGCCACGGCGGGCTGAGCCAGCTGCTGGTGGAGCTGGACGCCCCGGGCGTGGAGATCCGCCCGGTCCTGTCCGCCAACGGGGCGCACCACTTCAACGAGGTGCACCTCGACGGCGTGCACGTGCCCGACGACCACGTCGTCGGAGAGATCGGCGCCGGGTGGCACCAGGTCACCTCGGAGCTGGCGTTCGAGCGGTCGGGTCCGGAGCGGTTCCTGTGCACCTACCAGCTCGCCAAGTCCCTCGTAGGGAGCATGGACCCGGCCGAGGCCGGGCGGATCACCGGCAGGTTGGCCGGACTGCACCAGATGTCGCTGTCCATCGCCGCCGCGCTGCAGCGCGGAGAACGGGCCGACGTGCCCGCGGCGCTGGTGAAGGTGCTCGGCACCACGCTCGAAGGCGACATCGCCGACATCGCCGATCTCGAAGCGCCGGCGGGCGCCACCGGAGACGTCGCCGCGCTCACCAGGCGAGCCGTGCAGCAGCGACCGGGATTCACGCTCCGCGGCGGGACGAACGAGATCCTGCGAGGCGTGATCGCGCGCGGATTGGGGATGCGCTGATGACCTCCGTCGACCACGAGCTCCGCGACGTGCTGCGCGACCTCCTCGCAGACGGTCTCGACCACCGGCTCGACCAGGCGACCGCCGGCGTGGGCTTCGACGCCGAGTTGTGGGACAGGCTGGGTGAGCTCGGATTCACGGCGCTGACCACGCCCGAGGACCACGGCGGATCCGGTGCCGGATGGCGGGAAGCGGCGGTCCTCCTGGGCGAGAGCGCCGCTGCCGCACAGCATCTCCCGTTCGCCGAGACGGACCTGCTCGCGCGGTGGCTGCTGCGCGCAGCCGGGCTCGGGCCCGGCGACGTGTCGGCTCCGCGCACCGTCGCGGTCGTGGGGGAGGGCGGTGTCGCACGTGCCGTGCCCTGGCTCGGTCACGTCCCGGCGGTCGTCGTCTTCCGCCGGCGATCCGGGACGCTCGCACTCGCCGAGGACATCCGCGCGACCACGACACCGGTCACCACGAGTTCGGGTCAGCCGCGCGCGGACCTCGCTCTGGCCGAAGAACCCACCGACGCAACCGATCTCGACGAGTCGGTGCTCGATCAGCTGCTGCTGCGCGGTGCTCTGGCCCGCGCCGCCCAGATCGTCGGAGCGCTGGACCGGGCCGTCGAGCTGTGCGTCGAGCACGCCGGGGTGCGCACGCAGTTCGGGCGCCCGATCGGGAAGTTCCAGGCAGTGCAGCAGCTCGTCGCCGACGCCGCCGCCGAAGCCGCGCTGGCGCGGGCCGCCGTCGACGCTGCCGTCCTCGACGCCGCGGACGACGACCTCTCCGGACCGGCGTCGGCGATCAAGGTCGCGGCCGCGCGCTCCTGCGCGGGCCACGCCGCCTCGGTCGTCGTGCGCAACGCCCACCAGGTCCACGGCGCGATCGGGACCACGCGGGAGCACCCGCTGCAGCTGTTCACCCTCGCCGCGCTCGACTGGCGCGGTGAGTTCGGCACGACCCGGGACTGGGACCGCTTCCTGGGCTTGGCCGCCACCGGTTCCGCGCTGTGGGAGGTCGTGCTCGGCGACCCCGCGCGGGTCCCGTCGCTCCCGGCGGTCCTGCGATGAGCGGGGACCTGCTCACCGGGGTGCGGGTCCTGGACCTCTCGACGATCTTCATGGGCCCCTACGCGGCGCAGCTGCTCGCCGAGTGGGGCGCCGACGTGATCAAGGTCGAGTCGCTGGTGGGGGACCAGGTGAGGTCCATCGGCGACGTCGCGGGCACCGGAGCCGGTCCGATCTTCGTCAACGCCAACCGCGGCAAGCGCTCCCTCGCGGTGGACCTCAAGGGCGAGCGAGCCCGCGAGGTGCTGCACGCGCTCGTGCGCGGAACGGACGTGCTGCTGCACAACATCCGCCCGCCCGCAGCGGCGAGGCTCGGACTCACCTGGGACGAGCTCTCCGAGGTCAACCCGGCGCTGGTGCTGTGCGCCTTCCGCGGCTACGGGAAGGGCGGCCCGCACGCCGACCACCCGGCCTACGACGACGTGATCCAAGCGGCCTCCGGCATCGCGAGCGCCCAGGCGGCAGCGGGTGGGGAGCCGGAGTACTGGCGCTCGGCGGCCTCGGACAAGGTGATGGGCCTCTACGGCGCGGCGGCGACGTGCGCGGCCCTGCGCGCCCGGGAGATCGACGGCGCCGGTCGTCCGGTGGAGATCCCGATGTTCGAGGGGATGGCCTCGTTCATGCTGCTCGACCGGCAGGGCGGGTGGCTCACCGACCCGCCGTCCGGGCCCAGCGGCTACCCGAGGACCGATTCGCCGCACCGGCGGCCGTACGCCACCCGGGACGGGCACCTTGCCGTCATGATGTACGCCGACAAGCACTGGACGGCGTTCTTCGAGATCATCGGGCGCCCGGAACTCGCCGAGGACCGGCGCTTCGGCGACATCCGCGCCCGCACCAGCCACATCGACGAGCTCTACGAGCTGCTCGCCCGGGAGATGGCCACCCGCACCTCCGCCGAGTGGAGCGAGGCGTTCGAGCGTGCCGACATCCCGCACGGCCCCGTCAACACCGTCGAAGACCTCTTCGCGGACCCGCAGTTGGCGGCGACCGACTTCTTCCACACGGTGGAGCAGCCCGGAGTGGGCCCGGTGCGCCTGGCGCGGCGGCCGATCGACTTCGGCACGCCGCCGCCCCCTCCGCGACCGGCCCCGCTGCTCGGCCAGCACTCGCGCGAGGTGCTGGCCGAAGCGGGCATCCCGGACGAGGACGTCCAGCGGCTCGTCGACGCCGGGGTGCTCACCGCACCGGACTGATCCTCGCGGTCACCGATCGTCGGTTGCGTGGCTGAGCACCGCCACGAGGAAGGTGGAGTCCTCGCGGCGCGGGCGCAGGTCCCACGTGCCCAGGACCAGGTCCTGCGCGAGCCCCGCCGCTGCGGCGTCGGCGAAGAACTCCTCCGGCTCGTAGCCGCGCCCGGTGCCGAACCCGATGGTCACCCGCCCGTGCGGGGCCAGGTGCTCGCGGAACCGCCGCAGCACGGCACCGCGCGTGCTGGGGGCCAGGAAGGTCATCACGTTCCCGGCGCACACGATCACGTCGAACGGCGTGCTGATCCCGTGCGCGGACAGGTCGAGCTCGGCGAGGTCTTCGACGATCCAGCGCGGCCCCGGGTGGTCCTCCTGGGCCGCCTCGATCAGCGCCGGGTCCACGTCGACCCCCACCACGTCGTGACCGGCGGCAGCCAGCGCCCCGGCCACCCTGCCGGGCCCGCACCCGGCGTCGAGCACGTGCGAGCCCCGTTCGGCCATCGCGTCGATCAGGCGCGCCTCACCGGCGAGGTCATCACCCGCTCGGGCCAGGCCGCGCATCCGATCGATGTACCAGGCGGAGTGCCCCGGGTCAGCCGCCACCTTCTGCATCCACACGCTCTGCTCGACCATGCCTCCATTGTGCGCGCCGCGCGGACCTGGGCAGGCACCGGTGGTGGTGCCGCTCCTCACGGGCAGCGCGGGCCGGTGCGCACGCCGAACCCGTGTGCCGCTCGCGTTCGGCGACCGGGTGACCACCTCCTTGCAGTCTTGTCAGGCGCGCGCGGGTGGTCGACTCTGTCGGGAAATGACGCCGCGCAGCGCGGGACCGAACTTCGCGACCCGGGAGGAGCTGACGACGTGAGCGCGTCCAGCACCGACCCGTCGCACGCTCTCGGCCGGGACCAGCTCGGCACCGCCGGGGTGACGTTCCTCGTGCTCGCCGCCGTCGCGCCGCTGACGGCGGCCGTCGTCGTCGCGAGCCTGGCCATCGGTCTCGGGTCGGGCGGGGGCACGGTCGTGGCCTACGTCGCGGTCGCGGTCGTCCTGCTCCTGTTCGCCGTTGGCTACGCCCAGATGTCGCGAGAGGTCGTCAACGCGGGCGGCTTCTACGCGTTCGTGGTGAGAGGACTCGGCAGGCCGGCCGGTCTGGTCGCCGGGTTCCTCGCCACCACCGGCTACAACGTGTTCGTGGCAGGCGCCGTGGGAACGGGGGGCTTCTACACGTCCTCGATCCTGGAGCAGCTGACCGGAGTTCACCTCCACTGGTACGCGTGCGCGCTGGTGATCATGGGCTCGGCGTTCCTGCTCGCCAGGTCGGGGATCAGCATCAGCGCCACCGCGCTGGGCATCGCGCTCGTCCTGGAAGTGCTCGTCCTGCTCGCCTTCAGCGCGGCGGTGCTGGTGCGCACGGGGTTCAGCGTCGAGGCCTTCGGCCCGGCGGCGATCACCGGGGGAGCCCCCGCCATCGGCCTGCTGCTGGCGTCCACCGCCTTCCTGGGATTCGAAGCGACGTCGCTGTTCAGCGAGGAGGCCAAGAACCCGGCGCGCACCGTTCCGCGCGCCACGTACCTCGCGATCGTGCTGATCGGGCTGATCCACGGCGTCACCGTGTGGGCGGTGGTCAGCGCCGTCGGGGTCGCCGACGCCCAGCGGGTCGCCGAATCGCACCTGGCCGACGGCGACCTGCTGTTCGTGCTGATCGGGGAACACCTGGGCGGATTCCTGCTCGGCGTCGCGATGGTCCTGCTCGTGGTGAGCCTGGTCGCCGCGCAGCTGGCCTTCCACAACGTGGCCGGTCGCTACCTCTTCGCGCTGGGGCGGGCGCGGATCCTCCCGGGCGCGCTGGCGCGCACTCGCGAGAGCGGCGTTCCGCAGCGAGCCCTGTCGGTCAACGCCGCGTTCGCGGTGGTCGTGGCGGCACCGTTCGCCGTGCTGGATCTGGACGTGATCACCAGTCTGGTGCCGGTCATGGTCGGTTTCGGGACGTTGTGCATCATCGTGCTGCAAGCGCTGGCGGCGCTGTCGATCGTGGTGCACTTCCGCAGGTCCGCCGACCCCCGGTTGTGGTCCACGCTGGTGGCGCCCGGGCTCGGATTCCTCGGGCTGGCGGGGATATCCGCGATGGCGGTGGGCAACTTCGGCCTGCTGGCCGGATCTGACGCTCCCCACGTGACCGCGTTGCCGTGGCTGCTGCCGGTCGTGGTGATCGCCGGTCTCGCGCACGCGGCGCACCTCCGGGCCAGACGCCCGGAGGTGTACGCGAACCTGGGTGCCGACCTGGAGCGGTTCGGCGGTACCAGGAGTGCGAGCGCCGCATGACGGGGGTGCTAGTTCATGCGTCCCATCGCCTTCACGACAGCTGAAGTGCGGTCACCCACACCGAGTTTCGTGAAGATGTTGCGCAGGTGGTTCTTCACCGTGCGTTCCGATATGCCCAGCGAGCGTCCGATCTGCCTGTTGGAGAAGCCGCGAGCCAGGTGCTCGAGAACCTCCTTCTCTCTCTTGGTCAACGGCGAAAGCACTTCGGTCAGCGTAGTTTCGGAGGACTCCGACGATTCGAGCATGTTGATCCTTAATGATGCGAGCTGACCGACCTGGTTCAGAACCTGACGCATCGCACGCGAGTGCTCGACGGCCTCGTGCAGCAACGCGCTGATCGCCCGGTCCAGAGCCCGGTCAGAGGAACGGGCCATGAAAGCCTCCACTCGGGCGGATCGTCCGGAACATTGATGCGCCCGGACTCTCCTACTTCCCATTTCGCCACAGGATTACGCGCGAATTACGACCCTGTCGGCGAATCCCTCGTACGAGTGGAGAAATAGCCCGGCTGGACCAGTCCGAGCGGACCTGGAACTAGTGCGGACGATCTGGGGCGAATTGTTCATGGCGACTGGTTCCCGGGTGATCGTAGCGTTGCTCGTGTTTCGCACACCACCAGGAACAGGAGCTTTCGACGATGTCTGCTTTGCCGGAGGCGATCGAGGAATCATCGGGTTGCTCGACGCAACTTCGGGGCGGGATAACTCTTTTCGGGATGGACGCGGACGAAGCACTCGCAACCGTGACGGAACGCTTGAGCGGTGAATGCCGGCCGGAGCACAACCTCGCGACCTTCCTGACCACATCGATCGAACCGGAGGCCCACAGGCTCTACCGCACCTACCTGAACTACAACCTCGTCGACCGAGAGCAGTACCCGGCGATCGACGCGCTGCTTCGCGATTGCGTCGGCATCATCGGCACGTTGTGGCACGGCGACGACAGCCGGGTCGTGGGAAGTGCCACCACCGGTTCCAGCGAGGCGGCGATGCTCGCCGGTGCGTCCTTGCTGCGGAGCTGGCAGGAGCGCAGCGGAAGGGAGTGGACGCGGCCGAACCTGGTCATGGGGGCAGGTGCGCACGCCTGCTGGAAGAAGTTCTGCCGCCACTGGGGGGTGGAGGCGAGAGTCGCACCGGCGACCCTCGAGGGGCCGGCGCTCAACGGTCCCGCGGTCGAGCGCCTCTGCGATGAGCGGACCATCGGGGTCGTCGGGATCCTGGGGTCCACTCTGGACGGCAGGTACGAGCCCATCGCCGAGATCGCGAGGGAGCTCGACAGGCTCCAGGAGCAGCGCGGGATCGACGTCCCCATCCACGTCGACGCCGCCTCGGGTGGGTTCATCGCGCCCTTCCTCGACTCCGATTTGCTCTGGGACTTCCGGATCCCGCGAGTGGTGTCGATCAACGCCTCCGGCCACAAGTCGGGCATGGTGCTGCCGGGCCTGGGCTGGTTGCTGTGGCGCGACCGGAGCAGGCGTCGTGCGGAGCTGGGGGTCAGCATCAACTACCTCGGTGGCGACGACGCGCACTACGAGCTGACCTTCTCCCGGTCGGCCGCCCCGGTGGTCCTCCAGTACTACAACTTCGTGCGGATGGGGTTCGCCGGTTTCCGGAAGGTGCACGCCCGATGCCGGTCGCTCGCGCGAATGCTGGCCACCCGGTTTCAGGCGACCGGACGCCTGCGGGTGCTCGGCGACGGCAGCGAGTTACCGGTGGTGGTGGTGACCGCTGAGCCACCGGTCGACCTGCGGGAGCTGTCGAAGCGGTTGGCGGAGCTCGGCTGGGCGGTGCCGGTCTACACGCTGCCGCCGAAGCAAGAGGACGTGGAGGTGATGCGCATCGTCGTCCGCAACGACCTCACGTCCGACGACGTGGAGGACATCGCCTCCGCTGTTGAAGATTTCGTTTCCCACGCGAATTGATCGGAAAAGGAGAACACCCATGCGCCCCGTCCGAATCGTCAGCCGGTTGACCGACCGCGACCCACCGCGGCCCGGTACCGGGATTCGCCTCGCGCTCTTCCAGGGCGAGAACCCCTTGGGGACCCCCGAGGCGGTGGCGGAGAACCTGCTCCGGATGGAGGAGGTGCTCTCGCTGGCCGCCGGCTACGGCAGCCAGCTCTGCGCCTTCCCGGAGTGCTTCAACACCGGCTACGCGCTCGACCGGGAGCTGTGCGAGCAGCTCGCCGAACCGAGCGACGGAACCACCGTCGAGACCGCCCGCAAGCTGTCCTCGCAGCACGAGATCGCGGTCGCCGTGCCCTACGTCGAAAGGGGAGCCAACGGTGCGCTGCACGACTCGGTGGCCCTGGTCGCGGACGGCGAACTCGTGGCCAACTACCGCAAGACGCACCTCTACGGCGAGGCCGAACGGGTGAACTTCACCCCGGGCCACGACCTCCCGCCGGTCGTCCAGATCAACGAGTTCCCGGTCGGGTTGCTCAACTGCTACGAGTGCGAGTTCCCCCCGCTGTACCAGAGCCTGGTGCGGCGAGGTGCTCGGCTCATCGTCGGTCCCACCGCCGCGGATCGTCACTTCACGCTCCAGAACGGGCACCCCACGCTCGTCGCGTACCCCGACGCGACCGAGCACATCATCCCGGCGATGGCCGCTGTGTGGCGGGTTTTCGTGGCCTACGCCAACCGCCGCGGTTGGGAGGTGTCCGACCGCGGTCAGTGGGAGTACCGGGGCAACTCGGGCATCTGGGCACCGGACGGCAGCGAGGTGATCAGCGCCGGCCCGGAGGAGCGCGCCGTGGACACGCTCCTGCTCGCCGACTGCCTGCCGCAGGCGGTCCCGCCGTTCAGCCCGGAAGGTGATCACCTGAGCGATTCCCGGATGGCCGAATCCGAGAGGCTCCTCCCGGCGAGCTGAATCAGCCTCGGGAATCGGACACCTCGGCCATCGGTGCCAGACGGACACCCGCGGAGGCGAACCGCTCGCGGATCGCCTCCGCGATGTCCACCGCGTTCGGTCGATCGCCGTGCAGGCAGATCGAATCGGCGTCGACGGGGATCGGCTTGCCGGACACCGACCGAACCTCGCCCCGCAGAACCGCTTCCGCTTGATCCGCGCAGGCCTTCGGTTCCTTCGGCAGAGGCTCGGGTTCGATGATGATGTGCCCGGAATCGTCGTAGTCGAGGTCCGCGAAAGCCTCGCGCACGACGGGAAAACCGCGTTCGGCCAACCGTTCCGACACCGGACCCGCCAACAGCACGACCCGGACACCCGGCGCCGCCGTCGCGATCGCCTCCACGATGGCTTCGGCGACCGACTCGTCCTTGATCGTCAGACCGTAGAACGCGCCGTGCGGTTTGACGTGCACGACGGACTCGCCGCAGCGCGCGGCGATCGCCTGCAGCGCGCCGAACTGGTACAGGCAGATTCGGGCCGCGTCGTCCGGACTCAGGGTCATGGCGCGCCTTCCGAAACCCGCGAGGTCGGGGAAGCCGGGGTGCGCCCCGACTGCGGTCCCGCCATCGCGCGCCAGTTCGACGGAGCGGTTCATGGTCGCCGGGTCGCCGGCGTGCCAGCCGCAGGCGATGTTCACGGATGTCACGAGCGGGATGAGACGAGCGTCGTCGCCCAGCTTCCACCGCCCGAAGCTCTCCCCGGCATCGGCGTTGAGGTCCACGAGAGTGCGCAAGGGTTTACCTCCAGATCGGGCGCCCACCTTAGTTTCCGGTGATTGCGCACGCAGATCAATCAGCCTATCCTCTCACTCGAAGGTGGTCGATTGGTGACCGACGCGCTGCGTCGAGCCGTACCGCGGCGCATTCTCGACACGCACTCGTCGGGGGATGCGGAGGTGCGCCGTGACCGTGATGGAGGTTCAACTGCCACCGGCCCGGTACGAGTTCGGCGGAGATGAATTCATCTTCGTCGAAATCGACCGAGAGATGAGTCTTGAGGCCAATCTCAAGGCCATGGCCATCACCGGCGCGTTGCGCCGGGAGAACATCGACGGGGTCATAGACATCTGCCCGTCGAACGCGTCGTACCTGGTGCGGCTGGATCCGGATCGCTTGCACCCGGCCGAGCTCGTGGAGGAGCTGCGTCGGCTGGAACGCACGGCCGGTGAGCTGCGCAGCGACGACGCCGTCAACACCCGGATCGTCGACGTGCCCGTGCTCTTCGACGACCCGTGGACGCGCGAGACCTTGATGAGGTTCCGCGACCGGCACCAGGACCCCGAGGTCACCGACCTCGAGTACGCCGCCCGGATCAACGGCTTCGGCAGCGTTGCGGCGCTGATCGATTCGATCACCGCGGCGCCGTTCCTGGTGACCATGCTGGGTTTCGTCCCGGGACTTCCGTTCTGCTACCAGATGGTCCCGCGCGACCGGCAGATCCAGGTTCCCAAGTACGTGCGTCCGCGCACCGACACACCTGAGCGGGCCTTCGGCTACGGCGGCGCCTTCTCGGTGGTCTACCCGGTTCGCGGAGCCGGCGGGTACCAGCTGTTCGGGATCGCTCCGGCGCCGGTCTTCGACCTCGCCCAGCGGCTTCCGGACTTCGCCGACGACATCGCGTTCCCGCGGCCCAGCGACATCCTGCGCTACCGGTCGATCGATCGCGACGAGTACGACCGGACGCGCGCCGAGGTGGAGGCCGGCAGCTTCCGCTACCGGATCCGGGAGGCGCAGCTGGTGCCTGCGGAGCTCCTCGCCGACGCGGACGCGGTCAACGGCCGGTTGTTGGAGGTGCTCTACAGATGAGTTCTCTGATCGTGCGCACGAGCGGCCTGTCCACGACCGTTCAGGACTCCGGCCGGGACGGCCAGTACGCCATCGGCATGCCGCCTTCGGGGGCGATGGACCAGTACTCCTACGCCGTGGCGAACCTGCTGGTCGGCAACCCGGACGGCGCCGCGGTGCTGGAAGCCACCTACATCGGCCCCGAGCTGGAGTTCACCGACTCCCGCAGCGTCGCGGTGACCGGCGCCGACGCCGTCGTGACCCTCAACGGCGAACCGGCCGCGCCCTGGCAGACGATCCGGGTGTCGTCCGGTGACGTGCTGGCGGTGAAGCAGATTCGGGCGGGCGCCCGGCCCTACATCGCCATCAGCGGTGGCGTGAACGTGCCGCTCTACCTGGGGTCGCGGTCGACCTACATGCTCACCGGGATCGGCGGGTTCGAAGGGCGTGCGCTGGTCGACGGCGACCGGCTCGAACTGGGGGAGGCCGGGCCCGCTCCGGCTCCCGGGACCGAGATCCCCGCGGCGCTCCTGCCGGAGTTCCCGGAGGCGACCGTGCTGCGGGTCGTGGTGGGGCTCTGCGCGTACCGGTTGACCGAAGGCGGGCTCGAGTCCTTCCTGAACACGGAGTGGAAGGTGACCAAGGACGCCAACCGGGTGGGATACCGGTTGCGCGGTGGAACGCTGGAGTTCGTGGAGCGGGAGCAGCCGTTCGGGGCCGGCAGCGATCAGGCCAACGTCGTCGACCTCGGTTACCCGATCGGGTCGATCCAGGTCCCGGGCGGCGACGAGCCGATCGTGCTGCTCAACGACGCGGTGACCGGTGGCGGGTACGCCACGATCGGGACGGTGATCTCGGTCGACCGGGATCGCATGGCACAGGCCAGGACCGGGAGCAAGGTGCAGTTCGAGCAGGTGGACATCGATGGAGCGGTGGCGGCTCGGACGGAAAGGCGTGCACGTCTGGAGAAGGCGCGAGCGGCGGTGACCAACGCCTAGAGGCGGCGGAGGGGGAAGTCGATGTCCACAGTGGAAGCTGAGATGCCCGGGGTGTTCTACCGGCGCCCATCACCCGAAGCGGACCCGTACATCGAACCGGGGAGCGTGGTGCGACCCGGCCAGACCATCGGGCTCATCGAGGTGATGAAGACCTTCAACGAGATCAAGGCCGATCGTGACTGCCGCGTCAGCAAGATCCTGCTCGACGACGGCGACGAGGTGGACATCGGCCAGACCATGTTCGAGGTCGATGACGTATGAGCGGCCTGCGGCGAGTCATGGTGGCCAACCGCGGTGAGATCGCGGTCCGGATCATCCGGGCGTGCCACGTGGCGGGTGTCGAAGCGGTGGCGGTCTACTCCGACGCCGACGAGCACTCGAAGTGGGTCCGGATGGCCGATGACGCGGTGCACATCGGCCGCTCGGCAGCCCAGAAGTCGTACCTGGATCCGGACGCGCTGCTGAAGGCCGCGCGCGCCACCGAGGTGGATGCCGTGCACCCGGGCTACGGCTTCCTGTCCGAGAGCGGTGCGTTCGCCAAGGCGATCGAGGAGGCGGGCCTGGTGTTCATCGGCCCGCGCCCCTCGGTGCTGGAGCAGATGGGCGACAAGGCGGCCGCGCGAAGTGCAGCGGCCTCCGCCGGGGTGCCTGTGGTGCCCGGAACCGACCCGATCGCCGATCCCGAGGACGTGGGCAAGATGGCCGCGGAGATCGGGTTCCCGTTGCTGCTCAAAGCGGCTGCGGGCGGCGGTGGCCGCGGGATCCGGCCGGTCCACGACCTCGGCGAGCTGCTGGACGCGCTCCCCGCCGCACAGGCGGAGGCGCGTTCGGCGTTCGGCGACCCGTCGATCTACCTGGAGCGGGCCGTCGCCAACGCCCGGCACGTGGAGGTGCAGGTCCTCGCCGACGACCACGGCAACGTGGTGCACCTCTTCGAGCGGGACTGCTCCGTGCAGCGGCGCAGGCAGAAGCTCATCGAGGAGGCGCCGGCACCGGAGCTGCGGGACGAGACCAGGCAGGCCATCACCTCGGCGGCGGTGCGGCTGGCCGCGCACGTCGGCTACCGGGGTGCGGGCACGGTCGAGTTCCTCGTCGACGGAGACGGCAACTTCTACTTCATCGAGATGAACGCCCGGGTTCAGGTCGAGCACCCGATCACCGAAGCGATCACCGGCGTGGACGTCGTCGCGGAGCAGTTGCGCATCGCCGGCGGCGCCGAGCTCTCGATGAGCCAGGACTCGATCGAGCTGAAGGGCGCGGCCGTCGAGCTGCGCATCAACGCGGAGGACCCGGAGCGCGGTTTCGCTCCGACTCCCGGCGAGATCACCGAACTGCGGTTGCCCGGCGGGCCGGGCATCCGCGTCGACACCGGGATCTCGCAGGGAGACCGGATCAGCCCCTTCTACGACTCGCTCATCGCGAAGCTCATCTGCTGGGGCGCGGATCGCGAGGAGGCGTACGCCAGGGCCCGCCAGGCGCTCGCGGAGTTCCACGTCGAGGGCGTGTCCAGCACGGCGGGCCTGCACCGGGAGCTCACCAGCGCCGAGGAGCTCATGGCGGGCCCGGTGCACACCATGTGGCTGGAACAGCACCTCGGCGGGCGCTGAACCACCGCAACGCGACGACCGCGGCTCTCGTGCTCGACGAGGGCCGCGGTCGTCGCGTTGCGGAAGCCTGGTCTAGCGGTCGAAGAACTCCAGGGCCGCGGTCTTGAAAGCACGGCTGGAGACCGCGTTGAAGTGGTTTCGGCGACCCAGTGAGACGTGCGGGACGTCGAGGGAGTCGGCGAAACTCGCGGCTTCTGAAGCGATCTCGTCGTAGTCCCCGGACGCCAGCAGGATCGGCGCGGGCGGCTCGCCGGAGAGCCGGTGGTCGGCCATGCCGTCGATGCACGGGCCGAGGTCCTCGCCGCCGAGGGACTCCTGGACGCGCAGCATGGACTCGCGCTCGACGGGGCCGCCGCCGATGCCCCCGAGGGTGAGCGCCCGGACCCGGCCGGGCGCCCGTCGTGCCAGCGCCCAGCCCACGACCCCGCCCATCGAGTAGGTCACCACGTCGACGACGGGCACCTCGACCTCGTCGAGGACGGCGAGGACGTCAAGTGCGAGGTCCTCGGGGGAGTAGCCGGTGACCGCGCGTTCGCTCCGGCCGTGCCCTCGCAGGTCGGTGACCACGTGGCCGCGCTCGGCCACCGCGCGCAGCCAGCCCGTGCGCTCCCACGTCTGCTCCGAGTCGGAAGCGAAGCCGTGCAGGAACAGCACGGGCCGAGGTCCGGGGGAGTGGTCGTACCAGAGCTTCGCCCCGGCGTGCTCGATCGCGGGCATCTGCTCAGTCCTCGGGTGGGGTCAGCCGGACACGACGCTGCGGTGCGCGGTCCTCGGGAACGGTGCCGACGATGCCTGCGTGATCCTCGACGGTGAACGTCACCAGCGGGGCGCCGACCGCGAGTTCCTCGGCCTCGCCGACGTGCAGGCGCGAGATCCGGCCGGTCTGCGGCGAGGGGATCTCCACCGCGGACTTGGTCGTCTCCAGCTCCACCAGCGGTGCGTTGCGCTCGACCCAGTCGCCCTCGGCGACGAGCCATTCCAGGATCGTGGCGCTGATCAGGCCCTCGCCGAGATCCGGGAGCGGGAAGGTCACTTCAGCCACGGCGGTACTCCAAAGCGGTCTGGACTGCGGTCAGGATCCGGTCGGCGGTGGGGAGGTACTCGTCCTCCAGCGAACCGGACGGGTAGGGCACGTCGAACCCGGCGACCCGCTGCACCGGCGCGCGCAGGTCGCCGAAGCAGCCCTCGGTGATCAACGCCGACACCTCGCCGCCCAGGCCCGCGGTCAGCGGCGCTTCGTGCACGACGACCGCGCGGCGGGTGCGGGAGACCGATTCGCGGAGGCCGTCGACGTCGATCGGCTTGAGCCACCGCAGGTCCAGGACCTCCAGCTCGACACCGTCCTCCGCGGCGAGTTCCGCGACCTGCTCGCACCGCGAGACCATGGCTCCCCAGGCGACCAGGGTGGCGTGCCGGCCCTGGCGGACCACCCGGCTGCGACCGACCGGGAGCGGCTCGACCGGCTCGGCCGGGTCGAATTCCTCCCGCTGCCAGTAGCGGGACTTGGGCTCCATGAAGATCACCGGGTCGGGGTCCGAAATCGATTGGCGCAGCAGGTGATATCCCTCTGCCGGGCCCGAGGGCGAGACGACCTTGAGGCCGGGGACGTGCGCGAACAGCGATTCCAGGCTCTCGCCGTGGTGCTCCGGTGCCCGGATTCCGCCGAAGCTGGGCAGTCGCAACGTGATCGGCATCCCGAGCGCGCCCCGGCTGCGGTAGTGCATGCGGGCCACCTGGTTGACGATCTGGTCGATCGCCGGGTAGCTGAAGCCGTCGAACTGGATCTCGGGCACCGGCCGCCAGCCGGCCATCGCCAGGCCCACGGACATGCCCATGATCGCCGATTCGGCCAGCGGGGTGTCGAAGACTCGGTGCTCGCCGAACTTGTCCTGCAAGCCGTCGGTCACGCGGAACACGCCGCCGAGCTTGCCGACGTCCTCGCCGAAGATCAGCACCCGGTCGTCGTCCTCGCAGGCGTGGCGCAGCGCGGTGTTGAGCGCTTGCTGCAGTGACAGCTCAGGCATCCTGCGACTCCTTCCAAGCGCGGTGCTGGTCGAGCAGGGCTGCTGTCGGTTCCCGGTAGACGAAGCTGAACAGCTCGTCGGACGGCGGGCGCTGCATGGCCAGCAGGCCCTCTGTCGTCCTGCGCACCACGGCCGCCGCGTACTCCTCGGCGTCGCCGATCTCCTGCGCGGGGAGCGTTTTCGCGGCCAGGGCGATCGGATCGCGCTCGGCGCGGAGGCGTTCCTCCTCAGCGCTGCGATAGCGGCTCGGATCGTCCGACGTGGAGTGCGGGCCGAGCCGGTAGGTCATCGCCTCGATCACGGTGGGACCCTCACCCGCGCGTCCGCGTTCGAGCGCGGCCTGGGTCGCCTCGAACACCGCGGTGACGTCGTTGCCGTCGACCTGCCGCCCCTCGATGCCGTACCCCGCGGCGCGTGCGGCCACCGAGCCGCCCGCGACCTGGTCGGCGGTGGGCAGCGAGATCGCCCAGCCGTTGTTCTGGCAGAAGAACACGACCGGCAGCTGGTAGACGGCGGCGAAGTTCATGGCTTCGTGGATGTCGCCCTGCGAGCTGGCGCCGTCGCCGAAGTAGGTCAGCGCGGCGCCGCCGGTGCCGTCCAGCTTGGCGCCCATCGCCCAGCCCACGGCGTGCAGCACCGGGCCGCCCACGACCGCGTTCGGCGGGGCGAGGCGGGCGACGTTCGGGTCGTAGAGACCGCCGTGCCAGATGTTGAGGTGCATGGCCATGTAGGCGACGGGATCGACCCCCAGGCCGATCGCGGCGCCCAGCTCGCGGTAGGTGGGGAAGGCGAAGTCGCGGGACTTCTGCAGCGCCGCGGCGCTACCCACCTGCGCGGCTTCCTGACCCCTGGCCGGGGCGTAGGCGGGCAGCACGCCCTGCCGCTGGAGCGCGATCGCCTCCTCGTCGAGGCGGCGCGTCACCAGCATCAGCCGGTAGAGCTCGCGGAGATCTGCGTCGTCCATGAACGAAAGGGTGCGCAGCCGGTGTCCGGCCGTGCAACAGTGCTCCTCCCGACTGCTCAGGTTGCCCGCTCTGCCGATCGCGGCCGGAGTTCCGCTGCACAATTTGTACATCTCCCAGGGCCCCGTACTCCGAACGTGAGCCAGGCCGAGATCGCGTCCCTCGGGCCCCGCGTCCTGCGGCAGGGGGCAGTTTTGGTCCGAATTGACCGGGCGAAACGGACGTTGATCATGGGCAGTTCGGACCAGAACTGCCCCTGGGCTGGGCGAGCGGGGGTGAACCGCCGACCCCGGACGTGCGGCCGGGACGAGAAGCCCGATCATGGGTGCATGGTCAAGCTGGACCGACTGATCAACGTCCTCGGCGGGTACGGGGCCAGGCTGGTGTGCGCGCCGCGCAGCCGGGCGACCGAGCTGCGGGCGGTGGCGCTGCACGACCCGGCGGAGCAGGTGCCCGGCGGTGACGAAGTGCTGCTCGCGGTCGGGGTAGATGGCCTGCGCGCCGCCGAGGTGCTGGCGGCGACCAGCGCCGTGGTCGTGGTGTTCCGGCTCGACGAGATCGGCGAGGAAGCGCTCTCGGTCGCGCGGGAGCGACAGGTCGCGGTGCTGCTGGTCGACCCGGCCGTGTCGTGGGGGCAGCTGGGTGGCGTGGTCTACGGCCTGGTGCTGGAGGGGCGCGAGACGGAGGCGGGACGCGGTCCGACGGACCTGTTCGCGCTGGCCGACGCCTTGGCGGAGTCGGTCGGCGGGCCGGTGACGATCGAGGACCACCGCTCCGGCGTCCTCGCCTACTCGCAGCGCCAGGAGTCCGCCGATCAGGCGCGGCTTGAGACGATCCTGGGCAGGCGGGTGCCGGAGGAGGTCCGGCGCGAGCTCAACGAGCGCGGGGTCTTCCGGCACCTGGCCGCCTCCGACGAGCCGTTGTTCGTCGAGCCCTCCGGTGCGCGGCGAGGCCGCGCGGTGGTCGCCGTGCGCGCGGGCAAGGCGCTGCTCGGCTCGATCTGGGTGGGCACGCCGTCGCCGCTGGACGCCGAGCGGCAGGCCGCCCTCGTGCAGGCGTCCCGGACCGCGGCCGCGCACCTGCTGCGCACGCGGGCGAGCGCGGACCTGGAGCGCCAGGTCGAGTCGGACCTGGTGATCGGCCTCGTCGAGGGGCAGTCCGACGTGGCCACGGTGCTGAGCAGGCTCGGCTTCCGCGGCGACACCTTCCGCGTGGTCGCCGTCCAAGCCCACAACCGGGGTGAGCACGACTCCGCGGCGCTGCTGGTCTTCGAGTTGGCGACGGTGGGTTTCGGCTGGTCCCGCCCGGGCCGCAGCGCACTGTTCGCCAACACGGTCTACACGGTTCTGCCGCACGAGGACGGCGAACTAGCGCGCGAGTGGGTGCGCGCGCTGGGGCGCGAGATGCCCGCGGGAGTGCGGGTGTTCGCCGGGATCGGCGGGCCCGCCGGACCTGACGAGCTCGTCGACAGCAGGCGGGAAGCGGACGAGAGCCTGGCCGTCCACGGGGCGAAACCGGCGGGATCGCCTGTCGTGGTCTACGACGACTCCTGGCACGAGATCCTGTTGCGGCGCTTGATCCACGTCGCCGCGGGCGGCCGGACGCCTGAACGGGGTCCGGTGGCGTCGCTGCGGCGGTACGACCGGGAGCAGGGGGCCAGGCTGATCGAGACGTTGCGGACCTGGTTGGAGGTGCAGGGCGATCTCGGTGCCGCGTCCGCCCGCCTGGAGATCCACCCGAACACCGTCCGCAACCGGATGCGCAAGGTGACCCAGGTGGCGTCGCTCGACCTGGAGGACCCGGACACCCGTCTTGCGCTGGTCATCGCCCTCGCCGCGCAGCAGCAGTAGGCCGCGCACAACGCGTGACCGGCTGGTTGTGTGAAATCCACAATGCTCCTCGAGTTTTCGTCGCTCATGCTCGTGGCGACGAGGAGGAGCGTGGTCATGGGTGCTGCAACGGGCGGCCGACCGGAATCGGTCGTCGTCGTGGGTGCCGGCGTGGTCGGACTGTCGACCGCGTGGTTCTTGCAGGAGCACGGCGTCGAGGTGACGGTCGTGGATCGCCGAGGCGTCGCCGCCGGCGCGTCCTGGGGCAACGCGGGCTACGTCGCCCCTGCCTTCAGCGTGCCGCTTCCCGAGCCGGAGGTGCTGCGCTACGGCTTGCGCTCGCTCTTCGACCGAGGCGCCCCGCTGTACGTGCCCCGGACCGTGGACCCCGGTCTGTGGGCGTTCCTCCTGCGCTTCGCGAGCAACTGCCGGCGCGGCGCCTGGCAGAAGTCCATGCGCGCCCTGGTCGGGCTCAACGACGATTGCCTCGACGCCTTCGACGAGCTGGCCAAGGGCGGGGTGACCGCTCCGACCCCGACGGCGCCGGTGGTCGCGGCGTTCGAGAAGCGCGAGCAGGCCGAGGAACTCCGCAGCGAGTTCGAGCGGACCCGCCGCAGCGGTCAGGACACGGTGTTCACCGAAGCGGCCGGGCTGGACGTCCCGCAGCTGTCCTCGCGGGTCGGCACCGTCCTGCAGATCGAGGGCCAGCGCCACGTCGACCCGGGCGAGTTCACCCGGTCCCTGGCTGAGGCCGTCGAAAGCCGAGGGGCTCGGATCCACTCCGGGTTCGACGTCCGCGACGTGGTGCGCGACGGCCGCAGGCTGATCGTGAAGTCCGCGCAGCACGAGTACGTCCAGGCGGATTCGGTCGTGCTGGCCTCGGGCGCCTGGTTGCCGGAGCTCGCGGCCGGTGCCGGGGTCACGCGGTCCGTGCGGGCCGGGCGCGGGTACTCGTTCACCGTTCCCACCGAGCAGCCCGTTCCGTGCCCGATCTACTTGCCTGCTGTCCGGGTCGCCTGCACTCCGTACCAGGGCGCGCTGCGCGTGGCGGGCACGATGGAGTTCCGCGGACCTGACGCGGATCTCGACCGGCACCGCATCGAGGCGATCGTGCGGTCCGCGCGCCCGTTCCTGCGGGGCGTCGACTGGGACGCCCGGCACGACGAATGGGTCGGCCCCAGGCCGGTGACCACCGACGGCCTCCCGCTGATCGGACCGACGAAGCTGCCCGGCGTCCACGTCGCGGGCGGGCACGGCATGTGGGGCCTGACGCTCGGGCCGATCACCGGGAGCCTGCTGGCCGAGCAGATCGTCACCGGCGAGCGTCCCGCCGCCCTCCGTCCGTTCGACCCGTTGCGATGACGACGGGCGAACTCTCCACGGCCGAACGCCGCGAGCTCGAATGGCTGCGCAAGGAGAACAAGCTCCTGCGCACGGAGAAGGACATGCTGCTCCGGATCGCCACCGAGTACGCGCTGGAACACCGCAAACCCGGCCTGCCGATCGAAGTCGACGGCTGACCGGACACCCATGGAGGTCATGTTGCCGGAGTGGACCTACCTCGGCCTCGCCGTGCTCGCGTTCGTGCTTCTGGCGGTGAACCACTGGTTGACCCGACGCGCCCACGGCCTGCGCGAGCGTCGGGCCGAATCCGATGCGGCGCAGTGGAAAGGATCGCGAGTCGGATAGCGAGGACTGAGAAGCGCTGCCCGGTAGCGCTTCTCGAAGTCCGCTGAGGATCGTCTCCTCAGCGGCCGGAACGCTCGCGGTCGTCTAGTCGCCGCCGTGCTGCGGAGCCGTCGTGCGCACCGGGGAGAACGCGGTTCGCAGTGCGTTCGGGTCGCCTCGGAACTCGCCCGCGGCGATGGCCTGCTCGACGCTGATAGCTCCAGCGGCCAGCGCGACGACCACATCGGGAGCGGCGGTGAACACCGAGGCGGGCGCGTGATCGGGCACGAATGCGCTCGGCCCGTCCTCGTCGACTCTCAGGACCGTGAGGAAGCCGCCCGCCTCGATGCCGAGTTCGACGGGACTCGACACGGTCGCGCCTCGGAGCTGCAGTAGCGGCGCGTGCAGTACGAGCAGTCCCGAGGGGTGTCGCAGTCGCCCGCTCGCCTCGCCTGGTCGGCGTCACTGGGTGCATGGACGCAGACGGCTAGCGCTCTTTCGTGGGGCGGCGTGCTAACTTGGAATAAGTCAGCTGATTTAAAACCAAGGCCGCCGCTCCCGTGGACGCAGGCGCGCAGCGAGAAAGGCCGCGATGTCGACGCATCCTCCCTCGATCCCCGACTTCTCCGACGCCGAGGTCGCAGCGCTGCGCGAGCGCTACAGCGCCGAGCGCGAGCGCCGGGTCCGGCCGGACGGCAGCGCGCAGTACCGCCGCGCGGAGGGCGAGTTCGGCTACTACGCCCAGGACCCCTACGTCGACGAGCTCACCAGGCAACCGATGCACGACCGCGTCGACGCCATCGTGCTCGGCGGCGGATTCGGTGGCTTGTGCGCCGGCGCGCGGCTGCGCCAAGCGGGCCTGGAGCGCATCCGGATCATCGAGAAGGGCGGCGACTTCGGCGGAACCTGGTACTGGAACCGCTACCCGGGCATCCACTGCGACATCGAGTCCTACGTCTACCTCCCGCTGCTGGAGGAGGTGGGGCACGTTCCGGAGTGGAAGTACTCGCCGGGCGAGGAGATCCGCCAGCACGCGATGGCGATCGGCCGCACCTTCGACCTCTACCGCGACGCGTGCTTCCAGACCGGAGTCACCGAGCTGCGCTGGGACGACGGCGAGTGGGTCGTGCTCACCGACCGCGGCGACGAGATGCGCGCCACCTACGTCGTGGTCTCCAACGGCACGCTCGACCACCCGAAGCTGCCGGGCATCCCGGGGATCGAGTCCTTCACCGGGCACACCTTCCACACGAGCCGCTGGGACTACGGCTACACCGGGGGAGGACCGGGCGGCGACCTGACCGGGCTGGCCGACAAGCGGGTGGCGATCATCGGCACCGGCGCGACGGCGATCCAGGTCGTCCCGCACGTCGCGCGCGACGCGGAGCACCTGCACGTCTTCCAGCGCACGCCGTCATCGGTGGACGTGCGCGACAACCGCCGGACCGACCCGGAGTGGGCGGCGTCGCTGCAGCCCGGCTGGCACGCGGTGCGGCGGGAGAACTTCCAGGCCGTGGTGACCGGGCATCGAGCGGACGAGGACCTGGTGGACGACGCCTGGACGGCCAGCGCGAACGTGCTCGGCAAGATCATCGCCACCGATGCCCGCGCGGACTGGGACGTCGCGGAGTGGGAGCGGGCCGAGGAGCTGCTCGACTTCGAGAAGATGAACCGGCTGCGAGGACGGGTGGAGGAGGTCGTCGAGGACGCCGCGACGGCCGAGCTGCTCAAGCCCTGGTACCGCTACGGCTGCAAGCGGCCCACGTTCAGCGACGAGTACCTGGGCGCGTTCAACCGGCCCAACGTCACGCTGGTCGACACCGCGGATCACGGTGGTGTCGAGCGGTTCACCGAGAACGCACTGGTCGTCGGCGGCCGGGAGTACGAAGTGGACTGCGTGATCTTCGCGACCGGCTTCGAGGTCGGCAAGTCCGACGTGATGACCGGAAGGCTCCCGGTGCGCGGCCGGGACGGCACGCGGCTGCTCGACTCCTGGCGCGCCACGGGCGTCCGGACGCTGCACGGCTTCTGCAGCAACGGCTTTCCGAACCTCTTCCACCTGGGATCGCTGCAGAACGCCCCTTCGGTGAACTACGTGCACGTCCTCGACGAGCAGGCCATCCACGTCGCGGCGGTCGTCGCCGAGGCCCGCCGCCGGGGCACGAAGTGCGTGGAGCCCACTGTGGAAGCCGAAACCGACTGGGTCGCCACGATCGAGGCCGGTTCGCCGGAGCGCGCGTGGTTCGACGCCGAGTGCACGCCGGGCTACTACAACAACGAGGGCTCGGCTCGCCCCCGCCGCACCTTCGGCCCGGGCCCTGCCGCGTTCCAGTGCCTGCTGCGCGACTGGCGCAACGGCGACGGCATCGACGAAGCCCTCGGCGACGCGAGCTGACCCCGCGGCCGACCGTCCTGTGCGGATGGTGATCCTCGCCTGGTTCTGCGAGTCCCTCGATCAGTGCGTCGGGGTCGTGCGGCTGCAGCGCGGTGACAACCGGGTCACTCCTGGGAATCGCACGTGACCATCTGGTACAACGACGCTGCGTGCAAGGACCGCCCGCGCGGGCGGTCGCGACCAGGAGGAGCCCGCATGTCGCCCTTCGAGCCGTTGGACATGGCCGTGCTCAGGCTGATCGCCGAGGAACCCCGGGCCGGGGTTCGCGAGTACGCCCGCAGGCTCGGCGTCGCCCGGGCGACCGTGCAGTCCAGAGTGGACAAGCTGCAGCACCTCGGCGTGCTGATCAGCTGGCAACCGCAGTTCGACCCGGCCGCGATGGGCTACCAGGGCCTGGCCTACGTCCGGCTCAACCTCGCGCAGGGCAAGCTGGATCGGGCGCTCGACGGCCTCGGCCGGATCCCGGAGGTCGTCGAGGCGAACGCGGTCGCCGGTGACGCCGACCTGCTGTGCCGGGTCGTCGCCAAGGACAACGCGGGGCTGGAGGAAGTCCTGCAGCAGATCATCGCGGTGGAGGGCGTCGAGCGGATCTCCACGGAAGTCGTGCTGAGCAGGCGCATCAAGCCGAGGATCTCGCCGCTCATCCGCAAGCTGCACGACGAGATCGGTCGCTGACCGCAGCCGCCCCGACGAGGGCGCGCAGACGTCCTCGGTTGCCGATGCGCACCTGGCCGAGCCGATCCCCGGACCAGTGGCGCACTTCGATCACGCTCCCGAGCGCCACGGCCGACCACCTGCTCAGCGCAGCGCGGGCTGACGTCCGGTTGTGCACCAGGAGCACACCGGACGCGACCGTTGGCACAGGCTCTGGATCGCATGTCACCGAAGGAGGTGGCCAGTGGCCCATATGTGAGCGAATCAGTTGAACAACCGGGCAAACGGTGCTTAACGTGAGCTGCGTCTCGTCTCCGAAGCGCAGGAAGAGGTGCCGGCTTGAGCTCGTCCATCGACACGCCGACTCGCGAGCCGTTCTCGCTCGACGCCCGGTACCTGACCGAGGACGGCCCGGTCTACCTGACCGGCGTGCAGGCGCTGGTGCGGGTGCTGCTCGACCGGAGCAGGCACGATCGGCGTCGCGGCCACCTCGGTTCGCTCTACGTCAGCGGCTACGAAGGATCTCCGCTGGCCGGTTACGACCTGGAGATCCAGCGGCGTGCGGCGCTGATGGCCGAGCACGGCGTCGTGCACGCGCCCGCGCTCAACGAGGAGCTCGCCGCGACGGCGCTGGCGGGCACGCAGCTCGCCGGACAGGTGGCCGAGCTCAACACCGACGGCGTCACCGGATTCTGGTACGGCAAGGCGCCGGGCCTGGACCGGGCGACGGATGCGATCCGGCACGCGGCGATGGTCGGCACCTCGCCCCGAGGTGGTGTGGTCGCGCTCGTCGGCGACGATCCCAGCGCGAAGTCCTCCAGCGTGCCCTGCTCGTCCGAGCCCGCGCTGGCCGACCTGCAGCTGCCCACGTTCTACCCGGCCGATCCGCAGGAGGTCATCGAACACGGCCTGCACGCCGTCGAGCTCTCCCGGGCGAGCGGGCTGTGGACGGCGATGAAGGTCGCCACCAACGTCGCCGACGGCGGCTCCACCGCGCTCGTCGACACGACCTGGACCCCGCCTGCGATGGATGGTCTCGCCGGCGGTCTGCGCGCGTACTCCCACGTCCCGCACGCCCGCCTGCTCGGCCCCGATCTGGCCGAGCTCGAACGCAGCCTCCACCAGATCAGGACGCCGATCGCGCTGGAGTACCTGCGGCGCAGCGGCGTGAACCAGGTGCTCGGCGCGAGGAGGTCGGCGCGGATCGGGATCGTGGCCGCCGGGAAGACCTACCTCGACGTCCGGCAGGCGCTCGACGAGCTCGGGCTGGGCGAGGAGGTCTGGGAGCGACAGGGCCTCCGGCTGCTGAAGCTGGGCGCGGTCGTGCCCGTCGAGCCCGAGGTCGTGCGCGAGTTCGCGCGCGGGCTCGACGAGATCGTGGTGGTCGAGGACAAGCGCGCCTTCCTGGAGGTCGCGATCAAGGAGGCCCTCTACGGCACGGCCCAGGCGCCGCGCGTCACCGGCAAGCGGGACCCGGGCGGTGCCCGGTTGTTCAGCGACGTCGGCGAGCTCGACCCGGACACCGCGGCCGCCGGGCTCCGTCGACGCTTGCAGGACAACGGGTTCCGCGATCTGTCCATGAAGGACGGAGTGCGCAGGGAGCGGATCATGTTGCCGCTGGCCGCCCGGACCCCGCACTTCTGCTCCGGCTGCCCGCACAACTCCTCGACGAAACCACCGGAGGGCGCGCTCGTCGGCGGGGGCATCGGCTGCCACGCGATGGTCCTGCTGATGCCGGAGGAACAGGTCGGTGCCGTCACCGGGATCAGCCAGATGGGCGGGGAAGGCGCGCACTGGCTCGGCATGGCGCCGTTCGTGCACGAGACGCACTACCTGCAGAACCTCGGCGACGGCACCTTCGCCCACTCCGGCAGCCTCGCCATCCGGGCCGCGGTGGCGGCCGGAGCGCGGATGACGTTCAAGGTCCTGTTCAACTCGACCGTGGCCATGACCGGTGGGCAGGACGCCGTCGGCGGCCGTGGCGGTCTGCCGCAGCTGGTCGAGACCGTGCTGGCCGAAGGGGTCGGCCGAGTCGTCATCACCGGCGACCGCCCGGAGACGGTGCGGAAGGCGTTGCGCCGCGCGGGTTCGGGCGATCGCGACCGGGTTTCGGTGCGGCACCGCGACGAGCTCGTCGCGGTGCAGACCGAGCTGGCCGGCGAGCCGGGCGTGACGGTGCTCGTGCACGACCAGGAGTGCGCCGCCGAGAAGCGGCGCAAGCGCAAGCGCGGCACCCAACCGACCCCGACGACCAAGGTGATGATCAACGAGCGGGTCTGCGAGGGCTGCGGTGACTGCGGGCAGAAGTCGAACTGCCTCTCGGTCCGCCCGGTGGAGGCCGAGTTCGGCCGCAAGACGCAGATCCACCAATCCTCGTGCAACCTCGACTACTCGTGCCTGGACGGCGACTGCCCGTCGTTCCTGACCGTCGTGCCCGATCCCGACGGGCGCGCGGCCGCGCGGGTCGCTCCACCGGTCGGCCCGCTGCCGGAACCAGATGCGCAGGTGGCGGCCGAGAACTTCACCACGCGCATCACCGGCGTCGGCGGTACCGGCGTGGTCACCGTGGCGCAGGTCCTGGCCACCGCCGCGGCGATCGAGGGCAAGCACGTGCGCGCGCTCGACCAGACCGGCCTGGCGCAGAAGGGCGGCGCGGTCGTCTCCGACCTCAAGTTCAGCACCGCGCCGGTCTCCCGAGCGGCCAAGATCGCCGATGGCGAGTGCGACCTGTACCTGGGCTGCGACTCCCTGGTCGCCACCGATCCGGTCCAGCTCAAGGCGACCAGCCCGGCTCGCACGATCGCCGTCGTCTCCACCGCGGAAGTCCCCACCGGCAGGATGGTCGTCGACCCGGCCTCCACCTTCCCGGACCAGGGCAGCATTCGCACCGCCGTCGACGAGCAGGTCGCGCGGGCGCACCACGTGGCCGCCGACCGGCTGTCCGCGGAGCTGTTCGGCGACGAGCAGTTCGCGAACATGCTGCTGGTCGGGGCCGCCTACCAGGCCGGGGCACTGCCGCTGCCCGCATCGGCGATCGAGGAGGCGATCCGGCTCAACGGAGCGCGGGTCGAGGAGAACCTGCTGGCCTTCGGTCACGGCCGACGCGCCATCGCCGGTGAGCAGGCTCCGGAACCGGAGGTGACCAGCCTCGACGAGCTGATCGAGCACCGGGCCCACGAGCTCACCGGCTACCAGAACGCGCGCTACGCCGAGGACTACCGGCGCTTCGTCGACCACGTCCGGGAGCGGGAGCAGGCGGCCGTGCCCGGCAGCAGCCGGCTGGCCGAGGCCGTGGCGCGGCACCTGTTCAAGCTCATGGCCTACAAGGACGAGTACGAGGTCGCCAGGCTCTCGCTCGACCCCGCGCTGCAGGACCGCGTGCGTGAGCAGTGGGGGCCTCGGGCGAAGCTGAGCTACCGGCTGCACCCGCCGGTGCTCCGGGCGCTCGGGATGCGGCGGAAGATCACGCTCGGACCGTGGATCCGGCCCGCGTTCCGCGTGCTGCGCGGACTCCGGCGACTGCGGGGCAGCGCCCTCGACCCGTTCGGCCGCGCCCACGTCCGCGAGGTCGAACGCGCCCTCATCGGTGAATACCGCTCGGCCGTCGAGGAAATCCTCCCGGTCCTGGGCAAAACCACGTTGCCCACCGCGGTCGAGCTCGCGGAACTCCCGGACGTGATCCGGGGCTACGAGCAGATCAAGCTCGACTCGGTGGAGGTGTACCGCGAGCGGATGCGCGCGATCCGCGGGACCCTGACGGCACTCCCGGCCGAGGTGCGGGTCTGAGACAGGGGTCGAGGGAGGCCAGCCATGACGATCGCGATCATCGGTGCCGGTCCGGGACTGGGTGCGGCCGTGGCGCGCCGGTTCGGGCGGGAGGGCCACTCCGCGGCGCTCCTCTCGCGCACGAAGGCCCACGTCGAGCGGCTGGCCGTCGAGCTCGCCGAGGAAGGGGTGCGGGCGCGCGGGTACGAGGCCGACGTCGCGGACCGGCGACGCCTGGTGGACGCGCTCGCTGCAGCCGACCAGGATCTCGGGCCGATCGAGGTGCTGCAGTACAGCCCGATCCCGCACCGCGACTTCCTTCGTCCCGTCCTCGACACCACCGTCGAGGACCTCAGCGCTGCTGTCGAGTTCTCCGTGCACGGTTCCGCGACCGCCGTGCGCCAGGTCCTGCCGAGCATGACCGAGCGGGGCAAGGGCACGATCCTGCTGGTCAACGGGGGGAGCGCGGCGATCCCCAACGGCGAGGTCGCGGGCACCTCCGTCGCCTTCGCCGCCGAGTCCGCCTACGGCGAGATGCTGCACGACGCCCTCGCGTCCCAGAACGTGCACGTCGGTCAGCTCGTCGTGCCCGGAGCCATCGGCGGAGGAGACCCGCTGTTCGCGCCGGACGCGCTGGCCGAGCGGTTGTGGACGATGCACTCGCAGCGCGGCAAGTTCCGCGTCACCGTCGGCCCCGCGTGACGGGCAGAAAGCCTCTGGCCGCCGGATCGCGGCGGCCTCACGGTGGTCGACGTCGGGTTGCGCGGAAGGAGTCGATCATGACGATGCACAGCACGCAGGCGGTCGAGAGCCGCGATTTCGATCGCCCTGATGACGTGCGCGAGTTCGAGCACGGCCGCGCCGAGGTCCTCGACATGGCCGGCGGCACCATCGGACGTTTCGTGCTGCACCCCGGGTGGCGGTGGAGCCAGGACGTCAAGCCGATGGCGGGGACCGAGTGGTGCGAAGCGCCGCACTTCCAGTACCACCTGTCCGGGACGCTGCACGTCCAGATGGCCGACGGCCAGGAGTTCGACGTCGAGGCGGGCTCGGTCAGCTCGCTGCCGCAGGGCCACGACGCCTGGGTCGTGGGCGACGAGGACGTCGTCATCGTCGATTGGTGCGGAGCCAGCGACTACGCCAGGACCGGATAGTGCTTCAACGCGCGCGGCGGGTTCGGCACGAGCCCGCCGCGTTCGCGCGTCCGAAGCTGTGAGCCCCGAGACGAACAGCTGCTCTCCGGCGTCCGAAGTGGTTGCATGACGGGTCGGCAGCCGGACCGCTCGCGAATGCGATCCGGCGCAGACGAACCCGACAGACCGGAGGAAGGGAACCGATGGGCCACGGGGCTTTCGAGCAGACCTACGCGGCGAGCGAGGACCGCTACGAGAAGATGGAGTACCGGCGCGCGGGGGCTTCCGGCCTCGACCTGCCGGCCTTCTCGTTCGGCCTGTGGCAGAAGTTCGGGACCGACTACCCGTACGAGACGCAGCGCGAGATCGTGCTGCACGCCTTCGACCTCGGGATCACGCACTTCGACAACGCCGACCGCTACGGTCCGCCACACCGCGCCGCGCAGAAGCTCCTCGGGAAGGTGCTGGCCAAGGACCTGGCGCCGCACCGCGATGAGCTGATCCTGTCGACCAAGGCCGGCAACCCGATCGGCCCGGGGCCCTACCAGAAGGGCGGTTCCCGCAAGTCGCTGCTGTCCTCGCTGGACCACAGCCTGCGCGATCTGGGCACCGACTACGTCGACATCTTCTACAGCCACAGCCCGGACGAGAGCACTCCGCTGGAGGAGACGGTGGGTGCGCTGGTCAGCGCGGTGCAGCAGGGCAAGGCGCTCTACGTCGCGCTGTCGAACTACCAGCCCGAGCGCGCTCACCAGGCCGCTGAACTGCTGCGGGAGGCGGGCGTGCCGCTGCTGGTCCACCAGCCGCGCTACTCGATCTTCGACCGCACGCCGGAGAACAACGGCCTGCTCGATCTCGCCGCCGAGGACGGCTTCGGGCTGGTGGTCTACTCGCCGCTGGCGCAGGGGCTGCTCACCGACAAGTACCTCACGGGTGTTCCGTCCGGGGCGCGCGCGGAGAACAGCGCCTTCCTGTCGCCCGACGTCATCGACGACACCTACCGGGAGCGGGCCTCCGCCCTCAACGAGCTCGCCGCGCAGCGCGGTCAGTCGCTGGCGCAGCTCGCCCTCCAGTGGGTCCTGCGGCGTCCCGAGGTCACCTCGGCGCTGATCGGGGCCAGCTCCGTCTGGCAGCTCGACCACAACGTCGAAGCCCTCCAGTTCCCCGCCCTCACCGACGACGACCTGGCCGTCATCGAGCAGTACGGAATCCACGGCACAGGCCTCAAGAAGTAGACCTCACCTCCCCATTTCCCAGTTTTAGGGGTCGTTGCAGAATCACCTTGCTTGGCGGTGCGGGTAGCGGAACCTCACACGCCGCCTGGACTCCGTGCACCACTCCTGATGTCTTCCGCTTACCCAGGGGTGGACATCGGCGTCGCGGCGTACTCATCCAGACGACGTGTGAGAACCCGCGGCGGTGCCAGCTGAGTCCCACACCTGAAACAGCGGCTCCGCCGCATTCTGAAACGACTCCTTAGTCCAAACCGAGGACCTTTCATGCCCGAAATGTCGGCTCAGTTCGGACTAAAACCGGGGGAGGGGAGCTCCTCCGCGGCCGGAGGTTGTGCGCCCGGGCGTGAGCAGGTGAGAGCTGCGGCGGTGGCCGCGTAGGTCAGAGCCTCCCGCCACCGGTTCGCTCCCATGTCCGCGACCGCGGCGCGCTCCAGGGCGTCGTTGTGGGACAGCCAGTGCAGCAGCGCGGCCTGGACCGTGTCACCGGCACCGATGGTGTCGACGATCGTCGCCTCGCGGCAGGCGACGTCAACGCGACTTCCGTCGGGGAGGACGACCGAGATCCCGTCGGCACCCCGGGTCAGCACCACCGCCGCCGGGCCCGCACCGGCCCACCGGCGCACCGCGTCCGACACCGGCTCGGCACCCGGGGCGAGCCAGTGGGCGTCCTCCTCGGACACCTTCAGCAGCCCGAGGTGGGGCAGCCAGCGCTCGAACCGCTCGCGGTAGGCCTCGGCGTCGTCGATGAGGTCCGCTCGCACGTTGGGGTCCAACGCCACGAACACCCCGCGAGCCGATTCGCGGCGCAGCAGCGATTCGTAGGCGCTGGCACCGGGTTCCAGCACCATCGACAACGTGCCCAGCGACAGCGCGCGCACCTGCGGTGGCAGCGCGCCGGGGTCGGTGACGAACCGGTCGGCCGTTCCCTGCACGTAGAAGCTGTACCGCGCCGACCCGTCGGAACCGGGGGAGGCGACGGCGAGAGTGGTCGGTTCGGGGCCGCGCTGCAGCAGGCTCGTATCCACACCGGACTGGCGCAGGCCGCTCACCAGGGCCTCGCCGAAGTCGTCGGTGGAGACCCGCGACAGCATCGACACGGACGAGCCGAGCCGCGCCAGCGCGATCGCCACGTTGTGCGGCCCACCGCCGGGGTGCGAGGTCCGCACCGGCAGGTGCCCTGCGGACACGGGCTCGGTGGCGACGAGGTCGATCAGCGCTTCGCCTCCGACGACGATCATGGTTCGGCTCCTTCTCGGGTGCGGTTCAGCGGCAGCCGCAGGAATCGCGGTGCACGAAGCGGGATTCAAGTCGGCGTTCCACGGGATCACGGGTGGGATCGTCGAGCCGGTTCAGCAGCAGGCGAAGTGCCTCGGCCCCGATCTCGCGGCTGGGCTGGGCGATGGCGGTCAGGCGCGGCGTGAACAGGTCCGCCCAGGGGAAGTCGTCGAAGGCCACCAGCGCCACGTCGTCGGGGACGCTGC
This sequence comes from Saccharopolyspora tripterygii, assembly GCF_054778355.1. NCBI lineage: Bacteria > Bacillati > Actinomycetota > Actinomycetes > Pseudonocardiales > Pseudonocardiaceae > Saccharopolyspora > Saccharopolyspora tripterygii. Next base: position 44,207 of record NZ_BAAGZP010000036.1, on the reverse strand, counting down.
GGCCGAGATCGCGCACGGCCTGCATGGTGCCGATGGTCATCGCGTTGTTCGCCGCGATGATCGCCGTCGCCGGGCTCGCTGAGGTGAGCAGGGCGGTCGCGGCGCGCCGGGCGGACTCCGATGCCGACGCACCTTCCTGGCACAGCTCCGGATCGGCGTCGATGTCGTTGCGGCGCATGCCTTCCCGGTACCCGGCCAGCCGCTCGGCGGTGGTGCTCAGGCCCGCCAGCCCGGACACGAAGCCGATGCGCCGGTGTCCGAGCGCGGCGAGGTGGTCCACCAGCGACGCGGTGGACTCGGCGTTGTCGGTGCTGACCTGGTCGTAGCCGGCCGCGACGACGCGGTCGGCCAGGACGGTGGGCACCTCGTGCTCGGCGAGGTAGCGCATCGTCCGCGAGGGCTCCGGCGATGGCGCCAGCACGACGCCGTCGATGCGCCGCTGGTGCAGGTGGGAGACGACGCTGAGCTCGTGCTCCGGGTCGTCGCGCGGGTCGGCCACCAGCAGGCTGTAGCCCCGATCGACCGCCTCGGCCTCGATGCCCTGGAGGATCTCGGTGAAGTAGGGATTGCTCACCGAGGAGATGGCGACACCGATGGACAGCGTGCGGGCCGTGGCCAGCGAGCGGGCGAGCGTGTTCTGGATGTAGCCGACCTGCTCGATGGCGTTGCGCACGGATTCGGCCGTCTCCGGCCGCACCTTGCGGGTGCCGTTGAGCACGTAGGACACCGTCGCCGAGGACACTCCAGCGACGCGTGCGACATCGGCGATCGTGGCCACCGGCGACTCCCTCGTTCCCAGTTCGGGTTGGGAATTTAACATGGAGTTAAGCGCTTGCCTAAGCGCTTAACCAAAGTTAGCTTTTGCGGCACATCGCGCCGGGGCGGCCCAGTCCGAGCACCCCTCGGCCGGTGCGGACCAGCGAGCGTGCGCCGAGGCACGCCGGACGGGATGAGTGATCGTGCAAGCCGTAGTGATCGAAGGACCAGGCAAGGCCGCAGTCGCAGACGTAGCGGATCCGACACCGGCGGCCGGGCAGGTGATCGTGCGAGTGCACGCCTGCGGCCTGTGCGGCACCGATCTGCACCTGGTCGACGGGGTGCTGCCCGCCGAGTACCCGCTGACCCCCGGGCACGAGTTCGCCGGCGAGGTCGTGGAGCTGGGCGAGGGCGTGACCGGTTTAGCGGTGGGTGACCGGGTCGCGGTCGACCCGAACCTGCCGTGCGGCATCTGCCGCTGGTGCCGGGCCGGCCGGGGGAACCTGTGCACGGTCTGGGACGCCATCGGCGTGAGCAAGGCCGGAGCCGCGGCCGAACTCGTCGCCGTGCCCGCGGGGATCTGCTTCTCGCTGCCCCCGACCGTCTCCTACACGGCCGCTGCGATGGTGGAACCCCTGTCCTGCGCGGTGCACGGCCTGAGCCGGTTGCCCCGGCTGCCCGGATCGCACTACCTGATCTACGGCGCAGGCACGATGGGCCTGCTGATGTCGGCGCTGGTGCGCCGCGCCGGGGCCGCGTCGGTGTCGATGGTCGACATCAACGACTCCCGCCTGGACTTCGCGCTGTCCTACGCCGCCGACCGCGCCACCACCAACGCCGACGCGCTGGAGCAGCCGGACGGCTACGACGTCGTCATCGACGCGACCGGTGCGGTGCCCGCGATCGAGGACGGCCTGGGGCGGGTCCGCAAGGGCGGCACCTTCCTGCAGTTCGGCGTCTCGGACCCGAACGCGACCGCGAGCTTCTCGCCGTTCCGCGTCTACCACGAGGAGATCGACATCCTCGGTTCCATGGCCGTGCACAACGGTTTTCAGCCGGCCATCGAACTGATCGCCTCGGGCACCGTCGACGTCGAGCAGCTCGTGTCGGCAACGCTCCCGCTGGCCTCCTACACCGAGGCGATCCAGAAGTTCCGCGCCGGAGAAGGTCACAAGATCCACGTGAGCCCCACCGCGCGCTAGGAGCGGTTCAGGCCGGTCCCCGCACCGGAACAGCGGCGCGCCCGGATCCCTGGTAGCTCCCCGACGTCCCGCCACGAGGCGCGTGGCGAGACGTCTTCTTGCAACATCGACGAAGGGTTCGTGCAATGACGCCAACCACCCCCGCGCCAGGGCGCTCGCGCACGCGCAACGCGCTGATCTGGATATTCGGGGCGCTCGGCGGCATCTTGTGGGGTTATGACACGGGAGTGATCTCCGGTGCCATGCTGTTCATCAAACAGGACATCCCGCTGTCCCCGCTCCAGCAAGGGCTCGTGGTCAGCGGGTTGCTCGTCGGCGCGATGGCGGGTGCAGGCGCGTCCGGCCGCCTCGCCGACGCGTGGGGCAGGCGACGGCTGATCCTCTGGGCGGCCGTGGTGTTCACCGCCGGAACTGTGGGCGCGATGCTCGCGACCACGGCGTGGATGCTCGTCGCCTTCCGGTTCGTGATCGGCATCGGTGTCGGCATCGCCTCGGTGGTCGTTCCGCTGTACCTGACCGAGCTCGCGCCGAAGCAGTCGCGCGGCGGGCTCACCTCGCTGATGCAGCTGCTGGTCACGATCGGCATCCTGGTCGCCTACGTGACCGACTACGCCCTGGCCGACCTCGGCGCCTGGCGCTGGATGCTCGGTCTCGGCGCGGTCCCTGCGGTCCTGCTGGGCATCGGCATCTACTTCCAGCCCGAGAGCCCGCGCTGGCTGGTCAAGCACGGTCGCGCCGACCAGGCCCGCGACGTGCTGTCCCGGCTGCGGGGAACCGGTGCCGAGGAGGTCGAGCAGGAGCTGGAGGAGATCCAGGCCGCCGACCGCGAGAAGGAAGCCGAGAACGCCGTCGGCGTGCGGGAACTGCTCACCCCGAGGCTGCGCAGGGTCGTGCTGCTGGGGCTGGGCCTGGTGTTCTTCCAGAACTTCATCGGGATCAACACGATCATCTACTACGCGCCGACGCTGCTGACGACGCTGGGATTCGGCACCTCGGGTGCGATCCTGGCCAACGTCGGCATCGGTGTGGTCAACGTGCTGATGACCTTGCCAGCGCTGCGCATGATCGACCGCGTCGGCCGGAAGTCGCTGCTGGCCGTGGGGAGCATCGGCATGCTCGTGTCGATGCTCGCCCTCGGCGTGGCCAACGTCGTCGGCGTCTCCTACGGTCCTCTGCTGGTCGCGGTGACGCTCGGCAGCATCCTGGTCTACATCGCGTCGTTCGCGGTGTCGTGGGGACCGGTGCAGTGGGTGATGCTGCCCGAGCTGTTCCCGCTGCGGATGCGCGGTTCGGCCGTGGGGATCTGCCTGGTGTTCAACTGGCTGTTCAACATGGCGGTCGCGCTGGTCTTCCCGGTGCTGCTGGACATCACCGGTCCCGGCGTGATGTTCCTGTTCTTCGCGCTGATGGCGGTGCTGTCGTTCTGGTTCGTCCAGCGCGGGTTGATCGAGACCAAGGGCAAGAGCCTGGAGGCCATCGAGCAGGAGGTCCTGGGAACCGCCGACCCGGCTCAGCCGGCCGAGAAGCAGGCCGCCCACGCCTGATCCCGTGAGAAGCGCGGCCCCGCGACCCCTCGGCGGGGCCGCGGGGCCGTCTCCGGACTAGCGGTTCTCGACGCGGTGGCCGAGCTCGTCGAGCGCGTCCGCGACCGCATCGGGGACCTCGTACATGGGGCTGTGCCCGGCCTCCACGATCCGCAGGGTGGAGTCCGGCGCGGCCTCGGCCATGCCCTCGGCGACGTCGACCGTCCGGACGGGGTCGAAGCGCCCGTGCACGATCGACACCGGCATGCGCAGCGACGACAGCTCCGGTTCGAGGTCGACCGCGTGCTGGCTGCGCAGCGCCTCCAGCGCGGCCGCCAGCGGGACCGAACGCCCGTAGTCCCGGAGTCGCCGCAGGTCATCGGGCGGGGGAGCGGTGCGGAACGACCGTTCGAGCACGGCATCCACGACCTCGGCCGTCCCGTTCCGCTCCATGCCCTCGATCAGCGCGGTGACGTCCCCGTGGCGCTTCATGTTCGGGCCGGTGTTGAGCAGCATCAACCCCGAGACGAGCTCGGGGTGCGTTGCCGCCAGCTGCAGCGCGATCGCGCCGCCGGTGGAATGACCCACCACGAGAGCGGGCTCCGGGATCATCCCGGCGACCCAGTCGGCAGCGCCGGAGAGGCTGCGGTCTTCCGCGTCGGTCATCCACGACAGCGCCCGGATTTCGAACCTCGGATCGAGCAGCTGCTGGAGGGGCTCGAACACCATCGGGGCGCAGAAGGTCCCGGGCAGGGCGAACGCGGTTCGTGGCATGGGTCCCCTCCCGCTGTCAGCAGCCCGCAGCGTAGACGTAGCAGCGCAGCCGGGGCTCGCGGTCGACGGAACGGCCGCCCACCAGGTTGACACCGGGCAGCGCGGTGCTGAGCAGCCCCGGGATCGCCGCGACCGGGTGCAGGTAGGTGTCCACCGAGGCCGGGTCGACGTGCGGCATCAGCGGCTGCCCGCAGACCGAGGCGTCGACCCGGGCGGAGTCGGCCGGGCCCGGGTTGTTCAGCGCGTCCTCGACCAGCGCGTAGGTGACCGGATCGATGGTGCCGACCAGCAGGTGCGACGAGGTGTTGGTGGCGCAGACGTCCTGGGTCGCGACGTTGGAGATCCACCCTCCGCCGGTGTGCAGCTCCGAGGACTCCGGAGGCGTCACCACTTCGTCGAACCGCGAGTACACGACGGTGTAGCTGATGCCCTCGAAGGTCTCGGCCCGGCTGTTGAGCGCCCGCATGAAGTCCGAACCGGCGAGCTGCTGCCACACCGCGGGCTCGCAGTCGGTCGGTGCGGGTCCGCAGCCCTGCAACGATTCGGTCCCGTGGTTGGACGGAGCCATTCCGATCACGTCGTCGACCAGCGGACGCAGGTCCGGCCAGAAGCGGAGCGACCAGCGCATGTTCATGCCGCCCTGGGAGTGCCCGAGGACCGCGATGCGCTTGCCGGTCAGGCGGTGCATCTCGCGGATCGAGTGCGCCAGGTACTCGCCTGCGACCTGGATGTCGCCCAACGTGCGCTCGGGCATCGTCACCGAGCACCAGAACCTGTCCTGCGCGGTGAAGGCCTTGGCGTAGGTCCAGGAGTAGTTCTGCTCCGGGGTGACGCTGGTGGCCGGGTTGAGCAGCACCGGCTGCTGCCCGCTGCCCGGGTCGCCGTGGCAGCGCAGCGCCTCGTGCAGCTGTTCGGGCGCGACGCTCAACTCGGGACCGGGGCGATCGACCGGGGCGAACCCGGAGGTGGTGCCGGCCTGCGCGGCAGGTGCCAGACCGAGCAGCAGGCCGAGACCGAGGGAGAGCACGACGGTGTGCGCTCGACGACTGATCATGCTGCGTACAACGACGAACCGGACCCGACGATGCGGCCCGGCCGGGATTCGACGGCTACGGCCGCTGCTTCTCGCCGATGCCGAACCACGCGTAGGGCCGCATCTTCTCCGCTTCCGCGATCGACTTCGGGCAGGTGATCAGGTCGGGACGCCAGTCCGGCAGCTGAGCCACACCCGGGGACAGCAGGCCCCACTGCTCGCCCAGTCCGGTGAACCAGTCGGTGAGGGTGTCGCGGTCGCGCAGCCACAAGGGGTTCGGCGTCACGTCGCACTCGGTCCGGAACCGCTCCATCGACGCGCGCGCCGCCGGATCGGGGACGTCGGAGGCGAAGTGCGTCACCGCGATCCGCGAACCGGGAGCGAGCCTGCCGGCATACCGCCGCAGCACCTCGGGCACGTCGCCGTCCGGGCCGATGAACTGCAGCACCGAGACCGCCAGCAGGCACACCGGCTGGTCCAGGTCCAGCAGCCGCTTGGTGGTGGCGTGGGCGAACACCTCGCGCCAGTTCAGCAGATCGGCCTCGACGACACCGGCCCAGTCGGTACCGCGCAGGTTGACGCGGGTGTGCGCGGTGGCGACCGGCTCGCAGTCGACGTAGACCACGCGAACCGGTTCCTCCGTGTGCTCCCGGAGGATCTCGTGCACGTTTCCCATGGTGGGGATGCCGGAACCCAGGTCCAGGAACTGGCGGATCCCTGAGTCGAAGGCGTCCACGACCGCCCGCTGCAGGAACGAGCGGTTCTGCCGAGCCACACCGGCGATCTCCGGCCACATGCCGAGCAGCCGCTCACCGAAGACGCGATCGATGGCCCAATTCGAGCTGCCACCCAGGAACCAGTCGTAGATGCGGCCCGGATTGGGGCGCGACACGTCCAGGTCAACAGCATCGCGGGACCGCTCGACCATGGACGTCCTCCTCAGCTCGGTGTGCTGGACGATCATCGCATGTCGAACGCGCTCCTCAGCGCTGGGACGCGCCACGAAAACCCCAGAGCGAGAACCGGAATCGCCAGGTCCGGATCCCGGGCGGCCGGTCGGGCCGAGGTCCATGTGGGTCAAGGTCCTCGAACGCAGGCCCCCGCTGGTCGGCGGAACGCTGACGAGCTCGCGCGAGCCGACGGCGATGCCTCCTGCCCGGCCCGATGAGAACGCCCGATGACCTGCGCAAACGCAACTACGCAGGGGGTCATGATCGCCGCCGGACCCGTGGGGTAAGCTATCGACACACCCCACGGGGTGGCCGGGACGTAGCGCAGCTTGGTAGCGCACTTGACTGGGGGTCAAGGGGTCGTGGGTTCGAATCCCGCCGTCCCGACCGGTTGAACAGCCCGCCGACCTGCACGTAAGTGCAGGTCGGCGGGCTGTTTTTGTTGCGGTGTCGATCTTGGTCGGACTGCTGTGCGGGCGCCAGGGGTCGGGTCTCCGCATTATTGGGAGGATTGTGGGAGTTGTTGATCTTGGGGTGTTAAGTGGGGTCGCGAGGTGGGAGTGGTTCTTGGTCGCCTGGATGGGTGATCTTTGGTTGGTGGGTTTGGGGTTTGGGGTGAGGTGTGAGATGCGCCGTCTACTGGGTGGCCCTTCGATGATCGGGCTCGGCGAAGCTGCGGTGTCGGGACGTGCAGGTTCGTGAGTGGCATCGGCGGGAGCTCGAAGGCGCTGCGTTGGGGTAGGCGCAGGGCAGTTGGGTTCGGCGCGGAAGGCGGCGAATGACGTGGTCGGCGCCGGCCTTGCTTCTCGACGACCCGATGGGCGCCTCGATCAGCGTGGGCAGGCGAACGACACCGCTGCTGTGCTTGGTGGTTGGCAGCCGTGGCACGATGGCGGACGGACCCTCCCGCCTCCCCGTCCGGCTCGATGGTCGTAGTTTCGAACAGCTCTACGCCGCTTGAATCCAAGCCCATCCGTGTTGTGGAGATCGCCCAGGTCCTGGCGCCGATGTTGAAGGTGGCTGATCTCTACGGGTAGGACCTGATTTCTGCGTAGCCGTGTGCGGTCGCGGCGAGGTCATCCACGAGCGTGTGATGGGCCTGGTAGGCCCGCTCTTGGGTCAGGCAGCGCCGGACGGGCTTCGGAACTCTGGCTCCGGGCTCGATGACCGCCGTCTCGTGTTCGTCTTTGCCGGTGACCGCGTCGGTCCCGATCCTCGCTGTGACGAACAGCCACGTCTGAGCGCCGATGGTGACCTCGGTCCGCAGCATGACCATGCATGGACTGTACGGCCGGATAGGTTGTCGGCCAGGGGCTATAGGCCTTCACTGATGGCCGGATCGTCTTGGAGCAACCAGTGGAACCCTGGCTCGCTCACTTCACCGACCAACTCGCCAGCACTGGACCGCCAGCCCCAATCCATCCTTCTGGAAGACCGCTGGGGAACTCCTCGACTCCCGCGCTCGATATCTACAACGAATTTCTGACGCAGGGCACTAACCGCCGACGTTGCGTGACGAGTAGCGCGATGACAACCACCAGGGCAGCGGTCGCTCCGGCCAAGAGCGCGATCGAGCCCGCGAGTTGTTGATCGGCGAGGGCTGTGCCGCCCCAGGGGCGGCGCAGTGCCGCGAACCAGCTTTCGCCGATAGAGGCTTGGGAATGCAGCAACGCCAATCCGAGGAGGGCGGGCACGGCGACGTAGGCGGCGAGCAATGCAATCCGATACCCGCCTCGGAGCCGGTGTGTGGCGTCGGCACCGTTGATGCTCGAGAGAAAGACGTACCCGGTGGCGGGAACCAGCAGGGACATGGTCAGGTGTGCGGCGTGGGAACGAAGCGCGAACTCGTAGAACCCTCCGAAATACATTGCGGCCAACACCGCCACCTGGATAGCCAGCGCAACGTCAGGACGCAGGAGGAACCGCATGGGGGGCCACTGCATCGTGCTATGCAGCCATTCGTGAGGACCGGGCCAACGGGGGTCCGAAGTCGCTGGGAGAGCACGCGACGCGAGTGCTGTGGGGCGCCCCAACAGGAGCAAGGCTGGTGCCACGATGGCGAGGGCGAGGTGCTGCACGAGATGAGCGCTGAACAGGACGTACCCGTAGCGGGCGAGGCCGCCATTGGTCAACAGGACGATGACGCCCCAGCCGGTGATCCACACCGCGGTTTGGCTCACCGGCCAGGACTCACCTCGGTGGACCAGACGTCGCACTGCCGCAAGGTAGAGACCGATGCCGACCGCCGCGGCGGCCAAGAAGATGGGCTCTGGCAGCCAGTCCACGAGGAGCGACTTCACATCGGGCGGGCCCGGCATGGGGAAGCCCAACAGCTCCGTGGCTCGGTCGGTTTCCGGTGCGCCAGTGGCGGGTGGTGGTGTGCGGGTAAGGCCGACAGCGAGACCGATGGTGGCCGCGAAGACGACGATCTCCACGGAGGCCAGACGCGCGAACAGGCCCCTGCGTCCGCGATCCAAGGTCGGGATCGTTCGTTGTCGATGCAGGAAGCCGAGGCCGCCCAGCATGCCCAGGGCAAGGATCTTCGCCACCACCAGCAGGCCGTAGCTCGATTCCCACAATGCGCTGGTCAATCCCAACCTGGCCACGAGGTTTACCGCGCCGCTCAACGCGACGACGGGAAGGCACCAGCCGGCGAGCCGCGAATACCGGTGGACCGAACGGCCAAGATCCGAAGTGGACAGCTGCCACGAGAGCAGAAGCGCGAGCAGACCGCCGGTCCACACCACGACACCGATCACGTGCAGCAGCATGCCGGAGACCGCCAGTTGGTGGTTGCCGGATCCAGCGGAATGGCCACCGAATGCGGGAGGTAGTGTGCCGAGGATCGCGAGCACGAACAGCATCGCTGCACCGCGCACTGATAACACCGCGCGGCAGCCCACCACTAGAACCGCCGAGGCCGCGACGACCCAGAGAAGCACCTGCACCGGCTCCAGGTCCAGCGCGATGGTCCAGGCTGCCGTGCTGGTCGCAAATCGACCGACCGGTTGCCCCAGAATGTCCGACACGGTGTAGACGACGCCGAGTACGGCTGAAAGCAACCACGCCAAGCTGGTCCAACCGGCTGCACGGACCCATCGATAGGCATGCGGGCTCAACAGCCAGCGTTCACTCGCCGTGTTGCGCCGGGGAGCCAGCATCGCGGCTGCCAGGAGCAAACCGACGGTCGAGGCTGCGGACAAGTCCATCAAGACTCGAGTCGTGGGCAGCGCCAACTGGGTGACTGGGCCGGGGTCGGGGAGTCCCAGCAGCGCTCCCCGTTCGGTCACACCTCCACCCCACCAGAGTGCGAGGCCGCCGACGACCACGGCGGCACCAAGAGCGGCGACCATGGCTCGCGTTCCTACGTCACTGCGGTCGGATGCTGAGCGAGTTCGGTTACTCATCAGATTTCTCGTCCGGACGCCGCCGCAGCGCGACGAACACAGCACCGCCGAGTAGCAGCACTGCGACTGCCATGCCGCCGAGCCACCATGCTGCTTGCGTGGATGCGTTGTCATCAGGTGTTGCCGGGCCAGGGGTCGACGTTTCAGGGGAGGACTGGCCGGGTGCCGAAGGGAGTGAATTCTGCGCAGCTGTGCTCTGTTGCACGGTGAACCGGATTGCTCCGCTAACCGAATGACCATCCTGTGATAGCACGCGATAGGCGACCGCATACTCGCCGGGCGCGTCGGTCGGGAAGGGGAGGCTCACACTGTTTCCGGTAACGGTGGGGGGCTGTGTAGGCACCTGGCGTCCCGCGTCGTCGTTGAGGACGACCGTGGTGAACCCTGTCTGTAGTGGATCGCTAAAGGTAAGTTCCACCGCCTGTGGTCTAGACGGTACCGAGGTGCCGTCAGTCGGCGTGCTTCCGATCAGCTCCGTGTGTGCGGCCGCCACTCCCGGAAACAGGGCAGCCCACGCCGAAGTGGCCACGCAGACCGCGCTCGTCAGTACGGCGGCCGTTCGCACATCAACCTCCCATGTTGGTCAGTCAACCAGGCTACTAACCTTCCTCGTATAGCGGGTTTCCGGGTGGCCTTGCAGTGCTCGCGAGGTTTGATCGCAGCTGGCGCGATTTTTGCTTGTGGCCGCCGGTGCAAGATCGGGGCGCCCGCCTCGCTCGTGTTGAAGGGTCTGCAGCGGATCTTCTAATCGGAAGGCGGTTCGGAGCTGGACTCCGGTGCCTCGTCGACTTCCTGGGCGTGGTTGGCGACACTTGATTCATCGCCAACCTAGGCTATCATCGCCATGTGACGATGAATAACACTGCGGGATGCCTGGCCTCGAGTGGTACGGATGCGGCGGTGGCGTTGTTCCACAGCCTGTCGGATGGGACGCGGTTGGCGATCGTGAAGCGGCTGGCGGGCGGGGAGGCCCGAGTGGCCGATCTGGTCGGCGAGCTCGGACTGGCGCAGTCGACCGTGTCGGCGCACGTGGCCTGTCTGCGCGACTGCGGGCTAGTCGCCGGCAGAGCGGAGGGGCGTCAGGTGTTCTACGCGCTGGCGCGACCGGAGCTGCTGGATCTGCTGGCTTCGGCGGAGACGCTGTTGTCCTCCACCGGCAATGCGGTGGTGTTGTGCCCGAACTATGGCAACGGTTCCCAGGCCGAGGCTGTCGAGAACGAGGAGCTTGCGCGGTGAGTGACGCGTGCTGCGGCGGAGACGAACCCCGCGTCGACGAGGAAGCTGAAGAGCGGGAACCCGAGCGACTATGGCAGGTCCTTGAGCTCCAGGCCGCTGCGGTGTCCGGTGTCCTGCTGCTGGCTGCGTGGATCATCGACTGGACCGCAACGTCCGACATCGCCGCGAGCGTGTTCGAGTGGCTGGCGCTGGCAGCCGGCGCCTACACCTTCGTGCCGGGAACGCTGAAACGGCTGGTCAAGGGCAAGATCGGTGTCGGCACGCTGATGACGATTGCCGCCGTCGGAGCCGTCATTCTCGGCGAGGTGGGCGAGGCCGCCATGCTGGCGTTCTTGTTCTCCATCAGTGAAGGGCTGGAGGAGTACTCCCTGGCTCGCACCCGCCGCGGCCTGCGTGCGTTGCTGGCCTTGGTGCCCGAGCAGGCGACCGTGCTCCGGGACGGGAGCGAGCAGGTCGTTGCGCCTGCGGAGTTGCGGGTCGGGGACGCGATGCTCGTCAAGCCAGGGGAGCGGATCGCTACCGACGGCGTCATCCGTACCGGCCGCACCGCGCTGGATCTTTCGGCGATCACGGGTGAGTCGATGCCGGTGGAGGTCGCGCCCGGTGATGAGGTGTTCGCCGGGTCGATCAACGGCACCGGGGTTCTCGAGGTCGAGGTCACCACGACCGCTGAGGACAACTCGCTGGCCAGGATCGTGCGGATCGTCGAGGCCGAGCAGTCCCGCAAGGGCGCTAGTCAGCGCCTCGCCGACCGCATCGCCAAGCCGCTCGTGCCCGGGGTGATGATCGTTGCGGCGTTGATCGCCGGGATCGGCAGTCTGCTGGGCGATCCGGCCACCTGGATCGAGCGGGCCCTCGTGGTGCTGGTGGCCGCCTCACCGTGCGCGTTGGCGATCTCGGTGCCGGTGACCGTGGTGGCCGCGGTCGGCGCGGCCAGCAAGCTCGGCGTGCTCGTCAAGGGCGGCGCGGCGCTCGAAGGTCTCGGCAGGTTGCGTGGGGTGGCGCTGGACAAGACCGGCACCCTGACCCGCAACCGGCCCGCCGTCATCGACGTCGTGACAGCCAATGGCGCCACCCGTGAACAGGTACTCGCGGTAGCAGCCGCGTTGGAGGCCCGCAGCGAGCATCCGCTGGCGAGGGCCATCCTCGCCGCCGTTGACGAGGTGACGCCGGCCGGCGACGTTGAGGCGGTCACTGGAGCGGGGCTGACCGGTAGCCTCAACGGATCGACCGCGCGGCTGGGGCGGCCCGGGTGGCTCGATGCCGGTCCTCTGACCGACGAGGTGCAGCGGCTGCAGCACGCCGGTGCGACCGCCGTTCTCGTCGAACACGACGGGACGCTGATCGGGACGATCGCCGTGCGCGACGAGTTGCGCCCGGAGGCTCGCGAGGTCGTCGACCAGCTGCGCTCGGACGGATACCACGTCGCGATGCTCACTGGAGACAACCACGCCACCGCGGCCGCCCTGGCGGCCGAGGCCGGGATCACTGATGTGCACGCGGAGCTGCGGCCCGAGGACAAGGCCCGCCGCATCGAGCAGCTGCGCGGCCACCGCCCGACCGCAATGGTCGGCGACGGCGTCAATGACGCCCCTGCCCTGGCCACCGCGGATCTGGGGATAGCGATGGGAGCGATGGGCACGGATGTGGCCATCGAGACCGCCGACGTGGCCCTGATGGGGGAGGACCTGCGTCACCTGCCTCAAGCCCTGGACCACGCTCGCCGCGCGAGGCGGATCATGTTGCAGAACGTCGGTTTGTCCCTGGCGATCGTGATTGGCCTCGTGCCGCTGGCGCTGTTCGGGGTGTTGGGCCTGGCTGCAGTGGTGGCTGTGCACGAATTGGCGGAAGTCGTCGTCATCGCCAACGGTGTGCGCGCCGGTCGGGCCCGGCCTCTTGGAGCAGCGGCGCCGCAGCGGACGAGCACTACCCGCCCTGCGGTGGGAGCCCGCGCATGACCAGCGCAGTCAGCGCTGTGGTGAGGGCGAGTCACACCAGGCTCGCCCTCACCAGCGTCGCGCTGATGCTCGCGTTGGCAGACTTGGGCATCAAGACGCTCGCAACGAGCACACTCGCCGATGGGCCCAACGTGGATCTCGGCGTGCTGGAGCTGCGACTGGCCTACAACCCGGGCGTGGCGTTCAGTCTCGGTGACACTCTGCCCAGCGCGATAGTTATCGCCGCAACCGCACTGATCATCGCCGGTATCGGCGTCCTCGCTTGGCGAACAGCACCCACGACACCATTACTCGGACGGACCGGGTTGGCGGCAATCCTTGGCGGCGCTGCGGCCAATCTCGTCGACCGAGCGATGGATGGCGTAGTGACTGACTACTTGCACACCGGTTGGTGGCCCACCTTCAACCTCGCCGACGTGTTCATCACCTGCGGTGGTGCGCTGGTGGTCCTGGTCCACCTTCGGTCGCCGGCAGGAGATCGGGAGGAGGTTGCGACGTGACCTCGGCCGGTGGGCAGACCGCGTTGCGGCAGGTCTTGCGGTCGGTGCCGGATCTGGTCATCGGGCCTATGCTCCTCGCGGAACTGGCCAGCCGGGTCGGACTTTCAGCCAGCAGGCTCGGGCATCTGTTCGCCGACTAGCTGGATCTACCGTAATTGCCCGTATCAGCATGCCCGAGTTCTCCTATATGTGGCATTAGGTCTTGAGTGAAAGACCAGCGTCAGCCGTCCTTGTCGCGTGAGTGGGGGCGATTGCGCACTGCTGTCGAGGTCAACGTGGCCGCGCAAGAGTATGGGGATACAGGTGGGTCAATAGCCGAGGGCTCATTGGCTTACATTGCCGCATGGTTTCGCCCCATGGAGGCATGTTGTTCCTGGTCGGGACTCTATTGTGGACCATGTGGGCTGGTCTACTAGGGGAGGTCGTAGACAGGTCGTCGGTGATGCCGTAATCTTGCCGCGACCTTCCGCGGGTTGCACTCGGTAACGGTTTCGGGGGCCTTCCGGGTGAGCTGCGGCTGTCGAACGCTAATCCGTTTAACAGAGGGTCACCACGTAGGGATCACGTGCGTGGCGAGTGCCTGCCACGCCGTCACCAGAACGAGGGCGGTTGTGTTCAGCGTGCGGAGACAGCAGCGATGCGGCTCAGCCGATGTCGACTGCGGGCTATCTCGCGCCGCTTGTCGGCGGTCGCGCTTGCGCGAGCACAACGCCTGCAGCACTCGGAAGGCAGTACGTGAATCAGCGTCGGTCAAGTCGCAGCATCCCCGTGTCCAACCTCCGTGCCGATCACTCGGGTTCGGGCTGCGGAGATCAGTCTGATCTTGCGGATGCAGAGTCAGGTGCGGGTGTGCGGTCGCGCCCATCCAGTTCGGTACGGACCTACGCGACGTTTCTTGCCGTGTTGGGTGGGGCTGTAGCCGCCGCGGGCCTCGCGACAGCACATGAGGCGCAGGCGACCGGGCACCCAGATGCCAGCGCGGATGACATGGTTACCCCGCTCGCGTCGATCAGTCATGTTGCTTTCGGGGAAGGAGAGCAACAGGCAAGTACTCCCTCGTCTTCGACGCTGCTTCCTGCGCAGGAACCTACTCGTGGTGCGTCGGAGGAGCTGGGCGAACTCAACAAGAGCGTCCGCCTTGGCGAGGAGCGAGCTGCGGCGGAGGCCGATGCGGCCCGGCAACGAGCAGCAGCAGAACGCGAGGCCCGGCGCAACCGAGTGGTGTGGCCGGTGGAAGGTCGTGTGACGTCGAAGCCTGGTGCCCGCTGGGGGCTGACGCACTACGGCCTCGACATCGCGAACAGCATCGGCACCCCAATCCGCGCGGTGAAGCGTGGCACCGTCATCGATGCCGGCCCTGCCAGTGGGTTCGGCCTGTGGGTTCGCCTCCAGCACGATGACGGCACGATCACCGTCTATGGGCACATCAATCGCGCGTTGGTCAGCGAAGGCGAACGTGTGGAGGCGGGCGACGTCATCGCCGAGGTGGGTAACCGAGGCCAGTCAACGGGCCCGCACCTGCATTTCGAGGTGTGGGACGCGGATAGCCGGAAGGTCAATCCGTTGACGTGGCTGCAGAAGCACGGTGCGCAGTCGTGATGGGGTCCGGATTAAGTCGGCCTGGACGAGGCCAGGACGCTTGACAATTCTCCGTGCTGGTGAACGGCATTGACACGACCGATCCCGGTAGTAGACGGCTCGGCTCCGCGGCATGCGTCGAGTAATGCGACGCCCCCGAGGAAGCCGATGATGTTCAGCACAAGCCCCGGAAGCGGGGCAATGCGCTGGGCCAGCGCCGCTGGCGGAGCCAAGGTGCCAGTACGAGGTCGACCGGGCATGGCAGATTTTCTCCGTTTCTCGGTGCTCACCACTCTGCTCCCGGGCAATCCCGGTGATCGGTGGGCTCAATCTGAACAGTTGGGTGCGGGATGGCGTAGTCCTGGCGAAGGAGGTGCTGAGCGCGGTCGAGCACGGCGTGATGGTCGCTTCGCCTTTCGACGGTGAGGTGGGCAGAGGCCACTTCCATCTCGGAGGTCAGTGTCCACACGTGCAGATCGCGAACCTCCTGCACGCCAGGGATGTTCGCCAAGTCAGAGCGCAGCGCCTCGACGTCGACGTGCGAGGGGGCAGCTTGGATGAGCACGCGCAGCGCTTGCACGCCGAGTCGGATAGCGCGAGGCACGACGAAGAGTCCGACCACGGCGCCGATGACGGGGTCGACCCAGGGCCACCCGGTGACCATCATCAGGAATCCACCCGCCAGCACGCCGAGGGAGGTGAACATGTCGGCGACCACTTCGAGGTAAGCGCCGCGCACGTTGAGGCTTTGATTTGCGCCGGCTCGAAGCAGGCCGAAAGCGACCAGGTTGACGACGAGGCCAACCCCGGCGACGACGAGCAACGGGACCGAGGGCACTTCGACCGGATTGGCGAGGCGGTCGATGGCCTCCCACAAAACGTAGATCCCCACGCCGGTTAGGAGGACTGCGTTGGCCAGTGCGGCGAGGATCTCGAGCCGGTACAGGCCGAAGGTGTGGCCGCTCGAACTCTGGCCGCGATTGGCCACTGAGATTGCTGCAAGTGCCATGCCGAGGCCCGCTACGTCGGTGAGCATGTGCCCGGCATCGGAGAGCAGTGCGAGCGACCCCGTGGTGAGCGCCGTGACCACTTCAACGATGAGAAAGGCTGCCGTGAGCCCAAGCGCCATCCGCAACCGGGGCAGATGCCGAGCGCCTGCGCTGGCGGCTGCCAGTCCGTGACCGTGACCGTGGCCCTGCCCCCGGCTCATCGTGCGTCTCCTTTGCTCACCAGATAATCGTATGCACACATCGCAATGTGTGTATAAGAATGCCGGGCGGTAATGCTTGGGTCAACACAGATGCGCCGGAGAGCCCGCGGTCTACCGACGGCGCGAGCTCACGGGATCAGCCGAGGAACTGGTCGTAGAGCAGATAGCCGTTGAGGCACACGATCACGGATGTGATCACTGTCATGAGCATCGTCATCCGTCGAGAGTTCGAGAAGGAACCCATGACGGCCGAATCTCGCGTAATGAGCACGAGCGGTATCAGTGCGAACGGGACACCGAAGCTGAGGACGACCTGGCTGAAGTTCAGGACGTCGGTGGCGTTCATGCCGAGTGCGATCACGAGGAGTGCGGGCAGCATGGTGATCAGTCGGCGCAGCAGCAGCGGGATCCGGAAGTTCAGGAAGCCGGCCATGACGACCTGGCCAGCGAAGGTGCCGACGCTTGACGACGAGATGCCGGACGCCAAGAGCGCCACGGCGAAGATCAAAGCTGCCGTGCCTCCGGCGAGCGTGACGAGCCCGGCATGGGCGTCTTCAATACTGCCGATGTCGGTGTTCCCGGTGCTATGGAACAGCTTTGCCGCAACCATGAGCATCGTGAGGTTGATGGCGCCGGCCAGACCGAGGGCGACGATGACGTCCCAGCGTTCGAAGCGGAGGACTGTCCGTCGTTCGGTGTCGTTCGAACAGGAAACGCGGCGGCTCGTCAAGGCCGAGTGGAGGTAGACGACGTGGGGCATCACGGTGGCGCCGATGATCCCAACCGCGAGGTAGGCGCTCCCGGATCCTGGAAGCGTCGGCACCAGCCCGGCGAGGGCCTCGCCGGCGTCGGGGCCGATGTGCAGAAGTTCGTAGGTGAAGCCGCCGATGATGAGCAGCAGCATGGCTGCGATCGCCCGTTCGAACGGACGGTAGCCGCGTGCCTGTAAACCGAGAACGATGAACGCGACCACGGCCGTGATCAGCGCCGCGGGCAGCATGGGCACCCCGAACAGCAGGTAGAGCCCCAGCGCGGCGCCGACGAACTCGGCGACGTCCGTGGCCATGGCGACGATCTCGGCCTGCAGCCATAACGCCCACCTGACCGGGGCCGGATACCGGTCCCGGCACACTTCAGGCAACGTTTTGCCAGTGACGATGCCGATCTTCGCGGAAAGGAACTGCACAGGCATCGCCATCAGGTTCGCCAGCACCACGACCCATACCAGCGCATAGCCGAACTCGGCGCCCGCACTGATGTTGGTGGAGAAGTTGCCGGGGTCGACATAGGCGATCGCGGCGATGAAGGCCGGGCCGAGCATCGCCACCACACCGCGTAGGCGTCCCCTCGCGAGCACTTCACCCACGGCCACGGTCGCGTGTTCGGCGGCCGGTTCCTGGGTCGTGCTCATCGCGGCTCCACGATACTCAAGGAGGGTGCTGGGGCAGGCGTTATATCTGGGGGAAGTTGCTCGCCGAGCTGTTGAGCAATCCGACTGATCAACGTCTCGGAAGCCGCATGCTCCAATGCGGCGGCGTCGTCATGTGCGCGCTCTCTGCGGCAACCGAGTTCGCGGTGCAGGTACAGCTCGATGAGCATGCGGCGCCGCAGCACGGCCAGAGTTGAGCTCATACCTAGGTGGGTCATTGATATGGATCCGTACGGCGCATGCTCGACCAGCCCCCGCTCACGCAACTTGCTGACCATGGCGCTCGCCGAGGACGGGCTGACTCCGAGCTCGCGGGCCAGAACTGTCGTCGTCACCTTGTGGCCGTTCTCAGCCAAGTCGAAGATCGCGCGCAGGTAGTCCTCCGGCGCATGCGAGCGACCTTTCGGCGAGTCGGGCATGGAGTTACGGTACACCGAAAACCCAACTTCGTAACTACCAACTTGGGTATCTGGAACTGCGCGCTGTATTACGAGGTCGAGGCGACAGGGTCTGCTGCTCGGGTGAGTCGCTATGGTTACGGGGCCAAGCTCAGTTCGCAGGCAAGCGTCAGCAGCGTCACTGGTCCAACGGCGGTGACCACAGCGATGAGGAGCCAGGACACCAGCGTTCGTGCGCGCAGGCGCGGGGAGCTGGCTGGATCGAGCAAGTAGGACATCCGGGTGTCAAGGCTTCCGCCGGTGGCCGCCAGAGCGGTGCCCGGCACACCGTGGTCGACCATCCGTGCCAGCGCCGAGGCGACCTGGCCCCGCCCGCACTGCGTGCTCGCGATCTCGTCGGCCGATCGCTCGAGCAGCAGCTCGATCTGCTCGGGCAACGCGCGGAAGAGGGGAAGCGGGACCGCGCGAGCGAGTCCTCGTGACAGTGAGGTCAACGCGTGATGATGTCCAGAAAGGTGCGCGCGTTCATGGCTCAGCACGGCTTCCACTTGGCGCGCGGTGAGCAGCTGCAGCGCACCCGAGCTGATCACGGTCCGCGGTGTCCCGTCGTACAGGCAGAAGCACACCGGTTCCGCGTAGGGAACGACGAGTGCGCCAAGGCGGGCGTCGTGGTGCCCAAGCCGCTCGACGGTACGCGAGTAGAGACGTGTCTGGTTCCGTCGCTTGGCCCGGTTCCTGGCCAACACGAAGGCGACGTAGACCACGAGTGTCGTGGCCACGAGCGTGGCGGTGAGTGCCGCAGCACCCGGTCGATGCAGCACGCCGATGCACCCTGCCAGGAAAGACCCGCTGAAGGACTTCGTGCGGGCCGCGAGCCACAGATGCGCATCGAGAAGGGCCAACGGTCCCGCGGCGAACATCATGCCGAGAGCGACGCCGGCAGCACCTAGCCAGGCGATCAGGCCGACGGTGGGCGCAGCGAGCATGCCCTGATACCTGCGGAGCAGGGCTGGTGCCGTGGTGGCCACCAGTAACGCTCCGCCCATCAGTCCGATAGCCGGTGGTGTCATCTGGCGCCTGCCTGCGTTCGAATCGGCGCGACGGTTCCCCCGTCGTCTGGTCCTGGTGCCCAGCGCTGTGGCGTACGGCCACGATAGCGGTTCGCGGCGAGGGGGCGACGGCGCACATAATGTCGAATTCGAATCCCCGGGTTCCGCTGCTGGAAGGCAGGAGGCCGGCGCGCGGTCGGTCGTGTACTAGAGTGCGTAGTAATGATGCCGGGTTGAGCTGCAACGATTCGCGGCGTCCTTGTCGATGTGGAAGGTGGTCGTCACGTGAGCTCGTCAGTCCAATCCTGGATGCTGACGCCGCGGACGTCCGCGTTCGTGGTGGCCGTTGTGCTGCTGGCTTATCTGGTGCTCATGGGTGGCCGGGCAGTCATCATGATCAGCAGTGGGCACCCGGTGTTCATCGTGCTCGGGTTGGCTGTTTTCGTCCTGCCGGTGCTCGGTGCCGTGCTGGTCGTTGACCAGTTGCGGTTCGGTGTGAGCACTGAACGGCTCGCGCGACGGCTCTACGCAGAGAATGCGATGCCGGACGTCTCGTGCCTGCCGCGCCGCCCGTCAGGCCGGGTCGAGCGGGAGATCGCCGACGCGTGGTTCGATGAGAAGCAGGCGGAACTGGAAGCCGCACCGCAGGACTGGCGCCGGTGGTTCGCCTTGGCCCAGGCCTACGACCTCGCCGGCGACCGCAAGCGAGGCCGCAAGACGATGCGCCACGCAGTCGAGCTCGAGCACCGAGAACGCCGGTGAGCTATGACTGGCCGTGGTTCGGCCTCGGCGCCGTTGCCTCGGCGTGGCGTCCTCTGGCTACGTCGGTCCGAACGAAGGGCTGAGGCGACGTAGCACTCGGCAAAGCTCGACCTGGCGTTGCTGGGGTAACCCGTCTTTTGGCTCACGGCGGGTTCCGTGTGCAAGGAACCGACACCGGGCACCGCGGCGAGTGGGTGGGGTTGGGCAGGGTGATTCTGGAGCCGATCGATCTTCGCGGCTGCCGACGAATACGCGAAGCAGCAGCTGGCGTTGGGCGTGGTTGCGTTGTTGATCAGCTTCCGAGGTCGGCCTAGGCGCGCCAGGGCATGACAGCAAGAAGTGGTTGATATGCAGGCGATTGCCGGTATGCGACGGTGTGGCCTCTAGAGATTCCACGTCGCTAGAGGCCACCACCGTCTCCGTCTGTTGTAGAAGCTGCTCCTGTCAGCCGGCTGCGACGGCGGGTTGGAGGCTCAAGCGTTGGGCTCGATCGAGCGTGCTGATCCCAGCAGCGCAGAAAAGACCGATGACGATCATGGCAACCCACGGCAGCATGGCGACCCCGGACGTTCGGGCGGCATCGAGTGCACTTCGTGTCAGCAGGTTGCCGAGCATGATTCCCACTCCGCAGACCGTGTTGTAGAGGCCGTAATAATAGGTTGCAACGAGCCGGTTTCCTGTCAACGTCACGATCGTGTCCATCTCGAAGGGAAACACAATTACCTGACCGACCGCGAGAAGCGCCGCAGACAGGAGCAGTGGGGCAGCTCGGGCGATGACGTCCCCGAGAGAAGTGTGCCCGGTCGCGCTCGGTGCGGTGGCGGTGAACAGCGGTGGGATGAAGGCCGCGCTCATCAATAGCAGGCCAGCGGTGAGGCAACGGTCAGGTCCCCATCGCCGCTTACACCCAGCAGTGATCCGAACTTGTCCTGCGATCGCGAGGATTCCGGACACCGCGAACAACGCGGCCTGAAATTGTCCCTCGTGATCGCGTTTCGGCACACGGAAAGTTCTCGTCGCACGGCGCAAAAGTCATGCCGAGAAAGAGTTTGATTCAGCTGAGACGAAGCGAGGGATTCACGTTCGTGACGTGCTCGACAAGAGGAGGGTTTCACGGCCTCCCAGCGATCTGGCCGGATGGGCGGAATACGAGATCGGCGGAATAGGCCGCGCCGTAGCCAGCTGGGCAGCAACCGAGGGCGCGTCAACGCTGACCGTCAGTTGCACCGGGAGATCCGCGCACGCAGCATTAAAACGCATCGAAGACCAGCAGTGATGGTCTCCCGGGCAGTGCTCGGTGTCATCGTGGTTTTCACCATGTCCGGTGTCGTTGCCGGAGCACGAGTCGTCACCACCGACCGAGACCACCGAGTCTGGGACGCATGTGTGTGCGGGTGAGCCATTGCTGGTCGCAACCATCACGTGAACCGCAACGAACGTGGCCAGGGCCAGGAGAGCAAGCGACAGCTTCCCAGTACTGATGATGCGGTCAGTGAAGCAATCGGCACCCACGGTGGCCAACATGCCGGTTGGGGCCAGCGTCGGCTCTGCAGGCTCTTCGCGTCCTTCTTTCGTGCGAACTCTTGTCCTTATGGTGCAACGCGTTTGAGTTGTCATTGGATCTACAGTGGACCTGTGTTCGAATGGGTCCGGATCATGGTCAGCGATATGTGACTCAGCTGGTGGCGCTTGTCGATTCGGAAGATCCCACGGATGTCCCAGGAAGCAGTTGGACATCGGTGGGGGTCAACGCTCCAGTTCGTTGGCGGCCGAACCTGGCTTCCGCGGCGTTCGGCCGACCCATCCACGCGCCCTGTTGAAACCGGAGGATCGATGCCCATTTCACGACGTAGCATGGTCGGTGCCATCGGAACGTTGGTGCCCGCGCTGGCCGCCTCTCCCGTTCGTGCAGCATCGCCCTTGGCTCCCGCCCCGTCGAAGGACAAGACACCCGGCGAGATCGCAAAGGACGAGCGTTACTGGCGCAACGTTGCCGAGCAGTTCAACGTCACGAACGACTTCATCAACCTGGAGAACGGCTATTACGGGATCATGCCCGACGCCGTCCGTCAGACGTTCCACAGCAACGTCGATCTGCTGAACAGTCGTAATTCACGGCTTCTACGCACTACCTACAAGTCTGAGGCTGACAAGATCAGGCAACGGATAGCCGACCTCCTCGGTGCTCAGCAGGGCGAGATCGCCCTGACCCAGAGCGGGACCGAAGCATTGCAGAACCTCATCGGTGGCTACAACGAACTACGCCCAGGTGACGCGGTCATGTATGCCGACCTCGACTACCCAGATATGCAAAATTCCATGGACTGGTTGAAGGATCGCCGCGGTGTCAAGGTCGTGACCCTCGCGATACCCGAACCCGCTACTCGACAGGCCGTCCTTGACGCTTACGCTGCGGCGTTTCGCGACCATCCTGCGGTCAAGCTCTTGCTGCTGAGCCACGTGAACAATCGCACCGGCCTCGTCCTGCCTGTTCGCGAGATCGTGAGCATGGCACGTGACCACGGTGTCGATGTGATCGTCGATGCGGCCCATTCCTGGGGGCAACTTGACTTCACGGTCGCGGACCTAGAAGCCGACTTCGTCGGCTTCTCCCTGCACAAGTGGATCGGTGCCCCATTGGGAACCGGATTCCTCTATGTTCGTCAGCATCGGTTGAATGCTATCGACCCAGCGTTCGCCGACCGGTCGTACCCGCCGGACGATATTCGGTCTCGAGTCGTTTCTGGGACCCGGGACGTCGCTTGTGTCCTATCGGTGCCGTCTGCTTTGGACCACCATGTCTCGTTGGGAAGCACCGTCAAGCACGCGAGGCTTCAGCACCTGCGCGACTGCTGGGTCAAAGCCGTCAGCGACATCGACAACATAGAGATTCTGACCCCTGAGGACCCGTCGATGTACAGTGCGATCACGAGTTTCCGTATTACGGGACGGATCTCCAAGGCGGACAACGAAGCGATCAGCAACTACCTCTTCGATCGATACCGCATCTTCACAGTTGAGCGGGATGGTCCTGTCAAGGGAAGTTGCGTCCGTGTGACTCCTGCGTTGTTCACTCTTCGTGAGCAGGTGGATCAGTTGGCGGCCGCGCTGCACGATGCCGCCGAGCGGTTCCGCGCATGACGACGCAGGCATGGCCGAACAGCGATCTTCGCGGGCTGTCGCACATCAGCATGGCCGGCTTCTCCACGATCATTCGTTGTTCGGTCCGTGTTTGTGGGCGAGGGTCTTGCCGGTGAGGGACAGGTGAGCTTCGAGCCGCATCCGCTCGGAGATGTGCGGGTAGTGCAGCTCGAACGCCGGACGTTCGGAGCGGATGCGCGGCAGCTCGGTGAAGTTGTGCCGCGGCGGCGGGCAGGAGGTCGCCCACTCCAGGGAGTTGCCGTAGCCCCACGGGTCGTCGACCTCGGCGACCTCGCCGTACCGGTAGCTCTTGAAGACGTTCCACAGGAACGGCAGCATCGACGCACCGAGGATGAACGCGCCGATGGTGGAGATCGTGTTCAGCGTGGTGAAGCCGTCGGACTCCAGGTAGTCGGCGTAGCGGCGCGGCATGCCCTCGTTGCCCAGCCAGTGCTGGACCAGGAACGTGGCGTGGAAGCCGATGAAGGTCAGCCAGAAGTGCAGCTTGCCGAGCCGCTCGTCCATCATCCGGCCCGTCATCTTCGGGAACCAGAAGTAGATGCCGGCGAAGGTGGCGAACACGATCGTGCCGTAGAGCACGTAGTGGAAGTGCGCGACCACGAAGTAGGTGTCGGAGACCATGAAGTCGATCGGCGGCATGGCCAGCAGGACACCGGTGAGACCGCCGAAGAGGAAGGTGACCAGGAAGCCGACGCTGAAGATCATCGGCGTTTCGAAGGTCAGCTGCCCCTTCCACATGGTGCCGATCCAGTTGAAGAACTTCACGCCGGTCGGGATCGCGATCAGGAATGTGGTGAACGCGAAGAACGGCAGCATGACGGCGCCGGTGGCGTACATGTGGTGCGCCCACACGACGACGGACAGCGCGGCGATGCCCAGCGTCGCGTAGACCAGGCCCGTGTACCCGAACAGCGGCTTGCGGCTGAACACCGGGAAGATCTCCGAGACGATGCCGAAGAACGGCAGCGCGACGATGTAGACCTCGGGGTGGCCGAAGAACCAGAACAGGTGCTGCCAGAGGATGACGCCGCCGTTGGCCGGGTCGAAGACGTGGGCGCCCAGGTGGCGGTCGGCCATGAGCCCGAGCAGCGCGGCGGTCAGGATCGGGAACGCCATCAGGATCAGCACGCTGGTGACGAGGATGTTCCAGGTGAAGATCGGCATCCGGAACATCGTCATGCCCGGCGCGCGCAGGCAGACCACGGTGGTGATCATGTTCACGGCTCCGAGGATCGTGCCAAGGCCGCTGACGAGCAGACCTGAGATCCACAGGTCAGCTCCCGCGCCGGGCGAATAGATCGCGCTCGACAGCGGGGTGTAGGCGAACCATCCGAAGTCGGCAGCTCCACCCGGGGTCAGGAATCCGGCCACGACGGTGATGCCGCCGAACAGGTAGAGCCAGTAGCTCAGGGCGTTCAGCCGCGGGAACGCGACGTCCGGCGAGCCGATCTGCAGCGGAAGGATGTAGTTCGCGAAGCCGAACAGGATCGGGGTCGCGTACAGCAGCAGCATGATCGTGCCGTGCATGGTGAACAGCTGGTTGTACTGCTCCTGCGAGATGAACTGCAGCCCGGGCTTGGCGAGCTCGCCGCGGATCAGCATCGCCATCAGGCCGCCGACCATGAAGAACGCCATCGATGTGACCAGGTAGAGGATGCCGATCTGCTTGTGGTCCGTCGTGCGGAACATCCGCGCCAGGAACGACCCCTTAGCCATCTTGCGGTTCGGGGAAAGCCGGGTCGGGGCCGGTTGTGACGCCACCGTTGTCAACGTTGCCTCCTGACTATGAGCCGGCCGCTCAAGCAACCGAGCAGTGCGCCCAGCGCTGCTGTAGCCACACTATAGATGAACTACTACCGGTCATCGTAAGGGTGTACTACTGCGTCTAGTAGAAAGCTAATCCCGGGTCGAGCAGGTTTCCCGTCCGAGCTGCGGGGAGCTTGCGTTGACTGCGCGAAGGTGAGCCGCTGGGGCGGCGAGGGGCCTGCTGCACTGGTCTGACCGTCAGTAGGAGCTCATGAAGACGAGGGAGAACGGTCCAACGTGACCTTACGTCAGGTGAAGCGTTCGTTGCGGAGTGCGATCTCGGCCTCTGTGGTGACTGTGGCGGCTGTCGCGGTGACTGCACCCGCGCTCGCGCAACCGTCGGACCCGTTGAGTGGTTCCGACGCGATGCGGAGCTACAAATAGCTGAGCGAAGATTCGAGCAAGGCGAATGAGGATGTCCTCGTCGCCCAAGATGGACTCACCAAGAAACAGGCTGAGCTCGACGCAGCCAAGCTAATACGGCAGCCAAGCTCCTTGCTGACGTGCGTCAGCGCAAGAAGGACCTGGGAAGCCAGGTCGAGGACTTGCGCGAGGAGATGGGCGAGTTGAGCTCCGATGAAAAGGCCGGGTTGCGTGGGCCGGTCGATTCCGGCAGCTACCTAGGGCCCGCCCGGTGCGGCGAACCCTGCCCTGCAGGCAGCCCCGTCCAAACGGGGTCGGAGTACGTGTGGGGCTCCAAGGGGCCAGCGACGTTCGATTGCTCCGGCCTGACCAACTGGGCACACAAGCAGCCCGGGATCACCATCCCGGGCAACAGCAGGGCGCAGTGGGGTGCCGGTAGAGCGGTACCGAAGGACCAGTTGCAACCCGGAGATCTGATCTTCTTCGACGACGGCAGCGGCGACCCATCCACGATCCACCACGTTGGTATGCAGGTCGGTGGCGGGAAGATGATTGACGCGCCGACCGAGGGACCGAGGGACAGCTGGTGGTCGTGGTCAGCGAAGGGCGACGGGCACTATATCGGCGCTCATCGGATCGTCGTGTGAACTCGTTAGGGGCGGTCCAGCGCCGGGCGGCCTCATTTCCTCGGGCGCCATTGCTGCGGCCTGTTCCTCCTGAGGTCCCTGTTGCGGTGAGCCCGGGCAATCCGAGTAGAGTCCGGCCTCCGGGATACGTACTATCGATGCTAGTAACCGACGAACTCGAGGCGGACGAGGATGGCGAGCAAGAAGCAGCCCGGTAAGAACAGCGTCGCAGCGGCGCGGGGCAGTTCCGTTCCCTGGATCATGATCGCAGCGGTTACGGTCGTCGTGGTATTCGCCGGCGGTATCTTCGGGTATGTCTACATGCGGTATTCGGCGAACACTGAGCGCGAGGCAGCGGTCGCCCCGTGGACGCCCTCGGACTCGAATCGTGATCCGGCGCGGAACATTCCCGGCGTCACCTTCAAGGACTACGAGGCAGGCAAACACGTGCAGCCTGCTCAGCGGGTCAAATACGAGGCGAGCCCGCCGTTCGGTGGTCCGCACGACGGAGCCTGGGCCGCCTGCAACGGCGTGGTCTATGACAGTCCCGTCCGGACGGAGAACTTCGTCCACTCACTCGAGCACGGTGCTGTGTGGATCACCTACAACCCCGAGCGCGTCGATGCTACTGGGGTTGAGGCGCTGCGGAAGGCTGTCGACGGCCAGCAGTATCTGACGATGTCGCCCTACCCGGGCCTGGACAAGCCGATCTCGTTGCAATCGTGGGGTCGTCAGCTCAAGGTGGATAGTCCCGCTGACCCGCGGGTCGACCAATTCATCCGAGCCACTCGCGCAAACCAGTACACCCATCCGGAGGTCGGCGCCTCGTGCGATGCGCTGGGGCCGGGGCAGTTCGACCCCGACGCGCCGCCATCCTTCGATCCGAATCCGCCCGGCCCGGATGCCGTGCCCATGGCCGCTAGCAGGGGATCACGGGCAGATCAGCAGCTCGGTCAAGACAACTGGATGTGAGTGAGATGGCCTGGAAAGCAACCTCACGTCCGCTGAGGGGCGCCCTCATCGCAGGTATGCTGCTTGCCGTTGGACTGCTCGTTGCGGCAGCCGTGTTGTTCCTCGCGACACCTGACCGGGAGGAGACGAAGGCCTCCGGCTCGGTGGACGTCGGCTTCGCCCAGGACATGAGCGTGCATCACCTGCAAGGCGTGCAGATGGCCAACATCGCGCGCGAAACGAGCAGAGATCCGGCCGTGAGGCAGTTGGCCTTCGACATCGAAACATCCCAGCTGGAGCAGGCCGGCCGGATGAAAGGCTGGCTGAGCTTGTGGAACCAGCCTGACCTCCCGCCTGGCGCATACATGACCTGGATGCGTCAAGATGCATCGCACGAGCAGCACGGTCAGGGTGCGAAGGCTCCCGCCATGATGCCCGGCATGGCGTCTGCTGAGGACCTGGCGAAGCTACGTGCTTTGGCCGAGCCCGAATTCGACACCTACTTCCTCCAGCTCATGATTCGTCACCACCAGGGAGGAGCGCCTATGATGCGTGAGGCCGTGGATCGCGCTGACCAGCCCCAGGTGCGCAACCTGGCTCAACAGATGTTGAACGCGCAGAGCTCCGAGATCGACGTCATGACCCAGATGCTCGCGACGCGCGGAGCTCGCCCACTACCGATGCCGAACTGATCGCGGCGCCTTGACAGCTGACGCATGCCGCCGACCCGGCGAGGCCGCCGCCTAGACCGCGAGCAGAGGTTTAGACGGCTATCTGCGCTGCAGTTTGCTTGTCAGCTAGCAGATAACGTCTTGTCAATGCTGGTTGTGCAGCTGAGAACGACCTGTGAATGAAGGTGTCCCGGGCCAGTGGCAATTCAATAATTCTCCATCATGTTCTGGCAGTCACATTCGTCGGAAGTTTCTCGTTTGCCCGGTAGAGGAAGGTAGTGCGCGTCGTCATGGGCGGCTGTTGCAGACCCTTGTCGTTGAGGCTGTCCGCTGTAGCCCAACTCCCGGCTAATTCGAAGCGGCGAGGTCCTCTTGTGGAGCCCCCCACTTGGCCTGGTTTGTCGTCCGTTACCGTTTTGTCCAGGATTTGGTACGGCGGAATGGGTGTGAGCACGTGACGACAAACTTGAAACTCAGTGTGTTAGTGGCGACCGTCGCCACGATCGTGGTGGCGGTGCTGTTGGTTGCCACTCGTCCCAGTGGGCCCTCTGGGCAGGTTGCTGAGCCCGCGCCGTCAGCTCCGGTGCCGGCCGAGGTGTTGGTTCGCCCGGACAGTCACAAGCTTTCGACCGCGCCCGATGGTGCGGTTACCGTTGTCGAGTTCCTCGATCTCGAGTGTGAAGCGTGCAGGGCTGCCTTCCCGGTCGTGGAACAACTTCGCCAGGAGTACGCCGGGCGGGTCACCTTCGTGATGCGCTACTTCCCGATCCCCAGCCACCGCAACTCCGATCTCGCGGCGCGGTCCGTCGAGGCTGCGGGGCAGCAGGGAAAGCTCGAAGAAATGTATCGGAAGATGTACGAGACGCAGGCGCAGTGGGGCGACCAGCAAGTCGATCATCGTGCGACATTCGTCGGATTCGCTCGTGAGCTCGGACTCGACGTCGCGACATTCGAAGCAGCGCTCGACGCCCCAACGACCGCCGAGCGCGTCCAGGCAGACTTCCGCGAGGGCATCAACATCGGAGTTGAAGGCACCCCAACGTTTTTCGTAAACGGGCGCCACCTGTCCGCGATGCCGACGTACGAGACGCTCAGGGCTGCCATTGAACGAGAGCTCGCAACCTCGCCGCGCTGAGATCAGGGAGGCGCTGGCGATCTTGTTGTACCGGAACGGGATACCCCGAAGAAGCATCCTCATCGCTTCAAACTACCCTGCCTAGTAGTCCAGGGTTGGGTGTGACGAAAGGGTGCGGTGCTGCGAAAAATGCGTGCGAGGCGTTCGTGGTCCCTCCTTGGCGTCGTTGCTCTCCTCTTGCTGGCGGGTTGCGGTTCTGGTGCGGACTCCGGGCAGGCAAGTGGGTTCACCTTCGTTTCGCCAGGGGGTCAGACCAAGATCTTCTACGATCCACCCGGGTCACGAGGAACCGTCTCCGCTTTGGCCGGTGAAGACCTGCTCGAACCGGGCAAGCAGCGTTCGCTCTCCGAGTTCGCGGGCAAAGTCGTCGTAATTAACGTGTGGGGTTCCTGGTGCGGACCATGCCGGAGTGAGATGCCGCACTTGCAACGTGTTTACGACCAGACCAAGGGCTCCGGAGTCGAGTTCCTCGGGATCGATGTACGGGACGGGATGCGCAGCGGGCCAGTTGACTTCGTGCGCAACCGCGGCATCACGTATCCCTCGATCTACGATCCATCGGGCCGGTCGTTGATGGCGCTCAAGGGGTATCCACGCAGTGTGGTGCCGTCCACGATCGTGCTCGACCGGCAGCACCGCGTCGCAGCTATCTATCTGACGCAGATCCTCGACTCCGAACTGCTGCCAATCGTCCAACGGATCGCGGCCGAACCGGACGGATCGACAGGAGGACGGCCGTGAACCTGACCGACCTGGCAATCTCGGGGCCTCTGCTGCTGGCTGCCCTGCTGGCTGTCACTGCGGGGGCCGTATCCTTCGCTTCCCCGTGCTGCCTACCGCTGGTGCCGGGTTACCTCGCTTACCTCGCGGGACTGGTGGGAGCCCAGTCGCCGCCAATCGACCTGGCCGACCGGGAGCGGCACCCGGTGCAGGGGCGGTGGCGAGTAGCTGGCGCCGCGTTGTTGTTCGTGTTGGGATTCACGGTCGTGTTCGCGGCGACTACGGTCGCTGTCCTCGGCTTCTCGGATGCCGTCCTGGCCAACGAACAACTGCTGCAGCGGATCGGCGGCGTCATCACCGTTGCGATGGGCCTGGTTTTCCTCGGCCTCGTACCGCAACTTCAGTTCAGCGTGAAGATCCGACGCCCGCCGCGGCCGGATGGTCTGTGGGGTGCGCCGCTCCTGGGTGCTGTCTACGGCTTGGGCTGGACGCCATGCCTGGGCCCCACGCTGACCGGGGTCATCGCGGTGGCGAGTGGCACCGACGTCGGTCCCGCCGCAGGTCGAGGTGTGCTCCTCATCGCGGCTTACTGCCTGGGCCTCGGGTTGCCGTTTATCGTGCTCGCGCTCGGGGCACGGTGGGCGGTTCGTGCGACGAGCTGGCTGCGCAGGCACGTGCGGCGAGTGCAACAGGTCGGTGGCGCCTTCTTGATCATGATCGGTCTCGCGTTGGTGACGGGCATGTGGGGCGAGTTGATCTCCTTGTTGCGTGGCCCGATCGCCGGGTTCACGCTTCCCATCTGAGTCGGCCAGGGCCCTACAAGCATGCTTAGCCTGGACCACCGGTGGATCCAAGCTTAGTGCTCGGAACGGAGTGATGTGGGCCTCGAAATGATCCGCAGTGTTCCGGCACCTCGGCGGCTATACCTGTCAGGCGGCTTCAGCCGTGATGGAGAGAAGGCTGGAACTTCTCCCAGTTCTCAGGCGAGAGTGTGAACGTGGACTGTTACACCTGCCGCGAGGCGCTGTCAGCACGACTGGACGGCGAGGCGCCGCCGCTGCCAGACGAACAGCTCGTGGGGCATCTCGCGGAGTGCGCCGATTGCCGATTCTGGCAGCACCGCGCCACCGAACTGACCCGGGCGCTGCGGGTGCGTGCCGTCGAACCGACACCAGACCTCACCGTGCCCGTGCTCAACGCCGTACTGCCCTTGCGTGACCGCTTCCTGCGCAGGTGGCCCCGGATCCTGCTCGCCAGCGTCGCACTGGGCCAGATCGCGCTGGGGAGCGCGCAAATGTTCGGAGTCGGCCACGCTGAATATGATCACCTCATGGCCAGGCATCTGTTCAATGAAAGCAGCGCATGGAACCTGGCACTCGGCCTGGGCATGCTCTGGACCGCGTGGCGAGTCCGCGCGAGCTCCGGATTACTGCCCGTGCTGGCCGCATTTCTCACCGTGTTGAGCGGATTCAGCATCCCCGAACTCATCAACGGTAACGTCCCGATCAGCCGACTCGTCTCGCATGGCCTCTTGGTGTTCGGGCTTGCCTTGCTGCTCGTCGTGCAAAGTGATTTCTCTCGCTGGAGCCCTCGTCCCGGCAACACAGAACCCGGAAACGCGTTCGATTAGGCATTCCAACTCGCCAACAGCACAGACCTCCGGACCGGAACCCGAACAGAACCACAGGCACCTGGGGCCTACGGCACTCCGACGATCAGCTTGACCGTGCGACTCCGCACCGACAATTTTGCGGTGATGACGGTGGGGCGGGCGGTTGGGCACGGAGCGTTGTGCCGGGGGGAGCTCGTGCGATGTTGATTAACTATGAAGCTGACGGGAGCCTCCTCCCTGGTCACCCGCCTGCCGAGATTACCGGCGCGCTGAGACCTGAATGACCGCTTGAGAAGCCCTTCCGGAAGCGGGCCATCTGCGACCAGCAGGCCGCCCGCCTCGCGTGCGCATTCGCGGTCGTGTGCGCCGAGACTGGAAATCCTTGCTGGGGCGCGGATTCAGCGAATGTGACTACCACGATCGCTCCAGTGGAGCCCGGCTGCCGCCAGCATGACATACCGAAAGTGATCACCAAGCGCAGGTGACGCCCCCCACATCGGCACTACTCCGCGGAGTCAACGAGAAGAAATTAGATGACCTGAACGGGTGACACGTTGAAGTATTCATAACCGTCAGTTACGTTGGTGGTGCTACATCACGATTTGGTCACGACGCCTCGCTCGAGAGGCCGCCGCATCCCCGGCGGTGGTGGCCGGATCTTTCCCCGACTCCGGAAGGCGCACGTGTACAAGCATCGAAAGACGGACGGCCAGGCCCCGAATGCGGCAGTCCGCGCACTCACTCAAAAGCTCAGCTCACACTCGGGTGGTGACGCCCGTAGCAGCAAGGTGTCAGGCAAGGCTCTCAGCGCGGCCATCGTCGGCACCGCCGTCGTGGCGATTGGTTACCCAGTAGTAGCGGGCGCGGATCCAGAGCCTGCCCCGGTCTCCTCGCAGGTCTTGCCTGCCGCCCAAGCAGCTCCGGCTCCGGCGCTACCTCCTGGGCCTGCTGCTGCTCCGGCAGCGGTGGTGCCGAGCGCTCCCGAGGTCCGCCCGCAAGCCGTCACCAAGTCGCTCGCCGTCGACTACCAAGCGCAGGAAACCGGATACTGGTGTGGTCCCGCTGCGGCGCGCATCGCCCTGTCCGCCATGACGAAGGATCTGCCGAGTCAGGCCGCGCTGGCCACCGAACTCGGTACCACCGAGAACGGCACCGATCACATCAGTCAGTTCATCGATGTGCTCAACAAGCGGCTCGCCGGGAACCGCGCGCCCTACGTGGTCAAGGAGTGGGCTGGCCGTCCGATCACTCCTGAGATGAAGAACGAGTTGTGGTCTGACGTCATCCGCAACGTTGATGCCGGCAAGGCGACGGTGGCCAACATCGTCGCGACGCCTGACAACCAGCCGCCTGGATATCCTGCGGACCAGACGATCTACCACTACGTGTCGGTCATCGGTTACAACGCGGAGAACCAGACAGTGCACATTTCCGATTCGGCGCGATTCAGCGGAATCACGGAGCACTGGCTGAGCCTCGATCAGCTCGCGTCACTGATCCAGACCAAGGGGTATGCCGTCTGATCGACAGCATCTACTGAAGAGCAGTTGAAGGCCCGCCGAACTTCGGCGGGCCTTCGGCATGCTGGACAGCTGATTCCGATCTCGCGCTGTGCCGCCGCCCAACAGCCGCAGGTGCAGGCTGTTGGGCACGGGGAGCATGTTGCCGAGGGTCATTGCCGGTCGGCATCAGTGGATTGAGCCGCCCGGCCGAAGTCGGCGGCAGTCTGGCGAGGTTGTCGGCAAAGGCCCAGATCGGGTTTCCCGTGGCGGCGTGATTCGGCGAGCGGGATGGTGTCGACCGCGGCTTCGCAAGCTGCCCCCTGGTGAGGGTCAGATCGCCGACTCCGACTGCGATGGCGGCGTGGTCAACAGCCAAGAAACCTACTATATTTAGTAGTAGTCTTGGAGGTCATCGGATCGAGCAGGGACGGTGGACGTAGTGTCGGCAGAATCGAAGGACCTCGAACTGCGGCGGCGGCATTGGGACAAGCATTCTCGCAGCTATGACAAGCAGATGGGGTTCATGGAGCGCAAGTTCTTCGGTGACACCAGAAAGTGGGTGTGCCGTCAGGCTAGGGGCGAGGTGCTCGAGGTAGCTGTGGGTACCGGGTTGAACCTCGATTGGTATCCGGACGAGACGCGGTTGACGGGCATCGACCTGAGCTCGCGCATGCTGGACCTCGCGCGTCGTCGAGCGGATGCCACCGGTCGCGTGGTTGAGCTGAGCGTTGGCAACGCGCAGCAGCTGGAGTTCGCGGACGAGTCATTCGACACCGTGGTCTGCACCTTCTCCCTCTGCGCGGTTCCGGATGACCGCGGGGTGGTCGACGAGATGAAGCGCGTTCTGAAGCCCGGTGGTCAGTTGCTGCTTGCAGACCACGTCATCAGCACCTCCTGGTCGGCGCGGATCGTGCAACGGATGCTGGATCTGGTGACCGTCCCGACAGCTGGGGAAAACTTCCGTCGTCGCCCCATCCGATACGTGCGGGCAGCCGGCTTCCTCATCGAGGAGCACGAGCGGTTCAAGCTGGGCATCGTCGAAAGGATGGTCGCTCGCAAGCCGATCCCTGATGGTCCAGGAGTTTCCTGATTGATTCCTGGATGCGTGCTTCGGTCGGTTGCGGATGGTCGTGATCCCACGCCGACGCTGTAATGACGGCGGACAGCCTCGGATGAGCTCTTCGAGTGGCGCGGCATCTGCCACTCGGATCCTTACGAGGCCCGACGCTCCGTCATTGCGTTGGGCAAACGTGAGGTATGAACAGGCACGACCCGACGACTGCGGTCATGAAGGCGAGCACTCCCACCGCGGTCCACGCCGAGCGAAGCGGTGAAATCGGTGCCCGCCGCGGTGCCTGACCGGATTCAAGCTGAGCGATCCGTGCGTCCAGTAGGCCGGGTTCCGCGAACGGGGCCACGAACTCGGGTTTCGCGACTGGAGACAACACGCGCAGTAGCGCCCCCGCGAGTGCCGATCGTCCGCAAACGTTCACCGCATGGCGATCGGCTGCCAGTTCGTAGTCGCGCCGGGCACGGGACCGCATGTCCTGGGCTGCTGGCATGAACCACAGGTGGGCAGCGAGCAATCGTCCGAGCAGCGCGCGCAATGGATCTCTCCGTTGCACGTGCGCTTGTTCGTGGGCCAACACCGCGTGTAGCTCAGCATCGTTCAAGCTCTCTGCCAGGCCGGTGCTGATCACAATCGAAGGTCGTAGGAGTCCGATGGTTACAGCTACCTGCTCCTGAGTGTCTACCACTGTGACCCGTTCAAGCTGCCTGAGTTCGGTCACGACAGCGTGGACGGAGGCGGGCGTCGATACTCGCCGGCGAGCGACCAAGGCATGGAACCGGTGGGTCTGCAGCAGTCCGAGCGCCACGGCACGCACTGAGTTGCCGACCGCAACCGTGCCGGAGAGGACCAGCAGGATCGAGGAAAGCGCGCCGGGATGGCCCGCGATACCGAGGGCGCGGGCGTCGGGGTTGATCGTGAAAGCCGCGATCAAGCACCAGGATAGGCAGAGCGCGGGATAGGTGGCCGTCGTCGCGACCACCAGTGCCCACAGTGGACGGTCCGCCTTCATTGCTCGTCGACCAGGCGACGTAGCCGTGCCCGCAGGTGCTCATCTTCGCTGACGTGGTCGACGAAGGACACGAGGGCTGCTTCGCCGTAGTCGTTGAGCAGGCGTCGTACCCCGATCTCAGCGGCGCTGCCAACAGCTGGTAGGTAGGCGTACCCGCGGCCAGCCCGCTCCCGCTGTGCTACTCCTCGCTTGGCCAGCCGTGAGAGCACAGTCATGACCGTGGTGTAGGCCAGCGCCGGATCACGACCGCTATTGAGCTCGGCCAGTACCTCGCGAACTCGCATTGCCGAATCAGCCTGCCACAGCACGGCCATGACCTCTGCCTCAAGCGATCCGAGATCAGACGTGCCTGCCGGGCGTCCCACGGTTCAAATACTACCCTGCCATCGTCGTAGAGGGTGTGCGCCACGGAGGTCGGCGAAGATATCTGGATCAACACTCGATCTGACAAGCTCGAGCAGCGGTTGTCGCTACGAACGTCGTCATACCGGGGCCAACGCTGAGGCCGTGTCCATCTCGTCAGCGCCTTCTGAGTCGGGGACGGGAGCCTGCTTCAGTCTACGATCAAACATAGTACGATCTAGAGTCGTTATGTTCGATCGGTGTTCACCTTGCCCAGATCGGCGGCGGCTCGAGCCCGCGCCGGTTTCTGGATGGGTTGGACTCGGCTGCTGTTGCCGCACTGCGATTCGCGGCTCAGCGGCAGGAGACCCACACTGTTCCTCGTGCCGGTGGGCAGCGAGCGTCGCGCCCAGCAGGTACCAGGCGGATGTAGCCATGTCGGTTGAAGCAACAAGTGTGGTCGTCCGGGAAGTTCATGGTGGTGGCGAATGGAATGCGGTTGCCAACACGGCGGGGTCAGCTTGTCGATGGCCGTGCGGGGACTTCCTGAGTTCGAACTGCGCGGCGATGCCGATGTCGTTGATGTCAGCGGTGACAGCAGGCTTGTACGACGTGGTGGTCTGTTCTGCGCTGTGCCAGGAACCCGGCAGGATGGGCATGCCTTTGTGGGCGAGGCAGCGGCCGCTGGCGCCAGTGCTTTGCTGGTGAAACGCTTTGCCGACGTGCCCGTTCCCCAAGTGCGGGTGCCGTCGGTGCGGTCGGCGGTGGGGCCGGTTGCTGCGGCGGTGCACGGACACCCGGCAGATGAGCTCAGGATCGCCTCGGTGACCGGAACAAACGGCAAGACGACCACGGTTCACCTGGTCGAAGCGGCGCTAGCCGCAGCAGGCTATCGCACCGGCCTGATGTCCACGGTCGAAACGCGTGCCCCAGGGTGGCGGAGCCCGGCGACGTTGACCACTCCGGATGCCGCGGAACTGCATCGGACGTTATGCCGCATGCGTGCGGCTGGCGTTCAGGTGGCAGCTATGGAGGTGTCTTCGCACGCGATCGACCAGCACCGAATTGATCCCGTGATGGCCGAGGTCGCTGTGTTCACGAATCTCAGTTCGGAGCACCTAGACTACCACGGCACTGTGGAGCAGTACTACGCGACGAAGGCGGCGTTGTTCACCCCGGACCGCTGCCGCAAGGCGGTGGTCAACATCGATGATCCCTGGGGGCAACGGTTAGCGGCTCAGTCGCAGGTGCCGACTGTGACCGTAGGGCACAACTCGAAGGCGGACGTGCGAATTGATGTGTCCACTTCTGCCCTCGACGGGGCGCGTCTGACCGTGCACGAGGGGGACCAACCAGTGGAACTGGCCATCTCCATCGCCGGCGGAGGTCACGTCACGAACCTGGCAGTTGCCTATGCCACGGCTCGTCTGATGGATGCATCCCGAGACGATGTGGTTGCAGGCCTCGAGGCCGCTCCGCCGCCCGGCCGGTTCGAACACGTGGACAACGGCCAGCCGTTCCTGGTGGTGGTGGACTTCGCGCACACACCGGCGGCATTGGCCGAAGTGCTCGCGTCCGCCCGTGCGGCGAGCACAGGCGGTCGAGTCCACTTGGTCGTGGGGTGCGCGGGGAATCGAGACCGGTTCAACCGGCCTGATATGGGACGTGTGGCTCTAGCGGCGGATACCGTGCTCTTCACCGCCGATGATCCCTACGAAGAGGACCCTGAGGAGATCATCGCGCAGATGCTCACCGGCACGATCGGTTGTGAGGGAGCGGAGGTCGAGGTTGAGCCAGATCGCAAGCAGGCGATCGGCGCGGCGATCAGGCGTGCCGAAACCGATGACGTCGTGCTTATCGCTGGACGTGGCCACGAGCGCTACCAGACGACCAAGGGGATCCGGCATCGGTTCAGCGATGTTGACGTTGCCAGGTCGTCCCTAATGGACCAGGGCTGGGAAGAGCGCTCCACACAACAGCAGGCGGGATCTTCCGAGGCGCTGGGGGCGTGGCGATGATCAAGCGCACTATGAGGGAGATCGCGGACGCAATCGGCGGGCGTCTTCACCGCACCGACGGTAGCCCCGTGGTGACCGGCAGCGTCGAGTTCGACACACGACAGGTCGGCCCCGGTGATTTGTTCGTCGCCGTGCCAGGGGAGCGGGTCGACGGGCATGACTTCGCCGAAGCCGCGATGCGGGCCGGCGCGGTCGGCGTGCTGGCAACCCGGGAGGTCCCGGCACCCGCCGTGATCGTTCCTGCGCTCGATGGCGACACCACTCCACGTACAGACGGACCTGGTAAAGCACCGTCGGTGCTGGCGGGGTTGGCGTCCCTGGCCCGCAGCGTCGTTGCCGACCTCGGTCGTTCCGGACGAATGCAGGTAGTCGGGGTGACCGGCTCCTGCGGGAAGACATCCACGAAAGACCTGATCGCCCAGGTATTGGAACCAGTGGGGACAACCGTGGCCCCGCCCGGCTCGTTCAACAACGAACTCGGCCATCCGTGGACGGTGCTGCGCGCCGACGAGGCGACCCGCCATCTCGTGCTGGAACTGGCTGCCACGGCTCCCGGCGATATCGCCGCGCTTTGCCGGACCGCACCGCCCCGAGTCGGCGTGGTGCTCAACGTCGGCAGCGCACACCTCGGCTCGTTCCGCTCCCGTGACGCCATTGCACAGACCAAGGGAGAGTTGGTGGAAGCCCTGCCCCCAGCAGCGATGGGAGGTGTTGCGGTGCTCAATGCGGACGACCCGCTGGTCGCGGCGATGGTCGAGCGGACATCGGCCAAGGTGGTGCGTTTCGGCACGCACGCCAGCGCCGACATCCGCGGAGTCGACGTGATACTCGACGATCAGGCGAGAGCCAGGTTTCGGCTGGTCAGCCCCGCCGGGGAGGCGCCAGTTATGCTCCGTTTGCATGGCGCGCACCAGGTGGCCAACGCACTGGCGGCCGCCGCTGTGGGGATTGAGCTGGGTGCAGGCGTTGACCAGGTTGCTGCGCTGCTGTCCCAAGCCCGTCGGCGATCCGCGCACCGCATGGACGTGAATACCCGTGCCGACGGGGTCACAGTGATCAATGACGCCTACAACGCCAATCCCGAGTCCGTGCGCGCGGCGTTGGAGAGCCTCGCCGCTATCGCAGGAGCGAGGTCGCGACGGTGTTGGGCCGTCCTCGGTCCGATGACGGAACTGGGCGAAACAGAAGCCGAGGAACATGCCGAGATCGGACGTCTCGCTATGGCGCTGGGTATCAACCACCTGCTGGCCGTGGGCGATCGAACGACGGACATGTACCTCGCAGCTTGCCGCGAAGGTTCGGACCGCGGGGACGCAATTCTCGTGCCGGATGCCGACGTCGCCACCGCTGTGCTCGATCAGCGACTTGGTGCAGACGATGTCGTGCTGGTCAAGGCGTCCAACACCGCGCGGCTGTGGCGGGTCGCCGAGGCGTTGCTGCCGACAAGGTCGGGCGATTGACGTTGCGCGGGAATGTGGTTACGGGCGCCGTTCGCTCGCTTCGGTGCAGCGCGGACCGGGGCGTGCAACTTCTCGATACTTCAGTCAGAACGGGCGATCGAACTCGGTCTCACGAAGCAGTGAGCGGCCCGGCCGCCGCCCTTGCGGACCTGAAACACGCCCGGTTCCGCGAGGTGTTCTTGGCGCAGTTTCTTACCGCTGTCTGGAATGACGGGCAGCGGTGTTGCGCAGGGCGCTCGGTCAGGTGAAGGGCGTTCGCGTTGTGAAGGTGCGTCCACCGTCCGAGGACACCAGCACCGCGTTCGCAGTCGCGACGTACCACCGGTCGCGGTCAACAGTCATGGCCTGCGGGGTGCTTCCGAGCTGTCCGCGTGCTTCCCACGTTGTGCCACCGTCGGGGCTCATGAAGGCGCGACCCCGGGGATCCAAGCCGTGGAGCTGATCCGGTTTGGACCAGTCGAGGAGGTACAGCAATGGTGTGTTCGGGGTCGAGGTGAAATTCCGGCCGCCGTCGGTGCTGCGGATTGGGCCTTGCTCGGTGGTTGCCACCAGTTCCTCGGGGGAGGCGGGACTCACCGTGAAGTCGGCTAGCGGCGCGGTTGCCAAGCGCTCCCAGGAGGTCCGATCCTCGCTGGACAGCAGAGCGCCAGCCGTTCTGCTGTGCCCGACGACCTTCCCGTGTTTGGCTTCCAGGCTGTGGAAGTCGACCTGTCCGGACAACGACAGGGGGTGCCAGGTGCGTCCGGTGTCGGTGCTTTCGATCAGCCCGAGGTTTGCCTGTGCCTCGCCTGTGCGGGGATCCGGGTGACCGCTGCCGAGGAAGTGGCCGGGCCCGACGACAGTGAAGCTCATGGTGTCCTGTCGCAGGTCACTGACTCGCTCGGGCTTGCCTCCTTCGGGCAAGCGGAACAGTCCGTAGTGGGTTGCGCTGTAGAGCATTCCATCTGCGGGGTCGACGCCCAGGCCGTGCACGTGCCCGAGGGGCTCGGTGGCGGGACTACCGAGGCCGCGTTCATGCCTGTTGTAGCTGGTCCAAACCGTGGCAACAGCCACAGCGATGATCAGCAGCGCGGTGGTCGAAAACAGCACCGTGCGTCGCGGGTTGTTGCTCGATCGTCGAGGTTTCATGTGGTTCCTGCGCGATCGGTTCTGTCGGTGTGGCAGAACCGGTAGTCCTTTGTTCTAGCGACGATGCGTTGCCTCCAGCCGGCGGTTTGCTGCGAGGTAGTTGGGCGCGATGCCTCCGGAGAGCCACACGTGCGGTCCGGGTGGGTGGCGCGCACTCGTGGAATCCGCAGGATGCGGATCTTCTCCGATGAGACGGCCGGCCTCGAACTGACACGGCGGGCAGCGCTCGTCTGGAGAGCCTTTAGCCGGCGGGATCATGCCGTCGCAAGATTTCGGACGGCTAAATCGGCCCAACTTGTTCTGAAGACCTTGTGCCTGTTGCCGATGTGAGCCGCCAAGGATGGGGTGGGCGTGAGAACCCACCCCATGCCTCATGCGTTATCCCTGGAGCAGCTTGTGCATCTCGTCGATCTCGGCCTGCTGGGAATCGATGATGCGCTGGGCGAGTGCCTTGGCCTCGGCGTTGCTGCCCTGGCTCAGTTCGACCTTGGCCATGTCGACGGCGCCCTGGTGATGTTTGATCATCATCTCGAGGAACAGCTTGTCGAACTCGCCGTCCTTGGCCGCCATGAGCTGGTTCATCTCGTCCTGGCTCATCATGCCCGGCATCGGCGCGCCGGACTCCATGCCGGGCATCGAGCCGTGGTCCATTCCCGGCATGCCGGTGGGGGGCGTCTGTGCTCCCCATGCCTGGAGCCAGCCGGTCATCTGCTTGATCTCGGGGTCCTGCGCCTGCTCGATGCGGCCGGCGAGGTCGAGCACCTGCGGGTTGGATGTGCGGCCCTGGACCATCTTGGCCATGTCCAGTGCCCCCACGTGGTGCGGGATCATCTGCTGGGTGAAGGTGATGTCGGCCTGATTGTGGTCGCCCTGTTGCGCGGTGCCGGGTGCCGGGGCGGCGGTCGAGGGGGCCATGTTGCCCATGTCGTGGCCGCCGCCAGTGTTGCCGCTGCATCCGGCGAGTACAGCCCCTGCCGTCAGAGCGGCAAAGGTGGTTGCGATCAAGGTCTTCTTGCGCATGGGTGTTTCCTCGTCGTTCTGGTTCACCTGAGGTTGGATGTGCTTCGGTGTCGCTGCAGACCGTGCAGCTTGCCGGTCACAGCCGGAGAACGCAGATCGACGAGAGCAAGTCCGGGCCCGCGCGCGCCCGCGCCGGTCGATGAGGGGAGGCCTGTGCCGGGAAGCGTCCGGTCCCTGGCTCCTGGAGGTGCTTGCTGCCGCGGAAGATCAGCACTGCCCCGGTGAGTGCGGTGATCGCGCACAGCACCGCTAGGCAGAGGTGCATGAGGTTGTGGGAGTCGGATCCGTGTCCGCCTTCTGCCACCTCTGACCCGATGCTGGTCCTGGGGGTGCAGCAGTCACTGCGGTGAGAGTCTTCGCTATGCGCAGCCGCCGATGTGGTCGTGCTGCTCGATGCGGTAGTGGCGTGCGTGCCGGCCGCGCCGTTCGCGCTGAGGTGGTGCATTCCGAGCAAACCGAGGAGCAGCCCGCAGAGCAGCGCCCACAGCAGGGCTCGACGGCTTGCGTGCGTGCTCACGAGGTTCACGATAAACGACTATTCGGCTGCGGTTGTGCTGGCGTGCGGGAGGCCACGGCGATCCGGCGCCGGACGGCTCATGTGGACGTGATGCGTGAACACAGTGGCCATCCTACCCTCAGGGGGTATTTGCGTCGAGGCGGGCGACTGATGGGAGTCACAGCAGTGCACGGCAACCCGGAGGCGGCTCCAACACCTCCGGGGCACCTTAAGGGCCGGTCCGAGGCGTCGACCGCATGGTCGAGGAGGACAAGTACTGCATCGATGTCCTCGCCCAGGTGTCCGCCGTGTTGCGGACGCTCAAGGTCGTGTCGATCGGTCGCCTGGATGTGCACCTGAGGCACTGTCTCGCTGAGGTGACTGCCAGTAATGACAAGGAGGCCGAGGTCAAGGTCTCAGGGCAGCGAAGCGTTAGCGTGCCTCGCGCTTCAGTCCGGGCGGCACACATCGCTTGTGGGGCCCGGCGGGGCCGATACGTTATCGTCGGGCCTCTGCGTCTACCCCCACGGGGTACGCAGAGTGCAGCGGCGCAAGCGGATGCGAATCCGCCTCCTACTTGTTGGGCGTTTTCTTCACCGGGGAGAAGTCATGGACGATCACATGCAAAGCCGCGACCAGTTCCATCATGACCGCGTGCACGAGGGGCATGAGGAAGAGCACGATCACCGACCGCTGGAAGGTCGCGCGCTGACCCGCTCGGCAGTGTCGGCCACCGCGCACTGCTTGACCGGGTGTGCGATCGGCGAGGTGCTGGGCATGGTGATCGGCACGGCGTTGGGCCTGTCGAACGCCGTGACCATCGTGGTGGCGATCGTGCTGGCGTTCTTCTTCGGCTACAGCCTGACCATCCTGCCCGTGTTGCGCTCCGGGCTGGCCTTCGGCGCGGCGCTCGGTGTCGCGCTCGCTGCCGACACCCTGTCGATCACCGTGATGGAGATCGTGGACAACCTCATCATGGTGGTCATTCCCGGCGCGATGGATGCTGGGCTGGACAGCGCGCTGTTCTGGGGTGCCCTGGCGGTCTCGCTGCTGATCGCATTCGTGCTGACGGTCCCGGTCAACCGGATGTTGATCGCCCGGGGCAAAGGGCACGCGGTCGTGCACAAATACCACCACTGACGAGGCCGCTCAGGAGCCGCAGCGAACCTGGCAGCTAACGTGCTGGGACACGGTACTTTTCGGGATGTTTCGGTAGCGAGGTCTTCACACTCCTTTCCTGCGGCAGGAGTTCGACGCAGCAACACAACGGCGACAGTAAAGAAATCTCGACTGCCGAGGTCGTCGACTGGCCTCCCAGCGAACCTAGGAGGCCAGTCGGGGTGTCCTGTGGATATCTTCCAGATTCCCTGAAGGACTACCTCACGTGAGCTTCCGGAACTGGCTCACGGGTTCCTCGAGAGTCCGGAAAATGAGGCCAGGGTGAGGCTTCGGGCCGAAGGACGTGGACTTGCGGGGTAAACGCACTCCTGCCGCGGCTGCCTTCACGAGATCCTCCTGCGCAGGAGGATTCGTGAGCACCGCGACACCGCCGTTGCGGCGTACCTGTCGTACTGCCTCGACTGCATTCTGCTCGTAGCGGATGTCTTCTGGTGAATCGTGAATCTGCCACAGCTGATCTATCAGAGCTGTGTGCAGGACCGCAACGTGCATGTTGCGGATTGCGGGTTGGGTGTCGCGCATCGCCGCATCCAGGAATCCCGGCTCAGGATCGCTCACCAAGAACCCCCCTTGCGGGGTCGCGAGTACGAAGGCCGGGCCTCTACGTGCGTGGTGTTTGAGAACTGTAGCCCAATGTGGGAGCTCACCACGTAATGGTTGTACCCGAAACCTGGTGCGCGATGCCTTGAGCGCCAGTTGCGGGTCAGCGAAGGGTAGTACCCGGTGGATCGGCGCGAGGCGCAGCGGACTGGCCTTGACGTCGACGAGGAGACCTGGCAGAAAATCCCACGGGCCTGGCCCGTGGCCTTCCGCGTAGATCGAGCGCCGCAGCTGTCTGGTGGCAGCGTGGCGGTGGTGGCCGTCGGCGATGTATGCCGCGCGAGCATCGAGCTCGTCGATGATTTCGTCCTGGTCGGCGTAGTCGGTGATGCGCCAAAGCCGATGCGACTGTCCGTCGTTGGCCAGCACCTCCGTGACAGGTGCTTCCTGCGTGGCATCTGCGATGCGTTTGGTCGTCCGCCCATCGCCCGAGAAACCGAGTAGGACCGGCTCGGGGTTGACCTGCCCGCCCTGCAGTACCTCGATGAGGCTGTCAACCCGCTCCGGGATGACGTCCTCGTGGGGGAGAAGACCACTGTCGAGGTGCACCGCGGCCAGGATGCCGCGAACAGACCCGTGCGGTCCGGATTGTTCGTAGACGTAAAAGGCCGGGCGACGATCCTGGATGACCGCACCACTCCGCTGCCACGCGCGGAAGGTGTGGTCAAGCCCAGCAGGCGTTCCGCTGTTCTTGCCCGACAAGGTCGCATATTGGGACGCAAGGGAATCGAGGTGGCGTGTGGTGATGCGCCAGCCACGGAAGGGCACGACGCCGACACCGTTGCGTGGCGTCCTGAGGGCAGGGAATGGAGCGGTGGTCTCGGTACCTGGCTGGTCGCCGTCTTGGTGGTCGTCCCCGTGCACATCGTCTTCGGCCAGCCTGTGCTTCTCAGCCCGCGCGGGCCCGAGGGCGAGGAAGAAACCGAGTGCGCACGCTGTCGCCATGACCAGAATGACGCTGGGCACGGGCATGATCCCAACCATTGGACCGGCTAGCAGCGGACCGACAGATTGGCCGACGAGCAGGTAGCTGTTGGCCGTGCTGACGAATGAGCTCTTCTGCGTGCCAGGCGCGTGCTTGCTGAAGTGCAGGAACAGGGACTGGGCGAGCGCAGCGAAGGAGAAGCCCTGAACCAGGCGGAACGGGATCATTCCGAACGGGTCCAGTGGGAGCGCGACGATCGCGATGCTCGCGGCGCAACCACCAGCGGCGACCGCGAACGTGCGCATCGGGCGCTGCGTGAGGTCGTTGTGCTTGCCCCACCAGAATGATCCGATCAAGGTCGCGCCCCACATCACCGCATGGAGCACACCAACCCACAGGCTTGCCGCGGCGTGGTCCGCGACGACTCGCTCCACCTGCTCGGCGTAGACAGGGATGAGCCCGTAGACGCCGAAGTAGGCACCGATTGCGGCAACCGCGAGCAACGCCGCACCCGGAACCTGCATGACCGACGGGCGTTTCCTGTCGTTCTTTGCGGACGTGTCGACGTTGTTGGGAGTATCGCGCTCGGGTTCGTGTAGGCCGATTGCGCATGCGATGGCTAGTAGTGTTGCGGTGCCGGCGATG